>NZ_JAHSQD010000490.1 GCF_020103755.1 Streptomyces sp. LS1784
GCAAGCGGGGAAGCGCCGGCGGCCGGCCGCCCGGATTCGACAAAGAGCGGTACAAGAAACGCAACGTCGTCGAGCGTGCGATCAACAAGCTGAAGAACTTCCGCGCCGTCGCGACCAGATATGACAAACGCGTCTACGTTTTCCTCGGCACGGTCACGGTCGCCGCACTGGTCATCTGGCTCCGCTCATGATCGCGCGGACAGAACCTAGTGCTGGATTCCTTAGAGGCGGTACACAAATCGGCGTCGGAGCTGGCGGGTTGGCGGGGGTGGTCTGCCTCAGATCCAGGGTTGGCACGTGCGTTGAGCTGGGCGGTTTTGCGAGGCGGGTGGCCTGGGTGATCTCGTCGGGGCTGGCGAAGGACTGGCCGGCGAGGGAGGCTTTGCGGAAAATGCGCCACCAGCCTTCCTGGAGGTTGAGCCAGCAGGCGCCGACGGGGATGAAGGCATGTCGTATCCGGGGATGGTCCTCGAGCCGGGCCCGGGTGGAGAGGCTGTTGTGGGAGGAGGCGGTCATGGTGACCTGCTGTCCGCCGCGGACGCGCAGGCCGTCGTAGACCCGGGTCTCTCCGGCCCGCGGCCGTAGTTCAGTTCGCTCTTGATGCGGTGCCCGTCCGGCGACCAGCCCGGCGCCGGCGGGAAGGTGCGCGGGATCACCGGCCCCGGTTCGTCGACGCAGACGACCGTCGCGTCGGCGGGCGGGCAGGTGTACAGGCCGACGACCCGCGTCCTCTTCCCTCGAAGTCCGGGGCCTTGGAGCTGATCCAGGACCTGGCGCAGCGGCGTACCGCCCCGGCGGGCGAAGACGAGTCCTTCGAGTCGGTCGTCGGGGTGGGCGGTCATCTGGACCGTGGTCTGGCGGTGGAGGGCGGTCATGACTCTGGGGGAGAGCCTGATCCAGGCGCGGCTGGCCTCGGTCTTGGGCTGGTTGAAGTGGAGGTCGCCGTTGTCCACGGCGGACAGGGTCGAGCGGACGAAGAGCTTGCGGTCCCTGAGGTGGACGTCCGAACCGTGGCGCTGTTCCTCGCCATGGCAACGGCTTGCGGCCCCGGCGCGTCCTCGTCCCCGGCGCCGGCGGCCTCCATCGAGTCGGCGACTTCGGCCGCGCCGCCCACACTGCCGCCGCCGACCGCGTCGGCTCCGCCCGTGCCGGTCCCGCCGCCCGTACCGAGGACGGCGAAAACCGAGACCACTTCGCCCGGACCGGCGGCTTTGCCGACCCAGCGCGCCGGAGCCGGGACGGAGACCGGCGCCGGCACCGTGGGCAGCGACTCTCCCGGGCGGCATGACGGGAGCAACTACGACAACCTCTCGCCCGCCGGGCAGGAGGCGCACGACACCGAGAACTGTGCCCGGACAGCGGGGAAGAAGAAGGGCAGCTGCAACGAGCCGCACCGCAAGTGCCGGGAGGCCGGCGCCACCGTGACGTCATAGACCCGGGGCGACGCCTGGGCAGGCCGCCCCCCATCGAGGCGCGCTCCGTCAACGCTGCCGATCTCCAGGCCCGTCAGGTAGACCCGGCCCGCTACCACCGGCCGTCGAGTCGCCGGGGGAGGTCGCTGCCCACGACGATGGCCCACCCGGCCCACCCGGCGCGCCCCGGGTGCCGCGGAGCGGCCCCGGGGCCGGGGTCTCCTGTGGTCAGCCCGTCTTGGCGAGGTTCTTCTCGAACGCGGCGAGGTAGTTGGGCAGGTGGTGGTCCCTGATGCCGTCGGTCTCGGGGGCGAACATGTCCTGGCGGTAGCCCTTCGCCTGGTCCTTCAGCCCGGCGAGGAGCGGCACAGCCTCGTGGAGCTTCCCGTCGGCGTCGAAGTAGCGCAGCGCGTCGACGTGGGTGAAGGCCGGCTCGGGTGGGAGCTGAGGGACGATGTCGTTGTTGTTGACGAAGCGGTAGCAGCGGTTCCTGAAGGCCGCATTGTAGGCGCCGGAGAGAAGACGTTCACAGGTGCGGGGCTGACCGAAGGTGTAGACGCCGTCGGGAAGTTGGCGAGGCTCTTCGAAGTACCAGCGGGCTCCGGCCAGCATGGCGAGGGCGCCGCCGAGGCTGTGGCCGGTGAACCAGACGCTCTGTCCGTCGGTGCGCAGTTCCTGGATGGTGTCGCGGATGTCGGGGTAGACGGACTGCAGGGCCTGGTGGAAGCCGTAGTGGACGAAGCCCTTGTCCGCCGGGCCGGGGACGGGCGGGGTGCTGACATCGGTGAGCCAGTCGTAGATCTTCAGGACCTCGGTGCCCCGGAATCCGGTGACGATCATGCGGTCGCTGGCCATGGTGTAGGCCTGGGTGTCCTCGATCAGGAACGGCATTTGGTGTGTCGACTCGAAGTGGCGTACCTCGTCGAAGCCCCATGCGTGGGCCTTGTCCTCGATGCCGGCCCGGTCCAGCATGGCCAGTCCGGCGGCCTGGGCCATCCAGTAGGCGTGGGGGAGGGAGTAGCGGGTCGTTGAGTGGTCCAGGGCGGGGATGGCCATCGGTGTCCTCCGGGAAGCGGGCCAGTGGGTCGCCCAGCAACCTACTCCCGCATACGAACGAAGAGGCGGCGTCAGCACTGGAGGCCACCTGGACGGACGCAACCGCCACGGAGCCCCGATCCGGGCCGGCTGCGAGAGAGCCGTCGCAAGACCCGGAAGCCCTGGTTCGCGACACCGGCCGCGGGGCTCAGCTCCTGGCGTATTGGGAGGAGCGGCACGGCAGTCGGGTCACTGAACTGGGACCAAGCACAGGCTCCATCAGGCCCACCCTCCGAGGGGCCACATGACCTGCGACCACGCATTCAGCGTTCCGACAGTGGGCGAAGCACGTTCCGAGGCTGCTGAAGACCGACGCGCTGAACTGCGGCGATCCCATTTCCTGCAAGCCCCGGAGTTACGTGCTCGACAGCCCGCAGATCGCCGACGTTCCGCTCGGTCCCTTCCAGGATGCGCCCATCGCCGTCCACTCGGCCAGGAGCAGGAACGCCAAGCTCCACGCCAGCACGACCTGCACCCAGCTCGCACCGACCTTGCCGGTCGCGTGGCTGCCGTCGACGGCGAGGCGGAAGACGAAGAGCTGGAGGAGGACTGGGAGGCGCGCGACGATGCGAAGCACCTGGGGGGCAGCCCGCTGTACGCCGGTCAGCGGGCTGCCGTACGGGCAGTGGAGCCCTGGGGGTGTCAGCCCAGCGGCAGCTCCAGCTTGGCCTCGCTCCCGCTCACGGAGCTGACCGTGGTGGTGGTGAGGGCGTGCAGGTCGGAGCCCGCGTAGGAGTACAGCGGGTCACGGCTGTTGACCACCAGGGCGAGCCGGTGGCCGGCCGGCAGGTCGTAGGAGACGGCCTGGAGGAGCCAGGCGACGGTGGTGTTGACGTTCGGGGTCAGGTCGGTGGCCGTGTACGGCTCGTGGGTGATGATCCGGGCGCTGCCGTCCGGGGCGACGTCGTACAGGTAGGCGACCACCGTGGCGGCGTCGGTGCTGCTGCGCACGGTGAGCCGCACGGTGGCGGCGCCCCGGATCCGGCGGGCCACCTCGCCGGATCCGGCCAGCGGGTCGGTCGACCAGACCAGCAGCTGATCGCGCTCGAAGTTCGCCGGCTCGTACACCTTGGGGTTGCCGAACCACTCCTGCTGCCCGGTCTTGAGCAGCTCGCCCGCGACGGAGGAGGTGAGGGCGCCCGCTGCGAAGTCCCGCGACCAGCCGACGGTCGGCTTGTCGGTCAGCGCGCCGTCACCGGTGTCACCCGCGCCGGTGAGATACCAGTCCTCGCTGCCGGTGGTGACCTCGTGCCAGGCCTCGTACGTCTCGCGGCGCGCCGGGACGGTGATCAGCTTGGTGCCGCCCGGGATCGCGACCGTCTTGTAGGTGAACATGCTCTGGCTGCTCACCGTCGGCCAGTTCGGCACGTCGTTGTCGACGCCGAGCAGGTGGTGGTCCAGCCACGCGTAGGCCTCCCGCGTCGGCTCCGCGAGCCCGGGGAACGGCAGGCCGGTCACCAGCCCGGCCAGGCCGGGGCCCTCGGGGGCACCGTGGTCGCCGATCCACAGGTTCAGCCGCTTCGGCACGGTGAGCCGCTCGAAGAGCTCGACCACCGGGTTGACCGGGAACAGCGTCTCGTGCCAGGTGTTCGAGATGAACGTCGGGATGCCCCGCGCGTTCGTCTGGTCGACGTAGGCCTGCGGGGAGCGCTCGGTGCCCCACTCGACCACCTGGTCGAGGTTCCGACCGCTCAGGAAGTCCTTGAGGAGCTGCTGCGTCTCCTCGTCGAACTTCTCCTCCAGCGGGCCGCCGGTGAAGTCGATCAGCGCCTGCACGGCCTCCAGGTGCCGGGTGCCGTTGTTGTACAGGCTGGTGGCGAGGTTCCCCCAGGTGCTCAGCGCGACCACGGCGTCGACGCGGCCGGCCGGGTCGTGTGCGGCGACCAGCTGGCTGATCCCGGAGCCGTAGGACTCGCCGAGGAACCCGAGCCGGCTGGGCTCGAAGGACTCCTGCGCGTAGTCGATCACGGACGAGCCGTCGGCCCAGTCGTTGGGCCCGGCCACGCCGATGAAGCCCTCGGAGGTCGACGGCCAGCCCTTGATGCCGATGCCGCGCGGGGAGTAGGCGAGCACGTGGTAGCCGCGCTGCGCCAGCTTGAGGTAGGCGTAGAGGAAGGGCAGCCAGCCGAACGGGTTCCACCCGGCGGGCACGATCACCACCGGGCGCGGGGCGTCGCCCTTCAGCTTGATCGAGAACGACGACAGCCGGACACCGTCGTGCGTGGTGATGCGGGGGAGCGCGATCGTGGCGATCCGCTGGACATCGGCCACCAGCTCCGAGAGCTCCGGCGGGAGTTCGACGCCCTCCTCACCCTGGAGGGAGCCGAGCAGCGCCCGGGACACGTCGACGACGGCCTGACTGACGCTGTGGCCCGGGCCCCAGACGCCGTTGGTGGCGATGTCGGTGAGCGTCGCTTCGGTGACCGACGGAGTCGGGTCACTGGTCATTCGGAACCACCTTCTCTGTGAACGGATGCCGATCGCCATCATGATCAGAGCAAGGGGAATCACACTGACGCACCATCAATATTCACCGGAACTGGTGATGTTGCTGCGATATTTGCTCTCACCCGCCTTGTTTATGTTAGGCATTCCGTCACTTGGCGCCACGGCGTGGCTGACAGATGATCCTCTGGTCCCGCGGACCGGCCAGATGATCATTTGTCGGACACGCCTTGGTGTCGAGGCCCGCATGGAGACGTAACCGGAGAGAGCGCCGATGAACACGCCGCACACCACCGACAACGCGGGTATCCCGGTCGCGAGCGACAAGCACTCGCCGACCGTCGTGGTGTCGTAGCGGTGCCCGCGTGCTTGGAGTGCGGTCCAGGTGGGCAGGGCGAGGACGGTCTCGCTGGAGCAGTCGGGTAGGGCGAGGATCCCCCGGGCCCATGCTTCGCGGTTGCCCGGGTTGCCGCCGAGCCCGTGGCGAAGTTCCTGGGTGAGCGTGTGGACGTCGTGGTGCGGGTCGGAGTGGTGGGCGAGGACCGAGGCGAATGCCGGTTCGCCGCCGTGGCCGTGCCGGGCGAGGGGCAGTAGTGCCCTCTCCACGAGGTCGTCGCCACCGGCGTGTCGGTCGAGGTACGCGTTCAGCACCTCCGCGGTGACGGCGGACAGGCTCCGCACCGTCACCTCCTCGGGATCGCCGAGGGCCGTGCGACGGGGCACGGATGGCTGCGGCTCGGGGGCGGCGACGATCCGCGTGATCGCGTCCAGGAGTTCGTCGAACTGCCGCCGGCCCCCCCATCGCGGTTTCCGCCGCCAAACGGCCGGGCTCGCCCCGGAGCGGCGGGCTGGGGCACGCAAAGGAGGGATGACACGGCAGGTCGGGTGGATGCCGGTCGGCTATGCCGCGAGCGGCAGGTTGTCGCGCGTGTTTGCTACCGAGAGGCGGCCCCGACGTGTGGAATGCCCCGTGTCGGGGCCGCCTCTTCAGTCTGTCGAACTACCAGTTTCTGCTGCCTAGTTGTTCAGATCGAACACTGCCGTGACCGGTGCGTGGTCGCTCCACCGCTCGGCGTGGGTGGCGGCGCGTTCGACGTAGGCCTCGACGGCTTTGTCGGCCAGGGTTTTTGTGGAAACAACCAGGTCGATGCGCCAGCGGAACGACACCTTTTCGAAAAAGGTCCACCCGTTCGAGTGCAGCCTGTTCGAGGGTGCTCGCTGGCCTGGGCGCTAGGGCCTGTGTGATGTCGTGATCAATATTGCGGTTTCGTGCTTGCTCGAAAGCGGGATCCGGTAGGACGTTGCGTGTGACACGTAGGCAACTCACCGACGAGCAGTGGACGTTCATCGAGCCGT
>NZ_JAHSQD010000491.1 GCF_020103755.1 Streptomyces sp. LS1784
GGGCGCTCGGGCGCCGGGCCGGCCGCGGCCGGGCGCTCCGGGGCACCCTCCACCACCGCACTGCCGCGGCGGCCCACCCAGCGGGTGGTGACCAGCAGGACCGCGGAGACGCCGAGCAGCGCGATGCCGGTCCACACCCGGGGGTCGAGGACCAGCTTGCCCGCCCAGTCGGCGAACTCCCGGCCGATCGTGCTCGCCAGCGGGAACAGGCCGGTCAGGTAGAGCCCGGCGGGCAGCAGGGCCACCGCGAACCACCGGGTCGCCGACAGGAAGCGCCGCCGGTAGGCCCGCAGCCCCGCGAAGGCCACCCCGCCCGCCGTGAGGATGAAGCTGATCGCCGCGCTCAGCACGGGACCACTCCTTCGTGTCCGGTCGTCCTGGTCATCGGTGCCTTCCTCTCGGTCCGCCCTCGGGCGCACCTCCGCCCGGAGCGGGCGCCCACTAGTGGAACACTGGGGGAATGATCGATGGTTCCCTCCCCCGCCTCGAGTTCTGGTGCGACCTCCAGTGCCCGGACTGCCACACCGCGCTGGACGACGTACGGGCGCTGCGCGCGCAGTACGGCGACGCGCTGACCGTGGAGCTGCGGCACTTCCCGCTGGAGAAGCACAAGCATGCCTACGCCGCCGCGGAGGCAGCCGAGGAGGCGTTCGCGCAGGGGCAGGGCTGGCCGTTCGTGGAGGCATTGCTGGCCCGCACCGCGGAGCTGGACGCGCGCGGACAGCAAGTGCTGCTGGAGGTGGCCCGGGAGGTCGGGGCCGACGTCGACGAGGTGGACACCGCGCTGGTCGACGGCCGGCACATGCTGACCGTCGACGCCGACCAGGCCGAGGGCAAGGCGATCGGGGTCACGGGCACGCCGACGTACGTGATCGGCGGGAAGCGCCTCGACGGCGGCCGGAGCCAGGACGGGCTGCGTGCGCAGATCGTGGCCGTCATCGAGGCGGCGAAGACGTCCTGACGGCATGTCGGATCACAGCCGCTTGCCGTAGAGACGCTCGGTGACCTCGTAGCCCAGCGAGCCGTAGAGCCGGGCGGCCACCTCGTTGCGGGTGAAGACGTTGAGGCCCAGGTTGCGCACCCCGGCGGCCAGGCACTCGCGTTCGGCGAGCAGCATCAGAGTGCGTCCGTGTCCCCGGCCCCGGTGGGCCGGGGACACCTCGACGCTCATCACCCAGGCGAGCGGTTCGCCGTCCGGCAGGTCGCGCAGACGCAGCTGCATCCAGAGCGAGCCGTACGGGCCTTCCCCGCCGTCGGCGCTGTACAGCCTGCGCAGGACGACGCCGGGGGTCTCGACGCCCTGCGGGATCGGGCTCGGCCGGTCGTCGCCGCCGATCCTGGCCCCGGCCTGCTCCTCGGTGAGGCCGGACTCGATGAGCGAGTGGCGGAAGTGCTCCGTGGACCGGGCGAGCCAGTCGTCGAGGTCGGCCGGGTCGAAGGGGCGCGCGCTCACCCCGGCGGGCAGGTCGGGGGCGGCGACCAGCCGCTTGGACATGACCTGGGCCCGCTCGGTGTAGCCGAGAGTGGTGGCGAGTCCGCGGGCCGTCGTGGCCGCCCCGGGGACGCTGATGTCGACCCGGGAGCAGCCCCAGGTCCGCAGCACCTCCTCGGCGGCCAGCCCGCCGAACGTGCCACGACCCCGTCCGCGCCCCTCGGTGATCTCCAACTCGGATATGCGGCCCCAGAGTTGGCCACCCTGCGGATCGGCGGTGGTGCGCAGCGCGCCGACCGGGTGGCCGTTCGAGAGGATCAGCCAGCGTCTGGTGCGGCCGCCGGCCGCGGTGGGTGTCTCCGGGCCCTCGGGGCGCAGCGTGGTGGTCATGTGGTGGTCCCTTCCCCTTGCGCGGGAGGTTATCCACCGTGTGCTCTCCCCCGGTCGGGGATCACGGGTCGAGGTCGTCGCCGCTGCGCTCGGTGAAGACGGCCATCGCCTTGGCGGTGACGGGGCCGATGCCGGGCAGTTCGCGGTCGTCGACGCGGGTGACGGCCTGGACGTCGCGGGTGGTGGAGGTCAGGAAGACCTCCTCGGCGTCCCGGAGTGCGCCGAGCGGGAGGTCGGTCTCCTCGGCGCCGCACCAGTCGATGACGAGCTGCCGGGTGATGCCGGCCAGGCAGCCGGAGGCCAGGGTGGGGGTGAGGAGGCGGCCGTCGACGACCACGAAGACGTTGGAGCCGGTGCCCTCGCAGAGCAGTCCGGCGGTGTTGGCGAGCAGGGCCTCGGAAGCGCCGGCGCGGTGGGCGGCGGCCAGGGCGACGACGTTCTCGGCGTACGAGGTGGTCTTGAGGCCGGCGACGGCGCTGTACTCGTTGCGGCGCCAGGGGACGACCACGACGGCGGTCTCGTCGGGGCGGTGGCCGATCGCGCTGAGGGCGACGACCAGGGTGGGGACGGTGCTGCCGCGCTCGGAGCTGAGCGGACCGTTGCCGCCGGTGTAGGTGATGCGCAGCCGGCCGAGCGGTGCCGGGTTGGCGGCGAGGACCTGGGCACAGGCCTCGCGGACCAGGTCGTGGTCGGGGTCGGCCAGGCCGAGACCGCGGGCGGAACGGGTGAGGCGGTCGAGGTGGCGGGTGACCGCGAAGGCCCGGCCCTCGACCGTCTTCAGGGTCTCGAAGACGCCGTCGCCGGTGGTGAGGCCGTGGTCGAGGACCGAGACGGCCGCGTCGGCGGAGTCGACGAGGGCGCCGTTGACCCAGCTCGTGGGGCGGTTGTGCATCGGATGCTGCTCCTAGGCGGTAGGGGCTCAGGCCCTGGTCGGGTCGGATCCGCTGCCGGATTCGCCACCGGGCTCGCTGCCCGACGCTATCGCGACCAGTCGGGCGGCCTTCAGTTCGGTTTCGGCCCATTCGCGCTCGGGGTCGGAGCCCCAGGTGATGCCGGCGCCGGTGCCGAAGCGCAGGACGGGTGCGTCCGGGTCCGTCCGGTCGATCCAGAAGGTGCGGATGCCGACGGCGAGTTCGGCCTCGCCGCGGTCGGCGTCGACCCAGCCGACGGCGCCGCAGTACGGGCCGCGCGGGGCGGTCTCCAGCGCTTCGATGATCCGCAGGGCGCTGGACTTGGGGGCGCCGGTGACGGAGCCGGGCGGGAAGGTGGCGGCGAGGAGCTCGGGCCAGCCGGCGCCCTCGCGCAGGGTGCCCTCGACGGTGGAGACCAGGTGGACCAGGCCGGGGTGCTTCTCGACGGCGCAGAGGTCGGGGACGGTGACGCTGCCGGTCTCGCAGACCCGGCCGAGGTCGTTGCGGACCAGGTCGACGATCATCACGTTCTCGGCGTGGTCCTTGTCGAGGAGGTCGTCCTCGGTGCGGCCGGTGCCCTTGATCGGCCCGGAGGACACGGTGCGGCCGGTGCGGCGCAGGTAGAGCTCGGGCGAGGCGGTGGCGATCTCGACGCCGTGCCCGGGCAGGCGGATGGTGCCGGCGTAGGGGGCGGGGTTGCCGTGGGCGAGGAGGCCGGTGAGGGCGTCGACGTCGCTGCGGTCCGGTTCGGGCAGCGGTGCGGACAGCACCCGGCAGAGGTTGGCCTGGTAGACCTCGCCGGCGGCTATGTGCTCGCGGATGCGGCGGACGCCCGCGGTGTAGGCGGCGCGGTCGAGGGAGCTGTGCCAGCTGCCGGCCTCCGGTCCGCGCCAGCCGGCGCCGGAGGGCGGGGCGGGGGCGGGGCGGACTTCGTCGAAGCGGGCGCAGGTGAGGCGGCCCTCGAAGTCGTAGGCGACGGCCCAGTGGCCGGCGGAGTCGAGGGCCGCCGGGTCCGAGGTGACGTCACGCAGTCCGGTGGCCAGGCGGCCGCCGAAGCGAGCGAGCGGGGTACGGGGGTCGGGGTGGCCGGACACGGTTCTCCTGCGCGGTGGTGCTGGGGGCGGTGCCTGAAGTGTAGGTCGGGGGGCGTGGGCCGGGTCGGGCCCGCGCCCCCGCGCACGAGCAGCCGTGTGCGTCGCGCGGGTGTGCGTCGGGTGACCTGCGGATGATCGTCCGGGAGTGCCGCAGGTGGTGGCCGGTGACCGGCCGGGAGGGCTGACGGGACGGCACTCACCGGTCATCCCCTCGGCATGCTGCGGGAACGGATTTTTAGCTGGCCCGGGAATCCGCTAGAGTTCAACACGTCGCCGGGGAGCGCAGCCGAGGAAAGTCGGTGAAGATCCCGGGAGACAGGCGGACGTGGCTCAGTTGGTAGAGCATCACCTTGCCAAGGTGAGGGTCGCGAGTTCGAATCTCGTCGTCCGCTCGATGGAGAACAGTGTAAGATCGTTCTTCATGTGTTGCCTGGTGGAGTGGCCGAGAGGCGAGGCAACGGCCTGCAAAGCCGTGTACACGGGTTCAAATCCCGTCTCCACCTCCAAGAGGTCCCCCCGGTTCCACCGGGGGCCTCCCCGCGCGATTAGCTCAGCGGGAGAGCACTACCTTGACACGGTAGGGGTCACTGGTTCAATCCCAGTATCGCGCACGTCGGATCCCCCGGGATCCGCTGCAGGACCGCCACACCAGGCGCGATTAGCTCAGCGGGAGAGCACTACCTTGACACGGTAGGGGTCACTGGTTCAATCCCAGTATCGCGCACAGTAACGGCCGGGGCCGCGATCCGTGAGGGTCGCGGCCCCGGCCGTTTGTCGTCCCGTTCGGTGGCTTCGGGTGCCGGGGAAAGAGAAGAGCCGCGTACGGACGCCCTCACCGACGTCCGTACGCGGCATCTCCGCCTGCCGGGGCGCTCTGCGCGCCGCTCTCGCCCGTCCGCGTGTCATCGCGGCCGCGGCCTCCCCGGCGACACCGTTCCCCGTCCCCAGGGGATCGGTGCCAGTCTTCGGCCGGCCCGTCGGGGCCGGCGTCTCCTTCCTCCTCCTGCTCAGCGGGTGATCAGATCGGCGACGGCCTGGGCCTGGTTCGCCATCTGCTCCCACCCGCCGAAGAGCAGCACCAGGAGCACGGCGCACGGCAGGGCCATGGCCAGCGCCACGGCGGGGTGCCGCGTGGGCTGCTCGGCGGACCGGGGCTGGACGGAGGCCGGCCGACGGCGGCGGGGGGTTCCCGTGAGCTGCGGTGGCATTTCCTTGCTCCTGATCCGGTCGAGTTGGCGCGGTGGACGGCTTACCTCGGGGGACGAGCTCCCCGTCCACCGCTGAACACAACGCTATTGGTCAGGGGTTCTCCGGGCGTCATGCCGTCGTACTGTTCCTCGGACGTCCCGGAGGATGACGATCGGACTCCGCGACTACTACCGCAGGGGGACGGAAGTCTCATCCGACCCCCGAGGGAACCCTGAGGGAGAACCCCGAGAAGCTCTTCGGCGACCCTGTGACCTGCAGGTCAGCGCAAGATCGGACAATCGCACGGTGGCTTCAGGTGTTGCGTATCAGCACACCGCAGCGGGCAGTCCGTAAGCTGTGCCAGACAGGAACTGACGATGGCCCAACCGACGGGGCCTCACCCACAGGCTGACGGGGAACGAGACATGGCGATGATGCGGCTGAGGCGTGAGGACCCCCGCATCGTCGGGCCGTACCGCCTGCACCGGCGACTGGGCGCCGGCGGCATGGGCGTGGTGTACCTCGGATCCGACCGCCGCGGGCAGCGCGTGGCCCTCAAGCTGATCCGCGCCGAGCTCGCCGAGGACCAGGAGTTCCGCACCCGCTTCGCCCGCGAGATCGCCGCCGCCTCCCGGATCCGGGGCGGCTGCACCGCGCGCGTCGTCGGCTCGGACATCGAGACCGAGCGGCCCTGGCTGGCCACCGCGTACGTGCCGGGGCCCTCGCTCTACAAGCGGGTCGGCGACGAGGGGCCGCTGAACTGGCCCGAGGCGGCCCGGATCGGGGCCGCACTGGCCGACGGACTCGTCAAGGTGCACGAGGCGGGGGTGGTCCACCGGGACCTCAAGCCGTCCAACATCCTGCTCTCGCCCCGGGGCCCGCGGATCATCGACTTCGGCATCGCGTGGTCACGCGGCGCCAGCACGCTCACCCACGTCGGCACCGCGGTCGGCTCCCCCGGCTTCCTCGCGCCCGAACAGGTCCGCGGAGCCGCCGTCACACCCGCCACCGACGTCTTCGCCTTCGGCGCCACGCTCGCGTACGCGCTCACCGGCGACACCCCGTTCGGGTCCGGGGCGTCCTCCGAGGTGATGTTGTACCGGGTCGTCCACGAGGAGCCCGACCTCTCGGCGGTACCGCCGCAACTGGCACCGCTGATCCGGGCCTGCCTGGCCAAGGAGCCCGCCGAACGGCCCGGGGCCGCCGCGCTGCACGAGCGGCTCAGCGAGCTGGCGGCGCGCGGTGCGGCGGCGGGCTCCGGCGGCGGTA
>NZ_JAHSQD010000492.1 GCF_020103755.1 Streptomyces sp. LS1784
GCCCACCGCCCGCCGCCGCCGGCCGCCGCCGCCCGCCGCCGCCCACCGCCCGTCACCGGTGCAGCTCGGCCGAGCGGCTCAGCCGAGCAGGCCGCCCATGTGACCGTCCTCGGCGAGCAGCCGCCAGGAGCAGCCGGGTGAGGCGAACGCCTGCGGGTCGACCGCCTCCACCAACCGGTCCACCACCGCGCTCAGCAGCGCCTGCGGGTCGAACACCGCCCAGGTGTCCCGGGCCCGGCCGTAGTCCCAGCGGTCCCACTCGGCGCGCAGCCGCTCGTACGTCCAGAGGGCGTAGAGCAGGGCGGACAGGTCGCGGTTCAGGTAGGCCTCGGGGTGGCCGTCGTCGTACCAGTCCGGCAGTTCCAGCCGGCCGGTGGCGCCGTCCAGGGCGATCGTGAGGTCGGTCGGCCAGTCCCCGAGGGCGAGGAAGTCCCGCTGGTACGGGCGTTCCTCCTCGCCGTCGAAGTACTCGGGGTACGCCTCGCCCATGCTGACCAGCGGCTCGTCGCACACTCCGAACATCGCCCCGCCCAGCGGCAGGCCGACCTCGGTCAGCAGCTGCCGGGTCGGCCCGTGCACCAGGGCGGCGGGCAGGTCCTCGGGCCGGAACCGGTGCACCCGGCCAGGGCCGCCGTCCTGGTCCGTCAGCGCCGCGAGCTCCGCCACCAGCTCCGGGGTTGTCTCGTACGCGGGCCCGCCCGGACCACCCGGCAGCGCACCCCAGCCCAGTGCCCGCACCAGCAGCGCGGTGCCCCAGTGCGGGGGCGGTGCGGACTCGTCGTCGAACAGCCCGGGATCGATCTCCCGCATCCGCCGCTCGGCTCCCGCCAACACCTCGGCCGTCACGGTCGGCCCGCGTCGCCCGCCCAGCGCCTCCGGCCGCCGGGCCGCCTCGGCCACCGCATCCACCTCGCGGACCAGGCCCGCCAGCGCGGCCAGGCCGGAGGCCAGCAGGTCGCGCCGCGGGCCGCCGTTGTCCAGGAACACCTCCCCGGTCACCCCGTCCAGCAGCACCATGCTGCCGGTGGCGGCGAACGGCGTGCAGTACTCCGTCTCCCCGAGGACGAACAGCCGCTCCGCCTCCGCGGGGAACGCCGTCAGCTCCCCGCCCCCGAGCGCCTCGAAGTCCAGGAACGCCCCGGCCGTCGGCAGCCCCTCCCGCACCAGGAACTCCCGACTCCCCGCGTGCACCACCCCACCCGGCAGCTCCGCCACCCGCTCACACCCCACGTGCCCCACCCTCTCCCGGCCTACCCCGTGACCCACAGACCCTAGCGGCCCGGCCCGACACCGCCGAGGCGCTCTCCGAGCGGGAAGGGGCGCGGGGGCCGTCGGGCGGGGGTGGTGTGGCAGCCGGGCCCGAAGCTGCGAGGCGCTTGCCCGGGTGCGGCCGCGGGGAGGGGCGCGTGGCAGCCGGCGGGGGCCCGACACCCCACGGTGCCCGTGCGTCGCCACCGGGCCCGTAGGGTGCGGGGATGAAGCGCTACCTGCTGACCGGTACGCCGGGGGCCGGAAAGACGGCGATCCTGCGGTGGCTGGAGTGCGCGGGCTTCCCGGTGGTCGAGGAGGCCGCCACGGACGTCATCGCGCTGCGGCAGGCCCAGGGCGAGCCGGAGCCGTGGACGGACCCGTCGTTCGTGAATGCGGTGGCCGCCCTGCAACGGCGGCGGCAGGAGGGGGCCGTCGGCCCGCCGGGGGAGGTGCGGTTCTTCGACCGCTCGCCGGTGTGCACGTACGCCTTGGCGGTGCACCTCGGCCATCCGGTGACCCCGGCTCTGGCCCGGGAACTCGACCGCATCCGGGAGGCGGGGGTCTACGAACGCCGGGTGTTCTTCGTGGAGAGCCCGGGTTTCGTCACCCCGACCGAGGCGCGGCGCATCTCGTACGAGGAGTCGCTGCGGTTCGAGCGGATCCATCGGGAGGCCTACGCCGAGTTCGGGTACACGTGCGTCCCGATCGCCCCGGGGCCCCTCGCCGACCGGGCGGCCGCTGTCGTACGGCACGTCGGCGCGGCCGCCCGGCACGGAGGCTGACGTCTCCGGTTCAGGCGAGTCCGCCGGCCTCCCGGGCCGCCTGCTCCACACGGTCGTGGTGGGCCCGCCACCAGTCGGCGTCGCCGGGGGCGGTGTTGGCGCCGTCGGAGCGCTGGCCGGTGGCGCCGTCCACGAGTTCGCGGACCAGGTCGGCGTGGCCGACGTGGCGGTGGGTCTCGGCGATCATGTGGACGAGCACCCGGTGCAGGGTCTGCTCGTGGCGGGCGCCGAACGGCATCCTGCCGACGGCGTCCAGCGGCAGGGCCTCGATGGTGGCGTCGGAGTGCGCCCAGACCCGCCGGTAGCGCCCGATGATCTCCTCGGTGCTCTCGTCCGCCCGTGCCCACATGTCGCCGTTGGGTTCGGTCTGGCCGGTGATCCACACCGGGGCCGGTTCGGGGAAGGGGCGTCCGAAGGCATCGCCGAAGTAGAGGGCCTCGGCGCCGGTGACGTGCTTGACCAGGCCCAGCAGGTTGGTTCCGGTAGGTGTGAGCGGGCGGCGCAGGTCGTACTCGGAGAGGCCTTCGAGCTTCCAGAGCAGAGCGTCGCGGGCGTCCTGGATGTAGATCCGGAGGTCGGTCTTGTCATCTGTCACTGTCATGGGATCAGTCTGTTGGTCACAGGATGCCTGTCCATTGATTTCCAACCTCACCAGGACGTGACCAGCCGTCAACCCGGGCCATGATCAGCTCCGTTCACCCCACAGCGGAACCTCCCCGAGGGAGCGGCCATGACCGACGACGCCTGGACCTGGGGCGAGACGCTGTTCGCCGGAACGGCCGCCCACTACACCCGCGGCAGGCTCCCGTACGCCCCCCGGGCTGGCGGAGGCGCCGGTTGGGGCGCTGGGGCTCGACGGGCGGGGACGGCTGCTCGACGTGGGGTGTGGGCCGGGCACGCCGGCGCTGGGTCTGGCGCACCTGTTCGGCGAGGTCGTCGGAGTGGACCCGGACGCCGGGATGATCGCCGAGGCGCGCCGGGCGGGCGCCGCGGAGCCCAAGGCCACCTGGGTGCGGGCCCGGGCCGAGGAACTCCCGTCGGGCCTCGGCACCTTCACGCTGGCGACCTTCGGCCAGTCCTTCCACTGGATGGACCGCGACCTGGTGGCGGCGACCGTACGACGAATGCTGCGGCCCGGCGGCGCCCTGGCGCACATCTCGGACCTGAAGGGCGAACCGCGCCCCACCGAGGGGCTGCCGCACCCGCCGGTCCCGTACGCCGCGATCGGCGAACTGGTCCGGCGCTACCTCGGCCCGGTCCGCCGCGCCGGGCGGGGGCTGCTGCCGCACGGCACTCCGGGCGACGAGGCCGCGGTCCTCGCCCGGGCGGGCTTCGCCGGTCCGCGGCGGATCGTCGTCCCGGGCGGCCGCTGGAGCGTACGGCCGACGACGCGGTCGCGGGCGTCTTCGCGCTCTCCTCCTCGACCCCGCACCTCTTCGCCGGGCGCCGCCCGGCCTTCGAGTCGGACCTCCGCCGCCTCCTTGCCCGGACCTCGCCGTCGGGGCTCTTCTCGGAGCGGCAGCCGAGCAGCGAGGTGTTCATCTGGCGCCCCGCAGAAGGACGTTGACGGCGCGTGGCGGGGCGATCAGGCCGCCCCGCCACGCCCGCGCTCTCACCGGAAAGGGGGGAACGGTCAGCGGACGACGTCGAAGACCTGCTTCTGGATGCCGTTCCCGTACGCCTCGTACTCGACCAGCTTCAGCTTCTGGGCGTCCTTGTCCGTCGCGCTGAACAGACGCTTGCCGGCGCCGAGCAGCAGCGGGAAGACGAGCAGGTGGTAGCGGTCGATCAGGCCGGCGTCCGAGAGGGCGTGGTTCAGGGTGGCACTGCCGTGGACGATGATCGGGCCGCCCTCGGTCTCCTTCAGCGCGGCGACCTCGTCGAGCGAGCGCAGGATGGTGGTCCCGCCCCAGTTCGACACCAGGTCGTCCTCGGCGAGGGTGGTGGAGACGACGTACTTCGGCAGCGTCTTGTAGCGGGCGAACTCCGCCATGTCCGGCCACACCGGGCTGAACGCCTGGTAGCTGGCCCGGCCGAGCAGCATCGCGGTGGCCTCCTCCTGCTCCCGCCCCTTGATCTCGAACGCCTCGGGGAGAAACTCGATGTCCTTGAAGGTCCAGCCGGAGTTGCGGTAGCCGGGTTCGCCGCCGGGGCCCTCGACGACGCCGTCGAGCGAGATGAAGGCGGTGCTGATCAGGGTGCGCATGGGGGGCTCCTCGGTTCTCGTACGGGTCTGCGTCTGCCAGGCCTGCCAGGTCTGTCGGGTCCGGCAGGCCTGAAGGGTGTGAAAGGCCTGGAGGAACGCCTGAGGGCCTGAAGGCCCGAAAGTCAGGCGAGGACCCCGGCCAGCCACTGCTGCCAGGCGGCCTCGGCCCCGTCCGGAGCCGGGCCGAAGAGGTGGTGGAACATCAGCACCAGGCCGGAGCCGTGGTGGAAGGTGTAGAGCCCGTCGGCGGTGCGGACCTCGAAGCGCTCGTCGTCCGCCCAGACCACCTCGCCGTCCAACGGCGGCAGGACCGCCGGTTCGCCGTGGACCCGCGTGCCCGCGGCGACCGGGAGCGGCAGCGACAGGGCGCGGGCGAGGAGGGCCCGGACCTCCGGTTCCGGCCGGCCGGACGACGGTGCGGCGGCGAAGACGGGGACGGCGGTGCGTCCCGGGAAGTGGGCGAGGTACTCGCGGAGCGTGTGGAGGTGGAAGGGCCAGCCGCGGCGCAGTGCGTCGTACTCGTCCTGCCAGTCGTCGCCGAGCAGGCCGCTGTGGACGACGCGCAGCACGGTGGCGGCGCCGTCCCGGCCCTCGATCAGGTACTCGAAGGCCATGAACCGGCCGTCCTCGCCGGTGGCCGTACGGGTGGCCAGGCG
Organism: Streptomyces sp. LS1784; assembly: GCF_020103755.1. Taxonomy (GTDB): domain Bacteria; phylum Actinomycetota; class Actinomycetes; order Streptomycetales; family Streptomycetaceae; genus Kitasatospora. The sequence continues at coordinate 4,896 of NZ_JAHSQD010000492.1, forward strand.
CTTGCCGGGCTCGTAGGCGGTGACGACCGCCTCCTCGCGGTGGCCCCCGGTCTCCATGACGGCGGTGCCGCCCTCGCGCGGGTCCAGTTCGTTGCGGCCCATGAACCAGGAGTCGATCCCCGGTCCGGTGGCGATCGCCTCCCAGACCTGTTCCGGGCTCGCCGGCAGGGAGGTCTTCAGCTCGATCTCGAACGGGTGGGTCATCGTGGTTTCTCCTGATCTGCCCGGGTGCCGGCCTGTTCCGTGCCGGGTTCGTTCCGGTCCCTGCCGGGTTCGTCCTGCTCCGCTGCGGCTCCGGGCTCCGCTCCGGCTGCGGGCTGCGCGGCGGGGAGGGCGGGGATCTGGTGGAGTCCGACGACCACCCGGTGGCTGCGGCCCCCGGGGGCGGACTCGTCGTGGTAGCGGCTGACGAGGGCGGCCACGGACTGGGCCAGCTCCTCGGCGAAGGCGGCCCGGTCGGCCGCGGAGGCGAACCGCACCTGCGCGTCGATGCCGAAGGTGGCGACCCGTCGGCGGGCCCGGGAGGCGCCGGTCAGCAGGGCTCCGACCTCCTGCACCAGCCGGGAGCCGAGCGCCAGCAGCCAGCGGGCGGAGAGCTGGTCGGGGGAGCGGGCGGGGTCCGGGCTCACGGCGGCGAGGGCGCTGGGGGAGATCACGTAGGAGGCCGCGGTGGCGCGGTACACCCGTTCGGTGACGTTGCCCTTGCGGCGTTCCTCGGCGAGTTCGACGAGGCCGTGCCGCTCCAGTTCCTTCAGGTGGTAGTTGACCTTCTGCCGGGGCAGCCCCAGCCGGGCGGCCAGCATGGCGGCCGAGCCGGGCTCGGTCAGGGCGGCGAGGAGGCGTGACCGCATCGGGTCCAGCGAGGCCTCGGCCGCGGCGGGTTCTTCGATCACGGCGACTTCCAGCACTGTTCCAGCATTCAACCGACAAAAAAATTTGTCAAGGAAAAAATGCTTGTCGGTACCCGGTCGGGCGAACGCCGTCACCCGGCCGGCGTCGGACCCTCCGAGAGCGTGCACGTCGCCCAGTGGCTCCAAGTTCATCGACGGCCGCACCCCGTTGCAGGCGGGTCGGTGCCGGTGACCAGGTCGGACTTGAATCTTTGCGAACGAATGTTCGATCCTGGGTCTGTGCCCGTTTTCGAATCTGTTTTCGAATCCACCGCCGAGCAGCCCGCACGCCCCGTGCTCCGCCCGGTGGCGTCCCCGGCTGCCGTGCCCGGGGAGCGGGGGGAACGCGCGGGGCGGGCGGCGGAGTCCAGGGGGCTGCTGCCGGTGCCGTCCGCGCTGCGGGAGGTGCTGCCCGACGCCGGGCTGCGCCGGGGGACGGCGGTGTCGGTGGCGGGCGGGGACACCGGG
>NZ_JAHSQD010000493.1 GCF_020103755.1 Streptomyces sp. LS1784
CGGCACCTCGGCGGGCGGCCCCTCGGCGGGCGGCTGCTCGGACGGCTCTGAGTCTCGGATGGCGGGCACGCGGCTGCGCTCGTGGACGGGGCCGGCGTCAGCTCTGGCCGGCGGCAGCCGCGCGGGCGGCGTCGTCGGCGGCGTCCTCCTCGGCGTTCTGCGTCGCGATCCGCTCGGCGGTACGGCTGCGCATCCCGGAGACCTTGCCGCTGATCTGCGCGGACATCTCGTCGCGCTGCTTGCTCAGCAGCGCGTAGCTGAGCGGCGCGGAGGCGACCGCGGCCAGCAGGAACAGGAAGATCATGCCGGTCTCGCCGCTGACCGGGATGATCTGGAAGTGCCCGAGCAGCAGGGCCACCAGCAGGCAGCCGAGGAAGATGCTGACCCGCAGGGAGGTGTAGCGGAGCGTGGCGTGTGACTTCTCCGGGCCGTTGCTGGTCACTCGACACGTCCTTCTTCGTTGCGCTGGGGCGGGTTCTCCAGTCAAGCATGCCTGACGGCCGGAGCGGGGCACGGGGCACCCGGTCCGGCCCGCCCGGCCCGCCCGGGACGGGTGTCAGCGCAGGTCGAGCCACATGGTGATGTCGTCCCGGTCGTCCCCGGGGGCGACCCGGATCGCGGCCGGCACCCGGCCGACCTCCCGGTAGCCGCTGCGGGCGTAGAACCGCTCCAGCCCCAGGCCGCCGCGCGCGGTGAGCCGCAGCGACTCCAGGCCCCACTCCCGGGCCACCCGCTCGGCCTCGGCGAGCAGCCGGGCGCCGTGACCACGGCCCTGGAAGTCGGGGTGCACCATGACCCGCTTGAGCATCCGCCAGTGCTCCATCGGGCCGAAGCGCATCGACTCGAAGAACAGCACGCCGACCAGTCGGCCCGTCCCGCTCTCGTGCGCGACCAGCAGCCGGTCCGGACCGTCCGGCTCGACCCCGGCGAACTGGTGGTCGGCGGTGTCCCAGACCTCCTCCTCGGTGACCGGCGCCACGAAGCCGACCGCCCCGCCGGCGTTGGTGACCTCGGCCCACAGCCGGACGATGCCCGTCCGCAGGTCGGGGTCGAGCTTCGGGTCCAGGGTGAAGGTGAGCGCCATGGAGCGGAGCCTAGACCTCCGGTACGACAGTCCTTCCGGAAGGGCCGTCATCGCTCGCACGTGCGGGGAGCGGCCGTCACGGGAGGGCCGGCACCGCCCGGTCGGCCCGCCCGGTGCGCAGTGCCAGGCAGAGCCCGACCGCGACCGCGCACAGTGCGCCGGCGCCGTACCAGGTGAGGTCGTAGTTGCCGAGCGCGTCACGGGCCAGGCCGGCCAGGCCGGCGACGACGGCCGCGCCGATCTGGTGGGCGGCGAGCACCCAGCCGAAGACGATCGGGGCGTCCTCGCCGAAGTGCCGGCGGCACAGCGCGACGGTCGGCGGCACGGTGGCCACCCAGTCCAGGCCGTAGAAGATCACGAAGGCGAGGATCGGCGGCTGGAGCGAGCCGGCCAGCAGCTGCGGCAGCAGGAGCAGGGACAGGCCGCGCAGCCCGTAGTAGACGGTCAGCAGCAGCCGGGAGTCGACCCGGTCGGTGAGCCAGCCGCTGAAGATGGTGCCGAGCACGTCGAACAGGCCGATCAGGGCGAGCAGGCTCGCGGCGGTGGTGACGGGCATGCCGTGGTCGTGCGCGGCCGGGATGAAGTGGGTGCCGACCAGGCCGGCGGTGGTGGCGCCGCAGATCGCGAAGGAGCCGGCCAGCAGCCAGAACGCCCGGGTGCGGGCGGCGTCCCGCAGCACCCGCAGCGAGCGGGCCAGGGCGCGGCCGTCGGTGACCGGTGCGGGAGGGGCCTCGGTCGCGCCGTACGGGAGCAGGCCGAGGTCGGCGGGCCGTTCGCGCATCAGCAGCAGGACCGGGACGGCGACGGCGCTGGCGGCGAGCGAGACCACGATCACGGCCGAGCGCCAGCCGTGCTGCTCGACCAGCCAGGCGCCGACCGGCAGGAAGACCAGGTTTCCCGCCGCTCCGGCGGCGGTCAGCACCCCGGTGACCAGGCCCTGGCGGGCCTGGAACCAGCGTCCGGTGATGGTGGTGGCGAAGGCGCCGGCCATCGAGCCGCTGCCGAGGCCGACCAGCACGCCCCAGCAGAGCACCAGTTGCCAGGGCTGGCGCATCAGCATGGTCAGCCCGGCGCCGACCGAGATGGTCAGCAGCGCGCAGACCACCACCAGACGCACCCCGAAACGGTCCATCAGCGCGGCGGCGAAGGGGGCGGTGAGGCCGTAGAGGGTCAGGTTGACGGAGGTGGCGCTGGAGATCGTCCCGAGCGACCAGCCGAACTCGTTGTGCAGGGCGTCCATCATCAGGCTCGGCGTGGAGCGGAAGCCCGCCGAGCCGAGCAGGACGAGCAGGGAGACGCCGGCCACCACCCAGGCGTAGTGCACCCGGGGGCGCGTGGCGGGGGCGGGCGGTTCGGAGAGGGGCGTGGGGGCGAGGGCGCTGCGTTCGGTCACGCGGACGAGTGTTCCGGGCCGCCCGGAGCCGGACGAGTGGCCTGAATGACAGCTTTCGCAAGAATCAGGCCACGGGCCGCGATACCCTGGCCCGACCCACCGACACCCGAGGGGACGGCATGGCACACCTGGTCGCGGTACTCGCCCTGGAGGGCGTGATCGCCTTCGAACTCGGCATCCCCGCCCGCATCTTCGGCGGCGCCAAGGACCCGGCCGGGCAGCCGCTGTACGAGGTGGCCACCTGCACCCTGGACGGGCGGCCGGTCGCCACCAGCGCCGACTTCAAGGTCATGGTCGACCACGGGACCGAACTGCTGGAGCGGGCGGACACGGTGGTGATCCCGGCCTCCGCCGACTCCAGCCCGGCGGTCGCCGACGCCTGCTTCACCCCCGCGCTGGCCGACGCGCTGGCCCGGATCCGGCCCGGCACCCGGCTGCTGTCGATCTGCACCGGCTCGTTCATCCTGGCCGCCGCCGGGCTGCTGGACGGACGCCCGGCCACCACCCACTGGCGCTACACCGAGCGCTTCGCCCGGCTGTTCCCCCGGGTGCGGCTGGACCCCGACGTGCTCTACACCGACGACGGCGACATCCTCACCTCCGGCGGGGTGGCCGCCGGGGTGGACCTGTGCCTGCACGTGGTGCGCCGCGACCACGGCAGCGCGGTGGCCAACGCGGTGGCCCGCAACTGCCTGGTGCCGCCGTGGCGCGAGGGCGGCCAGAAGCAGTACGTGGAGGCCCCGAGTCCGGTGGACTCCGGCGGCAGCGGCACCGCCGCGGTGCGCGCCTGGGCGCTGGAGCACCTGGACCGGCCGCTGGCGCTGCGGCAGCTCGCCGACCGGGCGGGGATGAGCGTACGGACCTTCACCCGGCGCTTCCGCGAGGAGACCGGCGCCAGCCCCGGCCAGTGGATCACCACCCAGCGCACCGAGCGGGCCCGCCAGTTGCTGGAGCGCACCGATCTGACGATCGACCAGGTCGCCCGGGAGTCCGGCTTCGGCACCGCGGCCTCGCTGCGGCTGCAACTGCGCGGCCGGCTCGACGTCGCACCGAGCGCCTACCGGCGCACTTTCCGCGCCCTCCCCGAGAGCCGTACCGCTCCGGGGAGCCCCGTCGCCTCCGGGAGCCCCGTCCCCGAAAGCACCACCGGCCCCGGGAGCGCCGCCGCCCCCGGGAGCCCTGCACGGCGCGCTTCCTGAGCAACGCCTGGCAACCGACCAGCCGGTGGCCGAAACTCGTCACACCTCGGCGACGCATTGGATGGCGGCAGGCCGCACGCGCCCCGAGCGCGGTACGGCAGGCCGCCATCCAACCGCGGCGCGCAGGCCCTGAACCCGCGCCACACCCTCCGCACTCGCCGAGGAGCGGCCCGCGACCGGCCGTCCGCGGTCCCCCCTGCTGGCACGAATCCCCTGGACAGCAGCACCACGGCGGTGGACGGACGTCCCCTCGGCGTCCCCTCGCGACGGAGCGCCGCACCCAAGCGTGATCAGTCGGATACGTCACGTCAATGGGTAGTCCGAAATTCGGAATGGTTGCGTCACCTTTCGGCCGGTGACCGGCACCGGTGATCGGCACGGTCCGACGGCCGCCGTGAAAGCCGCTATTGCGCCAAAGCCGCCCAGTCCACGTCGGCCAGCGGATCGGCCGGGCGGGCGTCGCTGCCGATCTCGCACCAGACCCGCTTGCCCGAGCCGTCCGGGTACCAGCCCCAGCGCTCGCAGAGCAGCTCGACCAGTTCCAGGCCGCGCCCGTTGGTCGCGTCCTCGTCCGCGCCCGCGTGCCGCGGGGTCGGGGCGGCCTGGCTCGCGTCGGCGACCTCCACCCGCAGCGGGGTGGCCGGCCCGCCCTCCTGCGTGCCGTCGGCCACCGGCAGACAGAGCCGCAGGACGGCCGGACAGCCGGTGTGCACCACGGCGTTGGTCACCAGCTCCGAGACCACCAGCACCACCGTCTCGGCCATCGGCGCATCCGGGTCCACCCCGTGGTTCAGCAGCCGCGAGCGCACCCACCGGCGGGCCCGGCCGACCTCGGCGGGGTCAGCCTGCACCGCCAGCTGTACCTGAAGAACCTGCACCGCTCCACCACCCGCACTCGCAGTTCGGCCATAGTCCCGATCGGGCCGGATCGGCCGGCGGGCCCTCGCACGTCGCCCGGCACCACCCGAGCCGTACCCGGGCGCCCGCCCGGTCCGTCCGCCCGCGCCCACTCGTCCGCGCCGTCTCGTCGGTCGGGCACCGGCCGCGACACGAATACGCCTCAGGATGGGCGGGGGGACGGACCGCAGCAAGCGCTTCGGGCATATTCCGGCGATCGGGCGACAGGGCAGTGCATACTGTCCCGCTCATGCTCGCGAGCCTCGTACCGGCGCTCGGCCGGCACCGGGCCGACCAGCCGGTCCCGCAGTCGGGAACCTACCGCCGCGCGCCACCCGCGCCCCGCCCGCCACTCGCGGACCACCCGCGGTCCCGCCGGCCGGCCGTCGCACCGTCCGACGATCCGGCCCGGAGGCGGGAGAGTCCGGGCCGGGAGTTCGGGGCCGGGAGTTCCGAGCGGGCAGGCGCATCCACAGGGACGCCGATCCACGAGGAACGGTTCCGTTCTTGCCGAAATCGCCCCCGGCGCCGCCCGGCCGCAAGATACCGTTGAGTACGCCAGCGAACCCGGTCAGGAGGGTGGTTCCCGATGGCCACCCCGGAGCGGACCCCGCGCTGGGACGAGCAGTTGCAGCGCCGCCTCGCCCGCGGCGAGGAGACGGCGCTCGGCGAACTCTACGACCGGCTCGCGCCGATGGTGCACGGCCTGGCCGGACGGATACTGGCCGACCAGGCGGCCGCCACCCAGCTCACCCGGGAGGTCTTCGCCCACGTCTGGGAACACCCCGAGGAATACGACCCCGCCCGGGGCACACTGCGCTCCTGGCTCGGCGCGCTGACCCACCACCGCGCGGTCGAACGGCTGCGGGCACGGCGGGCCGCCGAACAGGCCCCGGGCACGGAGGCCGAGATCCGTGCCGTGGCCACCGCGGCGCGGATGCAGTACGTGGTCGACTCCCTGCCCCAACCCCTGCGTGAGACCATCGCGGTGACCTACTACGACGGCCGCACGTACCGCGAGACGGCCCGGCTGCTCGGCATCAGCGAGCAGGCCGCCAAGCAGCGGATGCGGCTCGGTCTGGAGCTGCTGGCCACCGAACTGGCCGACGAACGCACCCGCCAGGACGGAACCGGGGACGGGAACGGGGAGACGTGAGCAGCACTGAGGAGCAGCACGACGCCCTGCGCTCGCTGCTCGGCGCGTGGGCCCTCGGCGCCTGCCCGGCCCGCGAGGCCGGCGAGTTGGAGCAGCACCTGCGCGGCTGCCGGGAGTGCGCCGAGGAGGCGGCCCGGCTGCGCGAGGCGGCCGGCTGGCTCTCCCTGGACGAGCCGCTGGACCAGCCCGGCTCGCTGCGCCAGCAGGTGCTCGACTGGTGCCTGGCCCGCCGGCCGGCCGAACTGCCCGTCCCCGCCTGGGGCGTGCCGTACACGGCGGAGACCGCCAAGCTCGACGCGCTGCTGCGCGACCTCGGCCCGGAGGAGTGGCAGGAGGTGGCCGAACTGCCGTGGCACGGCGGCACCGAGTGGCTGCGCCCGGCCGAGGTGCTGGGTCACCTGACCGCGGTGGACGGCTTCCTGGCGCTGGCGCTCGGTCTGCCCGATCCGGTGCCGGCCGCCCCGGGCCTGCCCGCCGTGCCGGGCGGGCGGAGGGTGCCGCCGCAGGAGCCGGCCGCC
>NZ_JAHSQD010000494.1 GCF_020103755.1 Streptomyces sp. LS1784
CGGCGCCCTGCTCGGCTACGAGGTCGCCCGGGCGCTGCCCGCCGCGCGGCGGCCCGAACTGGTCGTCGCCGCCTCCGCCTCGCCGCCCGCCGCCTGGGCCGGGGCGGACCGCCCGCAGTACACCGCCGACGACCTGCTGCGCCTCGCCGGAATGGGCGAACTCGTGGCGGGCGACGTCGATCTGAAGGAGCACGCGCTGCGCGGCATCCGCACCGACCTGGACGTGGTCGACACCTACCGGCCCCGCCCGCACCCGCCGATCGGCTCCGCCCTGCACACCGTCGTCGGCGTCGAGGACCCCCTCCTCGCCGCCGGCGGCCTCGAAGGCTGGGCCGCCCACACCCGCGGCGCCCACGGCCACCACGTCGTCCCCGGCGGCCACCTGCTCGCCACCGTCGACGGGCCCGGCCCGGTCGACCTGCTGACCTCCCTCATCGCGCGGCCCGGCGCCGCCCACCAGCCCACGACGGAGCACTGATGCCAACCACCACCGCGGTCGACCTCACCGACCCCGACCTCTGGGCCCGCCCCGACACCCCCGCGCTGGTCGCGGAGCTGCGCCGGGAGTCCGCCGTCCACCTCACCGACACCGTCGACGACGGGCCGGTCTGGTCGGTGCTCTCCTACCGGCACTCCGCCGAGGTGCTGCGCAACGCCGCCGTCTACAGCTCCGAACAGGGCTCGCTGCTCGGCGCCGGCGAGGGCAACGTCCCGGTCGGCTCCGGCCGGATGATGGCCCTCACCGACCCGCCCCGGCACCGCGAACTCCGCGCCCCCGCCAACCCGTTCTTCTCGCCCGGAGCCGTGCGCGGAGCCTCCCGGGGCATCGCCGAACTCGCCGCCTCGATCGTCGAGCAGGCCGTCGAGCAGGGCGAGGTGGACCTCGTCGACGCCGTCTCCGCGCTGCCGCTGTCCGTGATGTGCGACCTGCTGGACGTCCCGGAGGCGGACCGCGACATGGTCGTGCGGGTCTGTGACGTCGCCTTCCTCGGCCGCACCCCCGAGGAGCGCCGGGCCGGCCACCAGCAGCTCATCCCGTACCTGCTGCACCAGGTGATGCTGCGGCGCAGCGACCCGCGCGACGACCTGATCAGCATGATGGCCACCTACCGGGTCGGCGGGAAGCTGCTGCCGATCGAGGACGTCGTCCTCAACCTGGACAACATCGTGGTCGGCGGCGTCCAGACCGTCCGCCACACGGCCGCCATGGGCCTGCACACCCTGGTCCAGCACCCGGACCTGTGGCGGCGGTTGCAGCGCGGCGAGGTCGGCATGGACTCGGCCCTGGACGAACTCCTGCGCTGGACCTCGGTCGGACTGCACACCCTGCGCACCGCGAGCCGGGACACCGAACTCGACGGCCGCACCATCCGGCGCGGCGACCGGGTCGCGGTCTGGGTCTGGTCCGCCAACCGGGACCCGGAGGCCTTCGAACGGCCCGAGGAGATCCTGCTCGACCGCGCCCCCAACAAGCACCTCGCGCTCGGCCTCGGCGCCCACTACTGCGTCGGCGCGCCGCTGGCCAAGGCCGAACTCGGCGGCCTGTTCACGGCGATGCTGGAGCGCGTCGCCACCATCGAGCCGACCGGGCCGGTCACCCACAACCGCTCGATCATCAACTTCGGCCTGGACCGCTTCCCGGTCCGCCTCACCCCCCGCTGAACCACCCGGCAGGCCCCACGGCCCAACTGCCGCGTACCTGCCGCGACTCCTGCCCTTCGGCCGCACGGCCCGCGCCTACCTTCGAAGCAACCCAAGGAGGACACCATGAGCAACCCGTTCGAGGACGACAACGCCGGCTACCTGGTGCTGGCCAACGACGAGAACCAGCACTCGCTGTGGCCGGTCTGGATCGACGTGCCGGCCGGCTGGACCACCGTCCACGGCGAGGACACCCGCCAGGGCTGCCTCGACTACATCGAGGCCAACTGGACCGACATCAGGCCCGCCAGCCTGGTCGCCGCCCTCGCCGACCGGTGACCGCCACCATGCCGACCTGGGAACTGAACCCCGGCCGCCCGGCCCTCGCCCACGCGCCGCGCACCGCCGGCCTCGGCGAGGCCTGCGAGTGGCTGCGCGAGAACGAGACCGCGCTCACCGAAGCCCTGCACCGGCACGGCACGATCTTCCTGCGCGGCCTGCCGGTCGCGAGCACCGAGGACGTCGCGGCCGTACGGGACGTCCTCATCCCCGAGCGCACCCCCTACCGGGAGAAGGCCACCCCGCGCAGCGACTACGGCAACGGCGTTTTCTCCTCCACCGACCTGCCGCCGGCCCAGCCGATCCGGATGCACAACGAGAACAGCTACACCCTCACCTTCCCCGGCCGGCTGCTCTTCGCCTGCCTGACCGCCCCCGAGGAGGGCGGGGCCACCCCCACCGCCGACTGCCGCCGGGTGCTCGCCCAGTTGCCCGCGCACCTGGTCGAGCGGATGCGGACCTCCGGCTGGACCCTCACCCGCAACTACTCGGACTACGTCTCCCTCGGCTGGCGCACCGCCTTCGCCACCGAGGACCGCTCCGAGGTCGAGGCGTACTGCCGGGAGAACGGCATCACCTGGGAGTGGCTGCCGGACGGCAACCTGCGCACCGGCCAGCTGCGCCCCGGCACCATCCACCACCCGGCGACCGGCGAGGAGGTCTGGTTCAACCACCTCGCCTTCTGGAACGAGTGGTCGCTCGACCCGGACATCCGCGAGGCGATGACCGACGAGTTCGGCCCGGACGGCCTCCCGTTCAACACCGGCTTCGGCGACGGCGAACCGCTGGAGCGGGCCGACGTCGACGCCCTCAACGAGGCGTACCGGGCCGCGACCGTGCGCGAACGCTGGCAGGTCGGCGACGTGATGCTGGTCGACAACGTGCTCTGCGCCCACGGGCGGGACCCGTACCGCGGCGACCGCAGGATCGCCGTCTCGATGGGCCGGCCGCTCGACGTCCTGGACTGCCGGCCCAGCGTCCGGCCCACCCTGGCCGCCGCCTGAGCCCCGCCCCCGAACAGCCCGTGCCGTGACGTGAGCAGACCCGAGTAGAGGAAGCACCGTGATCCCGGTTTCGTACGCCCAACAGCGGCTCTGGCTGATCGACCAGATCGAGGGGCCGACCGCGCTGTACAACCTGCCGTTCGCCCTGCGCCTGCGCGGCGGGCTCGACACCGCCGCCCTGCGCGCCGCGACGGCGGACGTGGTCGCCCGGCACGAGGCCCTGCGCACGGTGTTCCCGGTGGCCGGGGGAGTCCCGGTGCAGCGGATCCTGTCGGCCGAGGAGGCGCAGCCGCGCTTCCTGGCCGTGGACTGCGCACCGGACGACTACCCGGCCCACCGGGACGCCGCGGCCGCCGAGACCTTCGACCTGAGCCGCGAACTGCCCATCCGGGTCACGGTGTTCACCCTCTCCCCGACCGAGCACGTGCTGCTCGTCGTGCTCCACCACATCGCCGGCGACGGCTGGTCGCTCGGCCCCCTGCTGCGCGACCTCGCCGACGCCTACCGGGCCCGGCTCGACGGCCGCGCCCCCGACTGGGAACCGCTGCCGATCCAGTACGCCGACTACGCGCTCTGGCAGCGCGACCTGCTCGGTGACGAGAACGACCCCGAGAGCCTGATCGCCCGCCAACTCGCCTACTGGCGCGCCGCCTCGGCCGGTCTCCCGGAGGAACTGGAGCTGCCGACGGACCGCCCCCGCCCGCCCGCCCCCACCGGCGCCGCCGACTCCGTCGACCTCGCCTGGGACGCCGGCCTGCACACCGCCCTGCTCGACCTCGCCCGCACCCACCGCACCACCCTGTTCACCGTCCTCCAGGCCGGCCTGGCCGCCCTGTTCACCCGGCTCGGCGCCGGCACCGACATCCCGCTCGGCACCGGCGTCGCCGGGCGCTCCGACGAGGCTCTGGACGACCTGGTCGGCTTCTTCGTGAATTCGCTGGTGCTGCGCGTCGACACTTCCCCTCGCTCCGCTGGGGACACCCCTACCGGTGACCCGAGCTTCGCCGAGCTGCTCGGCCGGGTCCGGGAGACCCAGCTCGACGCCTTCGCCCACCAGGACTTCCCCTTCGAGCGCCTCGTCGAGGAACTCAACCCGCCCCGGGTGCTCGGCCGCCACCCGCTGTTCCAGACCCTGCTGGTGCTCCAGAACCACGGCCAGGACGCCGGACTCGCCCTGCCCGGGCTGGAGTCCGCCCCCGAACCGATCGGCCTGCGGGTCGCCAAGTTCGACCTCAACATCGGCATCGCCGAACAGCACGGCCCGGACGGCGCCCCCGCCGGGCTCACCGGCTCGATCGAGTACGCCGCCGACCTCTACGACCGCACCACCGTCGCCACCCTGGCCGACCGGCTCGGCCGGCTGCTGGCCGGTGCCGCCGCCGACCCGCACGCACCCATCGGCACCCTGGACGTGCTCGCCCCCGAGGAACGCACCCGCATCCTCAGCGAGTGGAACGCCACCGACGCGCCCCGCCGGTCCGGCACCCTCGCCGAGTCCTTCGAGCGGCAGGCCGACCGCACCCCGCACGCCACCGCCCTCGCCCACGACGGCGGCACCCTCACCTACGCCGAACTCGACACCCGCGCCAACCGCCTCGCCCACCACCTGAACGCGCTCGGCGTCGGCCCCGAGACCCCCGTCGCGATGCTGATGGAACGCTCCGCCGACGTCGTCGTCGCCACCCTCGCCGTCGTCAAGGCCGGCGGCTGCTACGTCCCCATGCACCCCGGTCTGCCGGCCGAGCGGATGACCGGCGTGCTCGCCGACACCGGCGCCCCCGTGCTGCTCACCGACCGGGCCGACCCGGGCTTCCCGCACGGCGCCGCCGTGGTGCGCCCCGGCGACGAGGCCGGCGCCCCCGCCCACCGCCCCGGCCTGCCCGTCCACCCGGACCAGCTCGCCTACGCGATGTACACCTCCGGCTCCACCGGCCGCCCCAAGGGCGTCGCCGTGCGCCACCGCGACGTGCTCGACCTCGCCGCCGACCGGCGCTGGCAGGACGGCCGCCACCAGCGCGTCCTGCTGCACTCCCCGCACGCCTTCGACGCCGCCACCTACGAGATCTGGACGCCGTTGCTGGCCGGCGGCACCGTCGTGGTCGCCCCGCCCGGCGCCCTCGACGCCACCGCCCTGCACGCCGTCACCACCCGCCACGACGTCACCGCCGTCTTCCTCACCAAGGCCCTGTTCGACCTCGTCGCCGAGCAGGCCCCGGAGACCTTCGCCGCCCTGCGCGTCGTCTGCACCGGCGGCGAGGCCGCCTCCGGCGTCCTGATGCGCCGGGTCCTGGAGGCCTGCCCCGACCTGCTGCTCGCCCACGTCTACGGGCCCACCGAGACCACCACCTTCGCCACCCACCATCCGCTCGCCCCCGCCGATCTCGACGGCCCCCGGGTGCCGATCGGCGGCCCGCTGGACAACATGCGCAACTACGTCCTCGACGCCCGGCTGCGGCCCGTCCCGCCCGGTGTCCCCGGCGAGCTGTACCTGGCCGGCGCCGGCCTGGCCCGCGGCTACCTGGGCCGGCCCGGACTGACCGCCGAACGCTTCGTCGCCTGCCCGTACGCGCCGGGGGAGAGGATGTACCGCACCGGGGACCTCGTGCGGCTGCGCGGCGACGGCGCCGTGGAGTTCCTCGGCCGGATCGACGGCCAGGTCAAGCTGCGCGGCTTCCGGATCGAACTCGGCGAGATCGAGGCGGCGCTCTCCCGCCACCCCGCCGTCCGCCAGGTCATCGTGACCGCCCGTGAGGACCGCCCCGGTGACACCCGGCTGGTCGCCTACTGCACCGCCGACTCCACGCTCACCCCGGCCGAGCTGCGCACCTTCGCCGGCACCGTCCTGCCCGGCTACATGGTCCCCGCCGTGGTCGTCCTGCTGGACGCGCTGCCGCTCAACGCCAACGGCAAGGTCGACCGCCGCGCCCTGCCCGCCCCCGACCTCGCCGCCGACGACACCGGGCGTGCCCCCCGCGACGAGCGCGAACGGGTGCTCTGCGAGCTCTTCGGCGAACTCCTCGGCATCGACGACATCACCATCGACGACGACTTCTTCGCCCTCGGCGGCCACTCCCTGCTCGCCACCCGCCTGGTCGGCCGGGCCCGCACCGAACTCGGCGTCGAACTCGCCATCGGCGACCTCTTCCAGGCGCCCACCGTCGCCGGGCTCGCCGACCGCGCGACCGACACCCCCGCCCCGGCCCGCCCGGCGCTGCGCCCCGGCCCCCGGCCCGAGCGGGTGCCGC
>NZ_JAHSQD010000495.1 GCF_020103755.1 Streptomyces sp. LS1784
CCGCCGCGGCCGCCCGCCGCCCGTCCGGGAGGCCGCCGCGGCCGCCCGCCGGGCCGGGGCCGACAGCCCCGTCGACCTGATCCAGCTGTGTGGCGCCACCCTGGTCCTCGGGCGCGACGAGGAAACCGCCGAACTCGCCGCCGAACTGGTCGCCGAGGCCCGCGCCAAGGGCACCGTCGGCGTGATGCCCACCCTGCAGTTCTTCCTGGCCGAGGCCGAACTCTTCCACGGCCGGCACCGCGACGCCGAACTCACCGCCACCGAGGGGCTCGGCCTCGCCCGGGACACCGGCCAGCACCAGTGGGTCAGCCAACTCGCCGCGCTGCTCGCGTACCTGGCCGCGCTCGACGGCCGAACCGACCGCTGCGCCGAACTCGCCGCCACCGCCCTCGCCACCACCGGAGCGCAGACCGCCGCCCCCGCGGCCGGCCTGGCCTGGGTCCAGTGGGCGCTCGCCCTGCTCGACCTCGGCCAGGGCCGCGCCGGCGACGCCGCCGACCGGCTGCACACCCTCACCACCGGCCCGCACCGGCACCACATCAGCGCCACCCGGGCCGTCCCCGACCTGGTCGAGGCCGCCGTCCGCCTCGGCACCCCCGAACGCGCCGCCGAACCCTACGAGCGCTTCGCCCGCTGGGCGGCCGCCGCCGACCGCCCCTGGGCCGAGGCACTCCGCCTGCGCTGCCAGGCCCTGCTCGGCCCCGACGAACTCGCCGAGACCACCTACCGCGCCGCCCTCACCCGGCACGCAACGGCCCACCGCCCCTTCGAACAGGCCCGCACCGCGCTCCTCTACGGCGAATGGCTGCGCCGCACCCGCCGCCGCACCGACGCCCGCCCCCACCTGCGCGCCGCCCTGGAGACCTTCGACCGCCTCGCCGCCCACCCCTGGGCCGCCCGCGCCCGCACCGAACTCTCCGCCACCGGCACCCCGGCCCCCACCTCGGCCACCGCCGCCGGCACCCCGCAGTCCCCCCTCACCCCCCAGGAACTCCAGATCGCCCGCCTCGCCGCCCAGGGCCTCACCAACCGCGACATCGCCGCCCAGCTCTTCCTCAGCCCCCGCACCGTCGCCCACCACCTCTACAAGGCCTACCCGAAGCTCAACATCACCTCCCGCACCGAACTGACCACCGTCCTCTGACGCGGCGGTCGACGCGGCGGTTCTCCGGCCGCTGAGCCCGGCTGCGCCCGGTCACCGCTCCGGCAGGCCGCGTTCGAGGGCGGTGACGACGGCGCTCAGCACCTCCGTCTCCCGGGCGGTCAGGGCGACGGGGGCGGGGCGCCGCATACGGGCGACCAGGCGTTCGGCGACCCTCGGAGCCAGGACGGTCTCGCCCCTGGCGGCGCCGGGCCGTCCAAAGCAGGACCCCGAACACCCGGCCCGCCCCGCCCGCCACCCGCGCTGTACGGACCGGCATGCCGCGCCACCCCCGCCGGACGGCCCGGTCGCTGCACTTGGCTGCCGTACGGCAGGCCCCACCCGAAGCGGCCTTCTACGCGCTCGCGCTGTTGCCGGGAACCCGCATGCGCCGGACGCGCGGCGGGCGTGTCCGCTACTGCGGTTCACTGCTTCGGGCAAGCGGTCGCGGTCGCTGACGACGGCCGCACCGGTAGGGGGGTGAGGGGGGTGCAGACCGGGGTGGCGAGTCCGATGAGTTTCACCAGTCCCACGCCGCCGGTCGGGGGGAGGAGTTCCGACCAGTTGTTGGCCAGCCAGACGTTGCCGGACTGGTCGATCTGCACCGCCGTGAGGTGCTGGATCGCCGCGTTCCGGAAGCCCTGCGGGGGAGACAGGAAGGTGCCGGTGGAGGCGCCGGGCGGGCAGGCGGCGGTGTTCTCGCCGCACAGCAGCCACACGGACGGGGTGCCGAAGCCGGCGACCCACACGCGGTCGGATCCGTCGATGGCCGCGGACCAGGGGCCGACCGTGACGGGCAGCTCGTGCTCGGCTGCGATGGTTCCGTCGGGCCGTAGCTCGGTGATCGAGTTGCTGAGGAAGTCGGGCACCCAGGCGTTGTTCTCGGCATCGATGGCGAGTCCCAGGGGGAAGTTGATCGAGCTGCTCGTGATGGGAGAGAACGCGGTCGGTTTGAAGTCCGGGCCGATGACGGTGACGCTCGCACCGAGCAGGCCGGTGGGTTCGGGCAGGCGCGTTTCCATGAGTCTGGCGCCGCTGAGGCGGGCGTTGGTGACCCAGGCCCGCCCGTAGCCGTCGATCTGGACGGCGAAGGGATGGTCGAGGCCGCCGCCGGTGATCGTGACCGCCTTCGAGGGGTCACCATGCGGGTAGACGATCACGCTCCCCTGGTCGGGCGCGCCTTTGAGGCCGTAGAAGTTGGCGACCCACACATTGCCCTTCTGGTCGACCGCGACGCCCTGGGGGCGGTCGGGGCCGCCGTTCTTCCACCCCGTGCCGGGCGACAGCGGGGCGCCGGTGGCCGAGTACTTCGACATCGCGTCGCCCTCGTAGCTGCTCACCCAGGCGGAGCCGTCGTGGTCGATCGCGATGCCCCAGGCTCCGGCCTTCATGCCGCCGCCGCTGATGGGGCTGCCCAGGGTCGGGTGACCGGCCGGATCGAGCACGCTGACGTAGGGGCTCGGCTCCCTGGTTCCGGGCTGCCAGTTGTTGGTTGTCCAGGCGTTCCCCTTGGCGTCGAAGGCGATGCGGCCCGGCGCGTACAGGCCCGTGTCGGTGTAGCGCAGTGCCAGGATCCAGGCCGTGGGCGGCGCGGTGAGCGCGGGGGTGAAGACGCTCGCCGCCCCTGCCAGGGAGTGGAGTTCGGCCGGGGAGAGCGTCGGGTTGTGGACGAGGTTCAGGGCCGCCTGCACCGTGTCATCCGGGGCGGTGCCGCCGGGCGGTGTGGCGAGCCGAAGCACGTCCTGGCAGTGCGGGGCGTTCGCCGTCGCACAGAGCGAGAGCAGGTTGGCGAGCGTTCCGAGGGTGGCGAGGGTCTCGTTGCCGGCGCCGTTGTCCTTGTTCGTGACGACTGCGCCCGGCTTGCCGGTGGCCGGATCGGCAAGGTTGAAGGATGTCGCCGCGGCGTTCTGCAATCCGGGGCTCGGCCCCGCGATGCCGTGCCGGTCGCTGAACTGGGCCAGGGAGTACGTGGTGGCGACGGTGGTGAGTTCGTTGACCGTGGCTGTGGTCGCGGTCCGCTGGGGGACCCCGCCGCCGGCGCCGACGCCGACGACGGAGCGCAGCCGGAGTCTGCCCGCGTCGGCGGACGCGGCTTCGACGTACAGCACTCCGTCCGCGGGCGCGGCGTAGGTGATCCTGAAGGATCCGGCCGCGTCGGTCGTCGCGCGGCCCAGTTCCCTGCTTCCCTCACGCGATCCGGCGAAGAGCGTGACCTGGGCACCGGACAGCGGCTGTCCCGCACCGGTGACTGTCCCGTCCAACGAGGCTGACACGGCGTGAGGTGCGTCCGGCGGAGAGTTGCCCAAGGTCAGCGCGGCAGCGGCTGCGGCAGCGACGGTTGTGGCCGAGGCCGCCACGGCCCATCGTCGTGCGCGGCGAGACTTCCGGAGCACCGGCCAACGGTTGCGCATGTCAGGGGCGGTCATAGCTGGGGGCCTTTCCGTCAGGGCGGCCGGGCCGACCGGGCCGCGGCCGTCACCGGATTCGACTGATCGCCATCCGGGCGCCAGTGCGCCGTGCCGCCGGCCGGTCGGTGCCCTTCCACTGCGCGGGGCGGCTGGACGAGCCGGCTAAGTGGATCGGGACGCGCTGCGCGGCTTCTCGCCTGGTCCGCCGTCTGCTTGCGGTGTCCTCAGCGAGAACCAGCCGATCCTGACTCCGAACAGCCAGATCACGCCCAGATACAGGCCCGGGCCCACCTGACGGATCTCGTCGCGCACGCCGCCGGCGACGAGGGATGTTCCGGAGTAGTCGATGACGATGCACTCCTCGCCGTCCAGCCGACTCGGTCCCGGAGCGACCGTGGCGAGGATGGCGAGCACGTCCAGTGCGGACATCCGATTGCTCAGGTATCCGCCGTCGCGGTCGAAGACCTTTCCCCGCCACACGGCCAGACGCACCAACGCGGCGATCAGCCGGGTCGCGCCTGTGCCCGCGCCGATGATCGCGGTGCCCTCCATCGGACCGTTGGGGATGTCACCGGGCGTGCTCACGCGGAAGAGTTCTTCCAGCCGCTCATCGTCGGCGCCGAGCAGCTCATC
This sequence comes from Streptomyces sp. LS1784, assembly GCF_020103755.1. GTDB lineage: Bacteria > Actinomycetota > Actinomycetes > Streptomycetales > Streptomycetaceae > Kitasatospora. The sequence continues at coordinate 4,183 of NZ_JAHSQD010000495.1, forward strand.
CTCACTGACGGTCACGATCATCCTCCGGGCGGTTGCCCCAGTCGCTTGTAGTCCACCGCTGTCGCACCGACCGGTTTCACCTGCCGCTCCTTCAACAGTCCAGTGCGGTGACCAGCACCGGGACTGCGTGCGCAACAGGACCGTGGTGTCGAGTTGACTCCATGGTGGAGGCTGCAGGCATGAACCACCTCCGCTGCTAGGGCGAACGGCTGACAGCCCTCGCGCGGCAGTCCGGGGCGATGCGGGACCGGCGATCGGCGGCTGGGCGGCTGGCCGGCGCTGCCGCAGCAGCAACCGGCCGAGGTGGCCGGCGGTGCTGTGTTCCGCGACGTCTTCGCCGGCCTCGGCCTTGCCCGCGGCCGGTGATCCGGACCGGTGCGACGACGATGGACCGGCTGTTCGCCCGGGGCCTGAGGCTTGGTCACCCGGTTGGTCACGCACAACGACAGAGGCCCTGCCGGATTTCTCCGGCAGGGCCTCTGCACTGGGTCGGGGTGGCGGGATTTGAACCCACGGCCTCTTCGTCCCGAACGAAGCGCGCTACCAAGCTGCGCCACACCCCGGTCTTGCGGTTTGTCGCTCCGTCTCCTTCGCGACGAGTAGAACTCTACCGGACGCTCGCCGAGACACGAAATCCGGTTTCGGGCGGGCGTCCGGTGGGGGTCAGCGGGGGGCCGGGGTGAGGGTGAGGAGGGTGGCCTCGGGGGGGCAGGCGAAGCGGACGGGGGTGTAGCGGTTGGTGCCGCAGCCGGCCGAGACGTGGAGGTAGGAGCGGTGGCCGCCGGCGGTGTGGGTGGAGAGGCCCTTGACCCGGCGGGTGTCGATGTCGCAGTTGGTGACCAGGGCGCCGTAGAAGGGGATGCAGAGCTGGCCGCCGTGGGTGTGGCCGGCCAGGATCAGCGGGTAGCGGTCGGCGGTGAAGGCGTCGAGGACGCGCAGGTAGGGCGCGTGGACGACGGCGAGGGAGAGGTCGGCGTCGGCGGAGGGGCCGCCGGCGACCTCGCTGTAGCGGTCGCGGCGGATGTGCGGGTCGTCGAGGCCGGTGAACTCCAGGTCGAGCCCGTTCACGGTGAGCCGGCCGCGGGTGTTGGTGAGGTCGAGCCAGCCGGCCCCGTCGAAGCCGTCGCGGAGCTTCTCCCACGGGTTGTGGACGGCGCCGGTGATGCCGCGGCGGGCGGTGCCGTCGGGGTTGTTCATGCCGTGGGCGCCGCTGCGCATGGCCTGGAGGTAGCGCGCCGGGTTCTTGCGGGCCGGGCCGTAGTAGTCGTTGGAGCCGAAGACGTAGACGCCCGGGAACTCCATGAGCGGCCCGAGCGCGTCGAGGGTGGCCGGGACGCCGAGCGGGTCGGAGAGGTTGTCGCCGGTGTTGACCACCAGGTCGGGGCGCAGGCCGGCCAGGCTCTTCAGCCAGCGCTGCTTCTTGCCCTGCCCGCTCACCATGTGGATGTCGGACACCTGGAGGACCCGGATCGGGCGGGCGCCGCGCGGGAGGACGGGGACCTCGATCCGGCGGAGGCGGAAGGCCCGGACCTCGTACCCGACGGAGTAGGCGAGACAGGCGGCGCCGGCGGCGGCGATGCCGAGGGGAACGGAGTACAGCGGTCGCATCAGGCCATGCTCTCAGACGGTCGATCAGCCGGTGAACGCCCCGGAGTCGGCGGGGACGGCGGATGCCGGGGGCGCCTCCTCGCAGTCGCGGCGGGCGCGCAGGGCGCGGACCTTGTGGCGGTTGCCGCAGCGCTCCATCGAGCACCAGCGGCGACGGCCGGGCCGCGAGGTGTCGACGAAGATCAGCCGGCAGTCGTGCGCGCCGCACTCCCGGATCCGGTCCGCGTACGGGCCGGCGAGCAGGGCGATGGCGTCGCGGGCGAGGGTGGAGGCCAGCTGCGCGCCGTCGGCGGGCAGCGGGGCGGCCGCGGTGCCGTCCGGGGCGATCCGGGGGACCAGCGGTGGGTGCTCGGCGGTCCGGTTGAGGACGGCGTAGTCCTCGGGCTCGCCCGGGCCGCCGTGGGCGCGGGCGGCG
>NZ_JAHSQD010000496.1 GCF_020103755.1 Streptomyces sp. LS1784
AGACGCAGCCCACAGTCAAGGGCGCCCGTCCGTAGGCGTTACTCCAGGCGCTTGGTGGTGGGGCGGCCATCCCAGCGGTAGCGCGGGGCCGCGCGGCGGATGAGCATACGCAGTGCGACGATCACGGCGGACAGGCAGACTTCACCGACGCCGTGACCGGCCGCGGCAACGTCATGTACCACCGCTACGACGCGCACTACAGGCTCATCGCGCCCGCCGAGGAGCGGCCCCGCGCCTTCCCGCCGGCGTGTGGGCCCGTCCGGGAGGCGCGGAGACAGCTCTTGGCGGGGGTGGGGCCCGTCCGGGAGCGTGGGAGGAGGAGTCGGGGACGGTGTGAGGCCGTCCCCGGCTCCGGTCTGCTTTTCGCCTGCATTACCGGGCTACTGACGGCGGATTACCTCGACATTACGTCTGTGGCGCAGCATTTCGGCCAACTTGTTGCAGCAAGGGTGACGGGTTCCCAACAAAGCTGGCACTGTACCGTCCCATCGCCGCAGTGGCCCTTGCAGTCGCACGCGCACCATCCGCTGCGGCGATCACATGGAGGCTGTCCCCCACTCGAACCACCAGCTCTACCGGGCGGCATCACCCTCGGCCGCCCGGCTGGCTCCGGCCGTACTCTCACGGCCGCCGCAGAAGGAGTTCAGTGTGACTCGATCCTTCCGAAAGACCACCGCCGCAGGCGCGTTGATAGCCAGCGCCGCCATGGTCGTGACTGCCCTGACGTCCGGCGTCGCCACCGCCGACGAGACCCCCGTCCAGGCCCCCGTCGAGGTCCGGGCGATCGCCGGCGCGCTGCCGGTGCAGCTGTCGCCGGAGCAGCGCGGTGAGTTGCTGGCCTCTGCGGACGCGTCGCTGGCGGCGACCGCCAGATCGCTGGACCTGGGCCCGCGGGAGGCGCTGGTCGTCAGGGGCGTCACCAAAGATGCCGACGGCAGCGTGCACACCCGCTACGAGCGGACCTTCGACGGACTGCCGGTGCTCGGCGGGGACCTGGTCGTCCACACTGCCGCGGACGGTTCCACCCAGGGCGTCACGAAGGCGACCGAGGCGGACATCGCCGTCGACACGACCGCCGAGGAGAGCGCCGAGGCGGCGAGGGGCCTCGCGCTCGACAGTGCCGGGAGTGCGAAGGTCGCGCAGCCGGCGGCCGACAGCGCCCGCAAGGTGGTCTGGGCGGCGTCCGGTACCCCGCGCCTTGCGTGGGAGACGGTGGTCACGGGCATGCAGGAGGACGGCACGCCGTCCGAGCTGCACGTCATCACCGACGCGAACTCCGGCAAGAAGATCCTCGAGTACCAGGGCGTCGAGACCGGCGTCGGCAACAGCAAGTACTCCGGCCAGGTCACGATCGGCACCTCGGCGGCCGGCGGCGGCTTCGCGATGACCGACACCACCCGCGGCGGCCACAGCACCTACGACCTGAACGGCACCAGCTCCACCAGGAAGCTGTTCACCAACCCGACCGACACGTGGGGCGACGGCACCGTCGCCAACCGGCAGACCGCCGCCGTGGACGCCGCCTACGGCGCCCAGCTCACGTGGGACTACTACAAGAACGTCCACGGCCGCAACGGCATCAAGGACGACGGCATCGGCGCCTACACCCGGGTCCACTACGGCAACAACTACGTCAACGCGTTCTGGTCCGACAGCTGCTTCTGCATGACCTACGGCGACGGCGCGGGCAACGTCAAGCCGCTGACCTCCATCGACGTCGGCGCCCACGAGATGACCCACGGCGTCACCTCCGCCACCGCGAACCTGGTCTACAGCGGCGAGTCCGGCGGCCTGAACGAGGCCACCTCCGACATCATGGCCGCCGCCATCGAGTTCTGGGCGGGCAACCCCGAGGACAAGGGCGACTACCTCGTCGGCGAGAAGATCGACATCAGGGGCGACGGCACCCCGCTGCGCTACATGGACAAGCCCTCCAAGGACGGCCGTTCCAGGGACTACTGGTCGTCCGACCTCGGCTCCGTCGACGTGCACTACTCCTCCGGCCCGGCCAACCACTGGTTCTACCTGGCCTCCGAGGGCAGCGGCGCCAGGACCGTCAACGGCGTGGCCTACGACTCCCCGACCTCCGACGGCCTGCCGGTGACCGGCATCGGCCGGGACGCGGCCGCCAGGATCTGGTACCGGGCGCTCACCACGTACATGACCTCGACCACCAACTACGCGGGCGCCCGCACCGCCACCCTGAAGGCCGCCGCCGACCTGTACGGGCCGACCAGCACGACCTACATGAACACCGCCAACGCCTGGGCGGCCGTCAACGTCGGCCCGCGCGTCGTCGACGGCCTCCTGCTGGACCCCGTCGCCGGCCAGATCACCGCGATCGGCGCCCCCGCCGAGCTCCAGATCAAGGCCGTCAACTTCAACCCCGGCATCGTCACCTACCACGCGACCGGCCTCCCCGAGGGCCTGACGCTCCACCCGGTCACCGGCCGCGTCACCGGCATCCCGGCCCTTGCCGGCACGTACACGGTCACCGTCACCGCCAAGGCCTCCCACCACAGCAGCATCGCGACGACGTTCACCTGGAAGGTCTCCCGGGGCATCTTCGCGAACACCACCCCCATGCCGATCCCGGACGGGGGCCCGGCGGTCTTCTCGGACATCGTCGTCGACCGGATCCCGGGCCGGGCACCGAGCGACCTCAAGGTCGGCGTGGACATCAAGCACACCTGGCGCGGTGACCTGGCCGTCGACCTGGTCGGCCCGGACGGCACCGTGTACCCGCTGAAGAAGAGCAACATCGGCGACGCGGCCGCCAACGTCATCGAGACCTACACGGTGGACGCCTCCACCCAGCTCGCCAACGGCACCTGGCGGCTGCGGGTGCAGGACATGTACCGCACCGACTCGGGCCGCATCGACGCCTGGAAGCTCATCTTCTGACCGCGCCCGCACCGAGCACCGACCACTGAGGTCATCCGGCCGGCGAAGACACACACTTCGCCGACCGGATCACCTCATGGACCTGCGGCACGGTCCGTCGCCGGGCTCCGGACCACCCCGGCTGGAACCGGCGCCTCCCTCGCCGGGCCGGGCCGCCCACACCCTTCCCGGGCTCGCGTACCACGGCGAGCCCGCTCGTCCGTTTCCGGGCCGCCTTCGGACACGGGTGCCGACGGCCAGGGTCAGCTCATGGCCACCGTGGACGACGACTCCCCTGTATCAGGGAGTTGGGGAGGGTGAGGGCCAACCACAGGTCCTGGTACTCGTAGGTGGTGCCGGCCGGGATGGTGACGCCGGTCCGGACGCCGTGCCGTGCCGGGAGGTCGAGGTCGCTCCCCAGGCGTTGTTCCGCAGGTGGGCGAAGCAATCGCCGGTGGGCGACAGGCTGCCGAGGCCGAAGTCGAGAGCGGTGTTCCTGCGGCGAGCCTCAGCTGGTCGGGGGTGGACAGAAGACGGTGGGCCGGCCGCGACGGGCTGGTGGTGCAGTGCACACGGCGAACCGGCGGTCAGGCCCTCGCAGTTGGAGCAGGGTGTGGCCCAGGTGGTCGCGATGCCACGTGGAGGGGCCGACGTGGCCGGCCTCGGCGGTGGTGAGCTGCTGCCGGGCGAGCCACAGGGCGTGGAGGCGGCCGATGACGCGCTCCATGTGGTCGGGAGAGTGCCGGACCACTGCGTGACGGCCGAACAGCAGCAGGCCGCAGTGGACGCGCTCGCCGTCAAGTGCGACGCGCTGCGCGCGATGCTCGGCGCCGCCGCCCGCGGTTCGAACGCGCTGAATATCTTCGCAAGATGTTTCTGTTATTGCCGGTCGTCCCCTGTGCTCTCCGGAGTGTCGGAAGGCCCGGACCCCTTCACCACAGGGTCCGGGTCATCGCACGAGGAAAGGAACGCGATGGGACACCGGAGCACCGAGCTTCGTCGGCGCAAGCGCCGCAGGCTCACCCGCAGGAGCGTCCTGGTCGCCGCGGCGGTGGCGGCGGGGCTGGTGGCGGGAACGCTCGGCATCCGCACCGCGCTGGAGCCGGCGGCCCTGAACAGCGCCGTCACGGCCGCGGCCGACGGGGTCGACGGTTCGGGGACGCAGGCCGGGCTGGTCGGCTACGACGGCGGACCGGGGGAGACCGGCACCGCCGAGGGGGCCACCCAGGCGCCCGCCCCGAAGCGGGACCAGAAGGCCGCGCCGCTCAAGGCGATACCCAAGGACGAGCCCGAACGCGGCCTGGTCTACGCCGGATTGAGCCTGCCGGGCAGCGACCGCTGCGGCGGCACGCTGGAGGTCACCGGCAGCACCCAGTGCAGCCACGGCCCGGACGTGCCCCCCAAGGGCGTGGACATCCGCCAGGACGTCCCGCCGGTCGCGGCCCCGGTCGCTCAGACGCCCGCGATCACCCCCGCGGCCGGAGCCCAGGCACCCGCCGCCGCCGACCTACTGAAGGGCTCCGCGCCCGTCCTGGACGCCACGCAGAAGGCACTGCTCGGCGGCGCCGGCACCGCCGCGGACGCTGCCCCGGCCGGAGCGGCCGCGCCCGCCGGGTCGAAGCTGGTCTGCGAGGGCGACGGCAGCAGCGGCAACCGCGTCCAGGCGGTGTACGTCCACAGCCCGGGCAACGACCGCTTCGCCCAGTACCTTGCCTCGTTCAAGAAGTGGGCCGCCGACGTCGACGTCATCTACAACGCCAGCGCCGCGGAGACCGGCGGCGAACGGCACGTCCGCTTCGTCACCGAGTCCGACTGCAGCGCCTCGGTGCTGAACGTGCAGATCTCCGACGCCGAGATCCAGGACTTCAACGCGAGTAACCGGGCCCTCGCCGCGCAGGGGTTCAACCGCAAGGACCGCAAGTACATGATGTTCACCGACGCCAAGGTGTACTGCGGGATCGGCACCTTCGCCGGCGACGAGCGCCCCGGCCAGGACAACCTGAGCAACTTCGGGCCCTCGTACGGCCGGACCGACTCCGGGTGCTGGAGCGGCAGCACCGCCGCCCACGAACTCGGCCACAACCTGGGCGCGGTGAACAACAGCGCGCCCAACTCCAGCAAGGCCGGGCACTGCGTCGACGAGTGGGACGTGATGTGCTACTCGGACGCCCCCGACTACCCGCAGATGCGGACCGTCTGCCCGGACCGCGCCCATGACGACCGGCTCGACTGCAACCACGACGACTACTACAACACCTCCCCGTCGCCAGGCAGTTACCTCACCACGCACTGGAACGTCGCCAACAACCGCTTCCTCATCGCCGGTGGCGGCAGTGGCCCCAACCCGACGCCCACCCCGACTCCGACCGGCACGCCGACCCGCACGCCCTCGCCGTCCCCGACGCCCACCGGCAGCACCACCCCCACGCCGACCGGCTCCCCGTCGCCGACCACGACCCCCACTCCGACCGCGACCCCCACGGCGGGCAACACCGGCCCCGCGGTGAGCGTCAGCCAGGTCACCCAGAACTCCGCCGTGCTCAGCTGGACCGCCGCACCCGCCGCGGCCGGCTACGACGTGCTGCTGAACGGCCAGGCGATCGGCACCGTCCGCTCGACGGTGGTCGGCGTGGTCCGTCTCGCCCCCGGCACCTCGTACACCGTGGCCGTGGCCGTCCGCGACGCCGCCGGAGCGGTCGGCACGCCCGGTCGCACCGCCACCTTCCGCACGGTCACCGACGCCGGCCGCCCGCAGCCGGGCACGCGCTACACGATGGTCAACGGACTGACCGGGCAGGCCACCGACCTGTGGGGCAGCTCGATGAACGACGGGACCGTGGCCATCGCCTACCAGCGCACCGGCTACGCCAACCAGAAGTGGCAGTTCGAGGACGCCGGGAACGGCGCGGTGCGGATCAAGTCCGCGCGCTCCGGCAAGTGCCTGCAGCTCGGCGGCGCCCCGGTGGCCGGTCAGTACGTCGCCCAGCAGCCGTGTTCCGACACGGCCGCGCAGAAGTGGCAGCTCAACGCCGTCGAGGGCGGGTTCACCGTCACCGCGGACGGCGGCTCGCTCGTGCTGGGCCTCAGCACCCGCTGGTACTACGGCGGTTGGCTGCTGGAGCTGCAGCAGGCGAACGGCCGGCCGCAGCAGAACTGGTCGCTCCTGAAGACCACGTAACCAGGCACCTCCGACCGACCGCGGGCCGCGCGCCCGAGGATCGTGGCCCGGCAGCCCGGCAGCCCGGCAGCCCGGTGCCACGGTCCCGACGTCGCCCGACCCGAGCGCCGG
>NZ_JAHSQD010000497.1 GCF_020103755.1 Streptomyces sp. LS1784
GACCCGGCCAGCGGTGGTGCCGACAGCGCGCTCGGCGAGGCCGCTGTCCGGCTGCTCGCCGACGCCGGGGAGCCGGACGACGCGCCGCTGGTGGTGGCCGGGCTGCGCCGCTGGATCTCCGCGCGCGGGGTCAGCGGTACCGGGCTCGGGTCGCTGGTGGACGGTGCGGGGCGGCTGGTCGCCGCCGACGCCGTACCGGTCCTGCGCCACATCTACGGGGAGGCCGCCTCCTCGGAGCTGCGCGGACGTGCCGCCCAGGCGCTGGCCGCGACGGACGTGCACTTCCCCGAGGGGCCCGCCGTCGAGTGCCTCTGGGACTGCGAGGAGTCCACACGTGAGCTCGCCGCGCGCCATGTCGCCACCACGGGCGACGCGCGTGTGCTGGAGCGGTTGCGCAGGCTCGCCGCCGACCCGGCCGAGGAGGCCGAGGTCCACGCCGCCGTACGCGGCCGACTGACCGCCGCCCGGGAGCACGGGCGTTAGGGCCCTCGACGTTCAGTGGGCCGGGACACCGTCGGTGTCCCGGCCCACTCGCTTCTGCGGGTCCTCGGTTCTGAAACCCGGTTCTACTTCACTGCGCCGGCGTCCGGGGCCAGGACGCCGCCGACGACCAGTCCGATGATCAGAATGCCGAGCAGTACCCGGTAGACCACGAACGGCAGAAAGCTGTGGGTCGAGATGTACTTCAGGAACCAGGCGATCGCCGCGTAGCCGACCACGAAGGCGATCGCGGTGGCCAGGATGGTCGGCCCCCAGGCCGGGGCCGGGCCCTCGCCGATCTTGAACAGCTCCAGTGCCCCCGAGGCGAGCACTGCCGGGATGGCGAGCAGGAACGAGTAGCGGGCCGCCGCCTCCCGGCTGTAGCCGAGCAGCAGGCCCGCGCTGATCGTGCCGCCGGAGCGGGACACGCCCGGGATCAGCGCCAGCGCCTGGGCGAAGCCGTAGATGCCGGCGTGCGGCAGCGTGAGGTCGGTGATCGGACGGGCGTGGCGGACGGCCCGGGTGCGGTCGGCGAAGGCCAGGATCAGGCCGAAGACGATCAGCGTGGTGCCGATGATCCGCAGGTCGCGCAGGTGGGTCTCGATGGTGTCCTGGAACAGCTTGCCCAGGATGCCGATCGGCAGGGTGCCGATGATCACGAACCAGCCCATCCGCGCGTCCGGGTCCGAGCGCAGCGCCGGCCGGAACAGGGACAGCGCCCAGGTCTTGATGATCGAGGCGATGTCCCGGCGGAAGTAGATCAGCACCGCCGTCTCGGTGCCGAGCTGGGTGACGGCCGTGAAGGCCGCGCCCGGGTCGTCCCAGCCGAGCAGGGCGGAGAAGACCCGCAGGTGGGCGCTGGAGGAGATCGGCAGGAACTCGGTGAGGCCCTGGATCAGGCCGAGGACGGCCCCGTGGAACCAGTCGATCACCGGACACCCACCGGGGGTATCCGTCGGGCGTGGGGCAGGGGCGGCATGGGCGGGTCCTTGCGGGTCGGAAGGGCATGCGGGGCCGCCGCGACCCGCCTGGCCCGCAGGCCGCGCGCGAGCCCGGCGCGCGGCTGATGGTACGGGGTGAAAGTGACAGTTCTTTGTTCACCTTTTGTTCCGGCTTTGCGCACAGGGCCCCTGCTCGTCCGGAACCGGCCCGGGGCGGTGCCTAGAGCACCGGCCGCGCCCGGACCCAGGTGCGGTCCGCGGTCAGGTAGCGCTCGACCACCAGGTCGGCCTCCGCGAGCGCCTGCTCGAACGCCTCGGTGCTGAGCGGGCGGGACAGGAAGGTCTGCGTCCAGGTGCCGTCCGGGAACACGTACTCGAAGCGGACGGAGTTGACGCCGTCGCCGACCGGCGTGGCCGAGACCAGCCGGGCCCGCGCGTCCGGGCCGATCGAGCTCTCCCGCGGCGCGTTCCGGTGCCAGTCCTCGCCCTCACGCTGCACCAGCACGCAGCCGTCCTCGCTGACGTGCCGGCGGCAGGTCTCCAGCAGGCCTCGGCGGACCGTCACGTCACCGGCGTGCACGAGGCACGAGGCGAGCATGACGACGTCGAAGCGCTCGCCGAGGTCCAGCTTCTCGATCCGGCTGCGCACCGTGCGGACGTCCGTACGAACCCGGGCCAGCATCTCGGCGGACTCGTCCACGGCCGTCACGGCGAAGCCGCGGTCGGTCAGCGGGTGCGTCATCCGGCCGACGCCGCAGCCGAGTTCGAGGATGCGCGCGCCGGGTGGCACCGCGGCCTCGATCACGTCCGGGGCGTCGCCCACCGGAAGGCGGCTCCACACCTCGACGGCGCAGCCGTCCGGAGTGATCGCGCCCTCGCCCGTTCCGTCGTAACCCTTGCGTCGTTCATCTGCCATGCCGTTCATCCGAGCACGGACGGGTGCGCAGGGGAAGAGGGCGCCGGAAAGTCATTGCCACATACCCCATGGGGGTATATGTTCGATCGACGGCAGAGCGAGAGAAGGGGCGCCGGACCGGGCGCCGCGGCAAGCGGAGGACGACATGGCACACCCTGCGCAGCACGAGCACCACGGGCACGACCACGGTGGGCACCACGAGCACGGCGGTCACCGCGAGCACCAGGCGCACGCCGGCCACCACCAGGCCCACGGTGGCGGCGGGACCAGCTGGCGGATGGCCGCCCAGGCGACCCTGCACTGCCTCACCGGCTGCGCCATCGGCGAGATCCTCGGCATGGTGCTCGGCACCGCCTTCGGCCTGCACAACGGCGCGACGGTGGTGCTCTCGATCCTGCTGGCCTTCGTCTTCGGCTACGCGCTGACCATGCGCGGCGTGCTGAAGGCCGGCCTCGACGTCGGCGCCGCGGTCAAGGTCGCACTGGCCGCCGACACCGTGTCGATCCTGGTGATGGAGCTGATCGACAACACCGTGATGGTCGCCGTCCCGGGGGCGATGGACGCCGGCCTCGGCGACCTGCTGTTCTGGGCGGCGTTGGCGGGTTCGCTGGTCCTGGCGTTCGTGCTGACCGTCCCGGTCAACAGGTGGATGATCGGCCGGGGGCGCGGCCACGCCGTGGTGCACGCGCACCACCGGCACTGATCCCGTTCCCGGGCGCCGGAAATCCTCGCCTGCGGCCCGCACCGACCGTTCGACGGCCGGTGCGGGCCGCGGCGCGTTCGGGCCCCGGTCTACCGCGGACCGTCTTCCAGGTCGGCCAGGGTCGCGTCCAGCCAGGCGAGCTCGGCCTCGGTGGTGGCACGGGCCACCAGGAGCAGGCCGCGCCGGAACGGGTCGGCGAACTCCTCGGCGCCGACGGGGCGGTCGCCCTCGTAGAAGAAGCTGGCCGGCTCGGCGAGGAAGGCCAGCCGGCGGCGGAGCACGGCGGCCTGGGCGGCCGGGTCGGCGAGGTGCCGCAGGAAGGCGAGCAGGGTGAACCAGCGGTTCTCGTCGCTGACGTCGAGCGGTTCGGGCTCGCGCAGCCGGTCGAGCAGCGCGGCGCGGCCGGCCTCGGTGAGGTGCAGGGTGTGCCGGGGCGCGGCGGCGCTGCCCGGCTCGGTCTCGCGGACCAGCAGGCCGTCTGCCTCCAGGCGCTTGATCGCGGGGTAGAGCGTGCCGTCGCTGATCGGGCGGACGTGGCCGGTGAGCGCGGCGAGGTGGCGGCGCAGCTCGTAGCCGTGCAGCGGCCGGTCGTACAGGAACCCGAGGATGGCGAGCTTCAGCATGCGGCCACTCTCTCAGATCCTTCCCTCGGTGCGTGGGTATCTCGCTTCCGCGATACCTCGAATTCGATGTATGGTCCTGGTCGTCCGCCGGAATCCCCCGGAGCCGGACCGGGGTCGGAGCCCGTCGGCCCGGCCCCCTGAACCGGAACCCCCTGGAAGAGGAGCGAGTGAGCATGCGTGAGGCCCCCGTCACCCCGAACGGTGACCGGATCCGCTGGGTCGACCTGCCCGGCGCTGAACCGGTCCGGCTCTACCTGCACGGGCTCGGTGCCACCTCGCCGGCCTACTTCGCGGCCGCCGCCACCCACCCGCTGCTCGCCGGGCGGCGCTCGCTGCTGCTGGACCTGCTCGGCTTCGGCCTCAGCGACCGGCCGACGGACTTCGGCTACACGCTGGAGGAGCACGCGGACGCGGTCGCGGCGGCGGTCGCGGCCGCCGGACCGGACCGGGTCGAGGTGATCGGCCACAGCATGGGTGGGGCGGTCGCGATCGTCCTCGCCCAGCGGCACCCGAGGCTGGTCGAGCGGCTGCTCCTGGTGGATGCCAACCTGGACCGGATCGACCCCGACCGGCGCCATCCCGGCAGCAGCGGCATCGCGGCCTATACCGAGGAGGAGTTCCTGGCCGGCGGGCGGGACGAAGTCGCCGAGCGGGTCGGCCCGTTCTGGTGGTCCACCATGCGGCTGGCCGGCCCGGAAGCGGTCCACCGCAGCGCCCGCTACCTCGCCCGGGCGACCGTGCCGACCATGCGCGAACTGCTGCTCGGCCTCGACCTCCCACGCACCTTCCTCCACCCGGCGGCGGACGGCGAGCCGGCGGGCGCCGACACCCTCCGTGCGGCGGGCGTGCGGGTGGTCGCGGTGCCGGACTGCGGGCACAACATCATGCTCGACAACCCGGACGGCTTCGCGGTCGCCGCGGCCGAGGCACTCGGGCGGACGTGAGCGGCGAGGGCCGGCCGGGTCCCGCCATAGGCTTGGACGGACCGCCCGAGAGGAGCCCGCCCGATGCCCGTCGAGGTCCCGCCCGCGCTGGCCGCCACCCTGGAGGAGTTCCTCGGCGCCGAGGGCCGCGCCTGGGTGGACCGCCTTCCCGTCCTGGCGGGCGAGTTGCTCGACCGCTGGGAGCTGCGCCCGGACGGGCCGGTCGCGCACGGCGTGGTCGGGCTGGTGCTGCCCGTGCTGCGCGCCGACGGGGCGCCGGCCGTGCTCAAGCTCCAGCCCGTGGACGAGGAGACGGTGGGCGAACCGCTCGCCCTGCGGACCTGGAACGGCCGCGGCGCCGTCCGGCTCCTCGACCACGAACCGGCCACCGGATCCCTGCTGTTGGAGCGCCTGGACCCGGGGCGCTCGCTGCTCGACCTGCCCGACGACCTCGTGGCGCTGCGCGTGATCGCCGAGCTGCTGCTGGAACTGACGACATGTCAGGCGCCGGACGGGCTGCGGACCTTGGCCGAGGAGTCGGCCCGTCTGCTGGAGCGGGTCCCGGCGGCCGCCGCCTGCCTCGCCGACCCGGCGGAGCAGCGCCTGCTCGCCGACTGTGCGGCCGTCCTGCGCGAGGTCCGTGCCGAGCCCGGCGACCGCCTGCTGCACTGGGACCTGCACTACGGCAACGTGCTCGCCCCGCTCCCCGGCAGCGGTCGGGCCCCCTGGCTGGCCATCGACCCCAAGCCGCTGGCCGGCCACCCCGGCTTCGAGCTGCTCCCGGCGCTGCGCAACCGCTGGGCGGATCTGGTGGCCACCGGGGACCTCGCCCGGGCGCTGCGGCGGCGCTTCGACCTGATGACGGAGGTGCTGGAGCTGGACCGCGAGGTGGCGGCGGCCTGGACGCTCGCCCGGGTGCTACAGAACACGGTCTGGTCGGCCGAGGGGGGTGAGGCGGCGCTGGACCCGGCCCAACGCGTCGTCGCCGAACTGCTGTTGGGGCGTTGAACGCGGATCTCGGGGGCTGTTCGGTGCTCCCGCCCGGTGCTCCCGTTCGTTCCTCCAGCTCCGCGTTCCGGCTCAGCGCTCCCGCAGGGGCGCGAAGCGCACCGGCGTCCCCGGCCGGGCCTGTGCGGCGGCCGCGAGGTCGGCGGTCGGCACGACGCCGATCACCGGGTAGCCGCCGGTGGTCGGGTGGTCGGCCAGGAACACCACCGGCTGTCCGTCCGGCGGAATCTGCACCACGCCCAACACCATTCCCTCGCTGGCCAGTTCACCGTCCCGGGCGCGGGCTACCGGCGGGCCCTCGGTGCGCAGCCCGATCCGGTTGCCGGCCGGGGAGACCACGTACCGGTCGCGGGCGAGGCGGGCCACCGCCTCCGGGGTGAACCAGTCCGCGCGCGGTCCGAGCCGCAGCCGCAGCACCAGCTCGGCCGGGGGAGCGGGCAGCGGCACCAGCTCGGGCCTGGCCCGGTACGGCGGCGGGGTGCCGACCGGCAGCCGGTCCCCGACGGCCAGTGGTGCGGGCCCGAGCCCGGAGAGCAGGTCCGCCGAGCGGCTGCCGAGCACCGGCGGGAC
>NZ_JAHSQD010000498.1 GCF_020103755.1 Streptomyces sp. LS1784
GGCGGCCTCCCCGAGCCCGCGCCCGGCCTGGTAGGCGTGCGCGTACCCGGCCAGGTCGGTCTGGTACACGGCCACGGCGGGCACCCCGAGCCGCGCCGCGACCTGCATTGCGCGCGCGCCGAGCACGAACGGGCTGGCCAGGTGGACGATGTCCGGCCGGTGTCCGGCGACCGCGGCCGCCAGCTGCCGACTGGGCAGGGCGATCCGCACCTGCGGGTACCCCGGCAGCGGCATCGACGGGATGCGCACCACGGGAATCTCCCCCGCCGCGGCACCGCCGAAGGTCTCCGGCGGGCACCCGGCGCCCCGGGCCGGCGCGGGGGTGACGACAAGGGGCTGGTGGCCCCGGCGGACCAGATGCTCGGCCGTCCGCAGCACGCTGTGGGCGACTCCGTTGACCTCGGGCGGGAAGGATTCGGTGACGATGACGACGCGCATGCCAGTGTTCTGTCCGTGTCCGGCATGCACCCGGCCAAAGGGATCTGTCGTACAGACGAACGCGGGTCGGCGATTTGCACCACCGACCCGCGCTCCGGAGCACGCCCGTCAGACCGACCCGGCGGTCTCCTTGAGCTCCGCGTACGGCGCGAGCTTGCGGATCGACTCGATGCTCTTCAGGCAGTCGTCCTTGCTCTCCTGCGGGTCGCCGGTCACCACGATCGCCCCGTTGCTCGCCTTGAGCCGGAATCGGTGCATGCCGCCCTCGTCCACGTACAGCTCGAATTTGCCAGCCATGCCAGAAACAGCCTTCCGCTCGGATGACCCCCTCGTACCGCACCGTAGGGTCAAATCCCTTGCGCGGCACGTCAGATGATCCATCCAGGTGGACCGGATCGGGCGCGGACGGGTCAGGCGCGCGGTTCGCCCGCTCCGGCGGCCAGTCCGGTGATGGTGGCGGTCAGGATGCGGGCGAGCCGGGGTTCGACCTCGATGACGGCATGGGCCAGCCGGGGGTCGGCGCGGTAGAGGGCGGCGACCTCGGTGCCCGGGTTCGCGATCTGCCACATGGCCCCGGCCAGTGAGACGGCGGTGGCGACCAGGTCGAGGACGTCCTGCTCGTCCAGTGCGGGCAGTTGCCCGCGGACGGCGGCGCCGATCGGTTCGCGGGCGGCGAGCGTGGCGAGTTTGAAGTCGCGTACCGCGGCGAGCGAGACGTTGCGTTCGAGGTTCAGTGGGGCGTGGGCGAGCAGGTCGCAGAACATGCCGCGGGCTGCGAGGGTGGTGGCGAACGCCCGGGCCACGGTGGCCGGGCCCGGATCCGCGCTCTCCCGCAGCCGCGCGGTCAGTGCGTCCGACCACTCCGCCCAGCCTTCGGCGGTCAGCCGCAGGAAGATCTCCTCGCGGGTCTCGAAGTACCGCAGCAGCGCCGACTTGTGCATCCCCACCGCGGCGGCGATGTCGGTCAGGGTGACGTCCCTGATGCCGTGCTCGGCGCCGAGCGACCGGGCCGCCGCCAGGATCGCGGCCTCGCGCCGGCGCTTGGCCTCGGGCGAGCGTGCGCGCTGGAACTCCGATGCGTCATCCACTCGCCCATGGTAGGGCAACGGCGTTGCCGTATTAGCGCAACGTCGTTGCGCTAATAACGCAACGGTGTTTTACTAGCGACATGGAGCAGAACAAGGAACAGACCTGGTTCATCACCGGCAGCTCGCGCGGCTTCGGCCGCGCCCTGGTCCGCGCCGCGCTCGAAGCCGGCGACCGGGTGGCCGCGACCGCCCGACGGCCCGAGCAACTTGCCGATCTCGTCGAGGAGTTCGGCGACCGCATCCGTCCGATCGCGCTGGACGTCACCGATCCGGCGGCCGCCCGGGCGGCCCTCGCCGAGGCGCACGGAGCCTTCGGCCGGATCGACGTGCTGGTGAACAACGCCGGCTACGCCAACGTCTCGCCGATCGAGACCACCGAGGACGCCGACTTCCGTGCCCAGTTCGAGACCAACTTCTGGGGCGTCTACCACGTCACCAAGGCCGCGCTCCCGCTGCTGCGCGAGCAGCGGGGCGGACTGGTCGTGCAGTTCTCCTCGATGGGCGGGCGGGTCGGCGGCTCCCCGGGCATCGCCTCGTACCAGGCCGCGAAGTTCGCCATCGACGGGTTCAGCCGGGTGCTGCGCGCCGAGACCGCGCCGTTCGGCGTGCGGGTACTGGTGGTCGAACCCAGCGGCTTCCGCACGGACTGGGCCGGCGCCTCGATGGTCGTCCACGACGTTCCGGAGGCCTACGACGAGACGGTCGGCGCCCTGAACAGGCGGCTGCGCCAGGGCGGCGACGGCTCCGCGGGCGACCCGGTCCGTGCCGCCGAGATCCTGGTCCGGGTGGCCAAGCGGCGGGACATTCCCCATCACCTGCCGCTCGGGGTCAACGCGGCCGAGGGCTCGATCGCCATGGACCGGCAACTCCTGGCGGAGGACGCCAAGTGGCGTGCGGTTTCCCGCTCGGCCGACTTCGCCGAGGCCTACCCGGTCGCCTTCCCGCCGGACTCGACCGACTGACCGGTCCGGTGTGCACGGCACTGCGGCCCGGCGCGGGGTGAGCGCCGGGCCGCAGGGGCTGCCGGGTTCAGCAGTTGTCGAGGATGCCGGTGAGTGCGCTCTTCTCGGTGCTGTCCACGCTCAGGCCGTAGTACTGCTTCACCTGCACCCAGGCGCGGGCGTAGGTGCAGCGGTAGGAGGCCTGGGGGAGCCACTCGGCCGGGTCGCGGTCGCCCTTGGAGCGGTTGCTGCTCGCGGAGACCAGCAGCAGCTGGGGGCGGGTGACGTCGTTGGCGAAGGCCTGGCGCTGGGAGGTGGTCCAGGCCCAGGCGCCGGAGGCCCAGGCCTCGGAGAGCGGCACCAGGTGGTCGACGTCGAAGGAGGAGGCGTTGGTGGTGGTCGCGCCGTCGTAGGGCGAGGACCAGTTGCCGCTGGTGGCCTTGCAGGAGGTGTCGGTGGCGACGTTGCTGCCGTCCCGCTTGACGATCCACTCGCGGGTGTCGCAGGTGCCGCTGATGGTGATCCAGGTCGGGAACAGCGTGCGGTCGTAGGTGTCGCCGTGGGTCTCCGCGGTGGCGGGCATCGCGGCGAGGTAGCTGCGGGCGGTGGCTGCGGAGATCGGGGTCGGCAGGGCGGCCTGGGCAGGGGTGCCGGCCGTGACCAGGGTCACGGCGGCGAGGGCGGCGGCGGCCGGTATGCAGGACAGGAATCGGCGCGCGGGTGCGGAGGGGGCCATGGCGGACGCTCCATCATCAGATCGGATGAACTGCTGAATTGCGTGCGCCAGTGTGGCGACCCGGTCACCTACGCGGGTAGATCCGGGAAGTGAAATCCTCGTGCACATCGGACGTGCACCGGACAAGTCCGGCGCACGTCACGGTGGTTCGCGAGATTCACGGCGATTTGCGGGGATTCACAAGACGGCCCCCGGACGTCCGGCTGCCGCCGGGGATTCAGTCGCGGCGGCGGCCCGCCATCCAGACGTAGACCAGGATGCCCGCGAACAGGAACAGGACCCCCTGGTAGACGGCGGCGTAGCCGGCCCCGGCGAGCAGCCAGAGCGAGAAGCCGAAGGCGCCCAGGCCGAGGACGGCGTCGCGCACCAGCCGCCCGCGGTCGACCTTCTCGCCGGCCCCGCGCACCAGCCAGTACAGCTGGGCGGCGGTGGAGAGCAGGTACGGCACGGTGGCGGTGAAGGTGGTGACCAGCACCAGCATGTCGAAGGCGCCCTTCGCCCCGCTGGCGAAGTTGAGCACGGTCAGCGCCGAGGCCAGCGCCACGCTGACCAGCACGCCGAAGATCGGCACCCCGCGCCGCTCCTTGCCGAAGGCCGCCGGGAACAGGCCGTCCCTGGCGG
The DNA here is from genome assembly GCF_020103755.1 of Streptomyces sp. LS1784. Classification (GTDB taxonomy): domain Bacteria; phylum Actinomycetota; class Actinomycetes; order Streptomycetales; family Streptomycetaceae; genus Kitasatospora. Next base: position 3,825 of record NZ_JAHSQD010000498.1, read on the forward strand.
CCGCGTACGGGGCCTGGGCGGAGAGCAGGGTCCAGCCGTTGAGGGCGCCGGTCATCGAGACCAGCGCGGCGATGGCGATCACCGTGCCGCCCCAGGTGCCGCCGAACATGGCGTCCACGGCGTCCGAGAACGGCGCGGTGGAGTGGACGAGCTGCTGGTGCGCCACGGTGCCGAACACCGCGATCGTGCCGAGCAGGTAGACCACCGCCGCACCGGTGGTGCCGAGCACGCTGGCCCGGCCGACGTTGCGCTCCGGGTCGCGGACCTTGCCGGCGCTCATCGCGGCCGACTCCACGCCCAGGTAGCTGAACAGCAGGATCGCCGCGGCGGCGCTCATGCCGCCCGCCCAGCCCTGGCCGTTGGCGTCGAAGGGCCCGAGGTTCTTCGGGTCGAAGAAGAACAGGCCGCCCACCGAGACCAGCAGCAGCGGGATGAACTTCAGTACGGTGGAGACGAGTTGGACCGCCCCGATGTAGCGGGTGCCGGCCAGGTTGGCCAGCGCGGGCAGCCACTGGAAGGCCAGTGCGGCGGTGATCTCCAGCGGGATGGAGTGGTGGAGCGGCAGCAGCACGTCCAGGTACCCGACGGCGGCCACGGCGAGGGCGGCGTTGCTGACCCAGGTGGTGATCCAGTACGACCAGGCCGACAGGAATCCGGCGAAGTCCCCGAAGGCCTCGCGGGCGTAGACGTACGGCCCGCCGGTGCGCGGGCTGCGGCGGGCCAGCTGCCCGAAGACCAGCGCCAGCGCGATCGCGCCCACGGTGAGCACCGCGAAGGCGACCAGGCTGACCGTCCCGAACGGGGCCACGGCGGCCGGGATCATGAAGATGCCGCCGCCGATGATGTTGCCCATCACCAGGGCGGTGGCGGTCACCAGCCCGAAGCGGCGGCCGGTCTTCTGCGGCGTGAGGCCGACCGGTGCGGAGCCGGCGGGCGGGGAGCCGACCGGCGCCGGGGTCTCCGGGCCGCTCGGTCGGGCCGCCTGCCGGGGTGCGGCGGGACTGGTCTGCATGAGGGTGGTGCGCCTTTCGTGGTGCTGCTCCTGCTCCTGCGCGCGTTCGGTGGGGCACGCTGGAGCCACCGTTCATGCTCGGACCGGGCGGTACCCTGCGCCAAATCGACGGGATTTGTTCAGTTCGCCCGGTTCATCACCGGAAGTCTTGCGGTCACGGGGCGCTCGGACGGGCACTCGTCCGGCGCCCCCCGCCCGGCTGTTCGACCGGATTCACGGATGTGCGCCCAGGTTCGTCCGGCCGGGGGAGTTGCTTCACCCGAACGCCTCAGCCCGGTTGCGGCGCGCGCCCGAAGGGGCGCGCTCGTGTGCAAACGTGGGCGCGGCGCCTCCCCGGTGGGGCGCCGCCCGGCCCGTCGGGCGGCCGAACCGGCCGGTCGAGGTGCGGGTTGAGGACCAGAGACGAACCAAAAGGACATCAGATGTCGCTTCGTGGGAAGATCCGCAAGCTCGCCGTGATCGTCGCCGTGGCCGGTGCCGTGGTGGCGGTCCCGACCTCGGCCATGGCGGGGGGCTTCGCTCCGACGCAGTCGGAGGAGCTGAAGCTGGAGTCCGGCTCCGCGGGCGTCGGCCTGTTCGGCCCGCACGCCACCTGGCTCAACTTCGCCGAGCACGGCGAGAGCGACTGCGGCTGCTGATCCCCTCGGCGCCCCGAGCCCGGAGGCCGTCCGTCGGCCCCCGGGCTCACGGCTGTCCCGCGCCGGACGGCTCCCGCGCCGCCTCCGGGCGCCGCCCGCCTCCCCGGGCCCGGACCGTCGCCCGGTCCCGCAGTTCCTTCAGCACCGCGATGTCCATCGCGTGCCCGGTGCCGTCCCCGCCGTGCTTGCGGTCCGGGGTCTCCACCACCAGGGGCACCCCGACCGTCTCCGGGTGCTCGAACAGCTCGCGGAACGGCTCGGCGCCGATCATCCCGGCGCCGATGTTGGCGTGCCGGTCCTTGCGGGCTCCGACGACGTCCTCGGAGTCGTTGGCGTGGATCAGCCGCAGCCGGCCCGGGCCGGCCGCGGCGGCCAGGGCGTCCAACGCGGCCGTCACCCCGCCCGGCTCCGCCAGGTCGTGCCCGGCCGCGAAGGCGTGGCAGGTGTCCAGACAAACTCCCACCTTCGGGTGATGGTCCAGCGCCTCGACGTACTCGGCCAGCTCCTCCAGCCGCGAGCAGAGCGAGCTGCCCTGGCCCGCCGTCGGTTCCAGCAGCAGCCACGGCGCGTCGTCACCCAGCCCGTCCAGCTCCTCCAGCAGCGGCCGGACGTCCGCCCGGACCTGCGCCATCGCCTCGGCCCGGCGCGAGCCGCCGCCGGGCGCGGCGCCGACCGCCGAGCC
>NZ_JAHSQD010000499.1 GCF_020103755.1 Streptomyces sp. LS1784
GAGCCCGCCGACCCGCACCGGCCGCACCACGGCCCGGACGTCCCCGAGCCGCATCCGGGCCGCCGCCGCGACCCGGTCGGCGGCGGCCACTGCGCGCAGCTCGGCTGACACCACCAGCAGCGCCAGGTCGGACTGCTCCAGCGCCTGCCCGGCAGCCGCATCGAGGTGACGGGGCACGTCGACCACCACCAGGCCGCCGCGCCGCCTGGAGGCGGCCAGCACGCTGCGCATGGCCTCCGGCGGCACCGTCAGGGTGTCGCCGCGGTCCCAGGACAGGCAGGACAGCGCGGAGAGCCGTTTGAGCGCCGGCAGCGCCCGGGCCAGCTCGGCCCCGCTGACCCGCCCTCGGGAGCCGGCCAGATCGGGCCAGCGCAACCCGCTGACCCGCTCACCGCCGAGCAGGATGTCGATGCCCCCGCCCAGCGGATCGCCGTCCAGGAGCATCGTCCGCCGGCCCGCCCGCGCGGCCGTGACCGCCAGCGCACAGGCCAGCGTCGAGGCCCCGGCCCCGCCGGACCCGCCGAGCACCGCCACGGTGACCGCCGGGCAGCCGACGCCCTCGGCCGCATCGGCGATCCGGTCGAGCAACCAGGCCTCGGCGTCGGGCAGGAACAGCACGTGTTCGGCCCCGAGTTGGACGGCTCTGACCCACACCCCGGGATCGTCCAGGTCCAGCCCGAGCAGCAGCACCCCTCCGCGCCGGCCCAGCCCGGAGCAGCGGGCGGCCTGGTCGTCCCCGACCAGGACCAGGGAGGCCCCCTCCCAGAGGTCCCGCGTCGGCGGCGCACCGCCCCGGACCAGCCTCGGCTCGGTGCCCGCCGCCGCGCAGATCCGCAGCAGGTGCTCGGCAAGGCCCTCGTCCTCGGTGACGACGAGCGGCCCGGCGACCGCGGGGCCATCGGCGGTGATGTGGTCGGCGATCGGCGTCGACATGGTTTCTCCCCTCCGCGCCGCCGGCCACCGGGGGTGGCCGGCGGCGCACGTCGGACGGTTGTGGCGGGCGGCCGCCCGACAGACCCCTCCGAGGGAGGAAAGGGATGAGGCCCTGCCCGGCGACCGCCGCCGGTCATCACGGTGGGGGGAGATCCGGATTCCGTCATCCGGGTTCCGATTGCCTGTGGATAACTCGTGGGCTGTGGATGAAAACGTTCACCCGGGCGGGGGGCTAATCGGCGAAGAATTGACGAAAGGGGTCACCGAGATGAACCGAGGCCCGCCGCATCCCGTTCCGTCGTTCTCCCGACCGCCGACCGCCGACCGCCGCACTCCGGACACCGCTTCCGGACGGGCCCGCACCACCGATCGGAACCAGCCGTTCGGTCCTCGACGGACATGAGCAAATGGCAACGCAGAGTGACGAAGGCCGATCGGCGAGCCGAGCTGCCGACACCCCCTGTAAGCCGACGACGCGCCGGCGCCGAATGCGCCACGAGGGGCGTTCAAGCCCCGAAAATGGCCCCGGACGTGCGACGACCCCCGCCGGGGGGGAGAGCGGGGGTCGTCTATCCACAGCCCGGCTCGGGGGGGAGGAGCCGGACCGGGTTAGCACGGTCGCGAACGATCCGTGACTTCCATGGTGTACCCGAGCGGCCAGAAACACAAACCCGCACGCCCGCGAGTACGCCGAATGGCGGGGTGATTTGCGGCTGCCTCTATCCTCGGTTCCCGTGGACACCACCGAGAACGCCGACGACCACGCCGACGAGTCCCAGGGCGACACGACCGGGCCCGAAGAGCTCCGCCCGCCCGTTCGCCCCCGACCCGGCGGGCTGCGCACGGCGGCCTTCTTCGACCTCGACAAGACCATCATCGCCAAGTCGAGCGCGCTGGCCTTCAGCCGCCCGTTCTACCAGGGCGGCCTGATCAACCGTCGGGCCGTACTGCGCAGTGCGTACGCCCAGTTCGTCTTCCTGGTCGGCGGCGCGGACCACGACCAGATGGAGAAGATGCGCGAGTACCTCTCCGCGCTCACCCGGGGCTGGAACGTCCAGCAGGTGCGCGAGATCGTCGCGGAGACCCTGCACAACCTGATCGACCCGATCATCTACGACGAGGCGGCCTCGCTGATCGAGCAGCACCACGCGGCCGGCCGGGACGTGGTGATCGTCAGCAGCTCCGGCTCCGAGGTGGTCGAGCCGATCGGCCGGCTGCTCGGCGCGGACCACGTGATCGCCACCCGGCTCAAGGTCGAGGAGGGCTGCTACACCGGCGAGATCGAGTACTACGCCTACGCCGAGAACAAGGCCGCCGCCATCCGGGAGTTGGCCGCGACCGAGGGCTACGACCTGGCCGCGTCCTACGCCTACAGCGACTCCTCCACCGACCTGCCGCTGCTGGAGGCGGTCGGTCACCCGTCGGCCGTCAACCCCGACCGCGCGCTGCGGAAGGAGGCGCAGGCCCGGGAGTGGCCGGTGCTGGTCTTCGACAAGCCGGTGGAACTGCGGCGCCGGCTGCCCGAGTTCTCCGCTCCGAGCGGCTCGGTGCTGACCGCCGTGGCGGTCGGGACGGCCGCGGTGACCGCCGGGGTGATCTGGTACCTGGCCCACCGGCGGCGTCCCGTCGCCTGAGGCCACTGGACCGGGCAATCCTTGGACAAAACGGTCAATCGTGATGGACTTCTCGTTTCGGGTTCCCCTTTCGCCCGAAACGCGATACAAATGAAGCACGGCCCGCGAGACCCGGTCAGGACCTAAGAGGTCAAACCGACAACGCAGTTCAGGCCCCACGGACCGCACGTACAGATATCCGGGCACCCACATGCAGCCGACCCGCTGTCGGGCCGCCGGACCAGACGAACGGGCAGGATCCCCGTCTGATCGGCACTTCCGGTGCATGCATGGTCACCCGGTATCTGCACCAGCGGCGGCACCCAGCAGGATCAGGTGCCGCCGCATCTGCGTGTCCGCGCGCCCCCCTCACGGGGCGCGCGCCGCCCGGTCCGGCCGCTCAGACCATCCCGCGCTGCATCGCCTCGCAGACCGCCGTGCTCTCCCGCACGCCGAGCCGCAGCGCCCGGCCGCAGTGCGCGATCCAGGCCGCCATCCCCTCGGGGGTGCCCGCCAGGTAGCCGGCCAGGGCCCGGCGGTAGGCGGCCGTGCCCAGCTCCGCCAGGCCGACCTCGGCCGGGCAGATCGACTTCGGGTCGAGGCCCTCGGCGATCAGCACGATCCGCTGGGCGGCCCGCGCGATCACCCCGTTGTGGGTGCCGAACGGCCGCAGCGCGAGCAGTTCGCCGTGCACCACCGAGGCCACGACGAGGGCCGGCGTGCCCACGCCCTGCCCCTCCGCGCGGGCCACCAGCAGCCGGGAGAGCTGGTCGAGCCGGGCCGCGACCTCCTCCGCGCCCGGAGCGGGCGGCAGCACGGGCAGCGGCCCGCCCACGGCCTCGACCTCGACGCTCTCCACCGGCTTCAGCTCCAGCGGGAACAGCTCCTCGGCGCCCTCCCCGGCCCGCCGCGGGCGACCGGCGGCCGGATCGCCGTCGCCGACCGCGAGCAGGTGCAGCCGGGCCAGCACCTGGAGCGGCGAGTGCCGCCAGATGCTGAGCAGCTGACCGGCCTCGGCGGCGATCCGCAGGGCCGCGCCGACCGTGCGGGCCTCGGGATCCGCGCCGAAGTCGCTGCGGCGGCGGACCTCCTCCAGCGGCCAGTCGGACCCGGCCAGGGCGGCCGACGCGCGGGCGCCGCGCAGCGCGGACTCGGAGGTGACCTCGGCCGCGCGGCGGCGCATCACCCGGTGGCCGTAGAGCCGGTCGACGGCCTTGCGCACCTCGGCCACCGCGTCGGGCACCCCGGGGAGCTGGGCCAGTGGGGCGAGGGGATCAGTTCCAGTGCTCACCTACCCGAGAGTAATGAACGAGGCGCCCCTCCCGGAACAGCAACCCCGCATCACCCATTAGAGGCAATCCTCACTTCCCCCTCCCGGCGAAACCCAAACCACGGCTAGCATGGCCGCTATCGGAGACGATAACGATTTCCAACTAGGGGGCGCGTCGTGCGCGACCCCTGGACAGGCGGCCCGCAGCGAGGGCCCTGAGCGAGAGCCGGAGTCCCCAGATGAAGATCGCCTTCGTCGGCAAGGGCGGCAGCGGGAAGACCACGCTGTCCGCACTGTTCATCCGCCACCTGGCCGCCATGGGCCGACCGGTCATCGCCGTGGACGCCGACATCAACCAGCACCTGGGCCCGGCCCTGGGGCTGACGGACGCTCAGAGCGCCGAGCTGCCCTCGCTGGGCGGACACCTGCCGGAGATCAAGGAGTACCTGCGCGGCAGCAACCCGCTGATCCGCTCCTCCGACGAGATGATCAAAACCACGCCGCCCGGCCGCGGTTCGCGACTGCTGAGGATCGTCGAGGAGAACCCGGTCTACGCCTCCTGCGCCCGCCCGATCGCACTGGACGAGGGCTCGGTCCGACTGCTGGCGACCGGCGCGTTCACCGAGGAGGACCTCGGGGTGGCCTGCTACCACTCCAAGGTCGGCGCGGTGGAGCTGCTGCTCAACCATCTGCTGGACGGGCCGGGCGAGTACCTGGTGACCGACATGACCGCCGGCTCGGACTCCTTCGCCTCCGGCCTGTTCACCCGCTTCGACCTGACCTTCCTGGTCGCCGAGCCGACCCGCAAGGGCGTCTCCGTCTACCGCCAGTACCGGGACTACGCCCGCGACTTCGGCGTGCAGCTGCGGGTGGTCGGCAACAAGGTGCAGGGCCCGGACGACCTGGCCTTCCTGCGCCGCGAGGTCGGCGACGACCTGCTCACCACCTTCGGGCAGTCGGACTGGGTGCGCCGCCTGGAGCAGGGTGCCGAACCGCCGCTGAAGTCCCTGGAGCCGGCCAACCGGGCGGTGCTGGAGGAGCTGCGGATCGAGGCCGACGCGGCGTACGGGTGGCGGGACGTGCGCCGCTACACCGAGCAGGCGGCGCTCTTCCACCGCCGCAACGCAGAGAGTTGGGCCAACGCCAAGGTCGGCACCGACCTCGCGACCCAGGTGGACGAGGACTTCGTCCTGGGTGAGTTCGCCGACGACGGCGAGCGGACGGCCCCGGCGGGTGCCCACGTCTGACCTGCGCCACCGCAGCCGAACGGGCCGCGGCCTCCCCCACCCCGGGGAGGCCGCGGCCCGTTCGGCGTTCCGACCCCCGGCCGTCAGCCCCGCCTCGGCCGCTGCGACCAGCAGATTCCAGACGGTTCGACCACCACCCAATGGGGTGAATCAGGGAGTTTTCCGCTTCCCTCCCGGAACCACGCTGTGCAAAGCTTTCATTACTCTCGGTTTACCGAGTCTTGATGGTTCGCTCGGCGGCCCCCGGTGAGACGTCCCGCACCTCGCCCGGAGCCCTGGCGGGCCTGATGGTCAACGCCGGCCGGTGACACCCGCACTCCCCCGCCGCGCCCACGCCATCCCGCCACACCGTCGCGACCCACGACAGCCGATCCGCCCCGGAGCCCCACCCCGGATTCACCGCCGGACCTGACTGCGTTCGTTCCCCCGGACAGACGGGAAGACCATGACCCTCGACATCTCCAGCGCCCCCACCGCCTCCGACGCCACCGACCACGCGCCGCCGGGCCCGGGCCCCCGGGCCCGGTGGGCGCACGACCTCTCCGCGTCCCTCGTGGTCTCCCTGATCGCCGTGCCGTTCTCCCTCGGCATCGCTCTCGCCACCGGCGCCCCACTCACCGCCGGTCTGGCCGCCGCGGCCGTGGGCGGGATCGTGGTCGGGCTGTTCGGCGGTACACCTCTCCAGGTCAGCGGCCCCTCGGCGGCGCTGACGATGGTCACCGCCGGACTGATCGCCCAGTACGGCTGGCAGGCCACCTGCGCCATCACCGTCGCCGCCGGCCTGCTCCAACTCCTGCTCGGCGCACGCCGGGTGGCCCGCACCGCACTCGCCGTCTCGCCCGCGATCGTGCACGGCATGCTGGCCGGAGTCGGAATCACCATCGCCATCGCGCAGCTGCACGTCGTCCTCGGCGGCTCGCCGCAGAGCTCCGCGATCGCCGACGTCCTCGCCCTGCCGGGGCAGTTGGCCGGCCCGCACCCACCCGCGCTGCTGGCCGGCGCGGTGACCGTGGCCGTCCTGGTCGGCTGGCCCCGGCTCGGCCGACTGCCGGGCCGCGCGGGTGAGTTCGGCGCCCGGCTG
>NZ_JAHSQD010000005.1 GCF_020103755.1 Streptomyces sp. LS1784
GCACCGGAGCCGCCGCGCCCGTGGAGCTCCGGGCGTCCGGGCCCGCGAGCCGGCCGGCCGTCGACCCGGCCCAGGTGGCCGCCACCGCGACCGCCACCGACGCCTTCGGCCTGGACCTCCTGCACGCCCTGACCACCCAGCCGGACGCCGCCGGGAGCAACCTCGTGGTCTCCCCGTCGGGTCTGGCCACCCTGCTCGCCATGCTGCTGCCCGGCGCCCGCGGCACCACCGCCGACGAACTGGCCAAGGCCCTGCACACCGGGCTCGGCCCCCAGCAGTACGCGTTCGCCACCGGCGCGCTGAACCGGCCGGTCCCGGCCACCGACAAGCTCACCCTGCGCCGCAGCGATGACGTCTGGACGCAGCAGGGCCTGGCCGTCGCACCGGACTACCTGGCCACCCTCGCCGCCGCCTTCGACACCGGCGTGCACCAAGCCGACTTCGCCAAGGACCCGGACGGGGCCCGCAGGACCGTCAACGCGGCCGTGGAGAAGGCCACCGACGGCCGGATCAAGGACCTGTTCGGCCGGGACGCGATCACCCCGAACACCCGGCTGGTGCTCACCGACGCGCTCTACCTCAAAGCCGCGTGGGCCTCCGCCTTCAAGCCCTCGCACACCGCCGACCGCCCGTTCCACAAGCTCGACGGCTCCGCACCGGCCGTCCCCACGATGGCGCAGACCGGGGACTTCAAGTACGCCGACGGCTCCGGCGGGATCGTCGGCGAGCCCTGGCAGGCCGTCGAACTGCCGTACGCGGACGGCGGGTTGGTGATGGACCTGATCGTCCCCGCGCAGGGCGGCTTCGCCGCCTTCGCCAAGGGCCTGGACCAGCCCCAGCTCGACCGGATCCTCGGCGCCCTCGCCGAGCGGCCGGTCGACCTCCAGCTGCCGCGCTTCCACTTCGGCACCTCGAAGGAGCTCACCCCCGCGCTGCGCGCGCTCGGCGTGCAGGCGGCCTTCGACCAGGCCGACTTCGGCGGCATCGCCAAGGAACCGCTGGTCGTCGGCACGGTGGTGCAGAAGGCCACCATCGAGGTCGGCGAGGACGGTACGGTCGCGGCGGCCGGCAGTGGTGCCGGGCTGGAAGCGGCGGCGGCGCCGAACGCCGACCGGCCGGTCCAGGTGCACCTCGACCGGCCGTTCCTGTTCCTGATCCGGGACGCCCGGGGCGGAGCGCCGCTGTTCCTCGGCCAGGTCACCGATCCGCAGGCCCGGTAGGCGCGTGGCCCGGGCCGCCCACCGCAAGGGGCGGCTCGCCGGCCGGGCGGCTCACCAGGCCGGGTAGCGCCCGCCGAGTCCCGGATGCAGCGGGTCGCGGCTGCCGAACAGCACCAGCAGGTCGTCCGCGACCTGCCGCAGCTCCGTCCGGCCCTCGACCGCTCCGGCCCACTCGGCGGGCAGCGCGGCGGCGCCGTACGCGGCCCCGACCAGGTTGCCGCAGACCGCGCCCGTCGAGTCGCTGTCCCCGGAGTGGTTCACCGACAGCAGCAGCGCGGTGCGCACCGGGTCGGGGTCCAGAGTGGCCGCCAGCAGTGAGTACACCGCGATGGCCAGGCACTCCTCGGCGATCCAGCCGAGCCCGACCCGCTCCACCGTCTCCGCCGCCGGCTCGGCCTCCTGGGCGAGCCGCACCGCCCGGGCCAGCGCCTGGACGGTCTCCTTGGAACTCGGCAGCTCGCGGATCTGCTCCACCGTCTCGCCGACCGCCGCCCACGGCTCGGTGCCGCCCGCGAGCCGCTCGACCAGTGCCGCGAAGGCGCCCGCCGCGAGGTAGCCGGTCGGGTGGCCGTGGGTGAGCTGGGCGCACTGGACCGCCAGCCCGAAGGACTGCTCGACACCCAGCCGGGCCAGCCCGAACGGCGCCGAGCGCATCACCGTGCCGCAGCCCTTGGAGCCAGGGTTGATCGGCCCGTTCAGCCCGATCGCGGACGGCGCCTCGAACACCGGGTGCTCGGACACCCCGCTCAGGCATGCGTTGCCCGGCGCCCGCCGCGCGTACAGGAAGGGCCGGCTCAGCAGCCAGCCGTCGTAGGGGCGGGGCTGCGGCTCGGCGTCCGGCGAGGACTGGTACTGGGTCAGCAGCCAGCGCCGGTAGGCGCCGTGCACGGCCTCCGGCACCGAGCCGCCGCCGCCCGTCCAGCCGCGGACGAAGCCGCGGATCAGGCCCTCGGCGGTGAACAGCGTCATCTGGGTGTCGTCGGTGACCTCGACCGGCCCGGGCCCGGCCGGCAGCCCGGTCACGCCCTGCGGTCCGTACCGGTCCTGGATCTGGTGGAGCTGCTGGAACTCCACCGGCCAGCCCAGCGCATCGCCGATCGCTCCGCCGAGCAGCGCTCCGCGCACCCGGTCCCGGTACCCCGACTCCGCCGCCGGTTCCGTCACGTCGAATCCCCCTTCGTTCGTGGCGGACTACGTTCTATCAGGTCGCTCCGGGACCCGCCCTACCGGCGGATCGCCCCGGCGCGCCCGTGCAGCGCGGCCCGGTCGGCGGCGGCGCGTCCGGCCGCCCAGCCCACGCCGTCGCTGACCCGCACCCGCTGCGAGACCAGCTTCGGGAACAGCCGGCCGACCTCCTCGTCCACCGCCTCGGAGCGGGCGGCGAGCGCGGGCAGCAGCCGCTCGTCGGGCAGCAGCTGCTCCTCGGTGCCGTCCTCGCGCAGGTGCCGCCCGGCCGCGGCGGCGCTGGTGGCGCGCTCGGTCGCGGCGGTCAGCCGCTCGCGGATCCGCGCCGCGTACGCGACCAGGAAGGACTGCCGGAACGCCTTGCTGCGCGAGTCCTTGCGGGAGCCCGCCTTGTTGAGCGCGTGGGTGGCCTGCACCAGCAGCGAGGTGTACAGCAGGTCGACGCCGTCCAGGTCGCCGTCGAAGCCGACCACGGTGCAGAAGCCGAACTCCTTCGCCCACACCACCCGGCACCGGTTGGCCGCCGCGACCGCGTCCAGCAGCATCGTCTTGGGGCCCTCGTACGGGTTGTCCACCCCGATCCGCAGCGCCGCCGGGGTGTCGCGGTCGGCGCCGGCCGCGGCCAGCAGCGCCTCGTCGATGCTGTGCTGGGCCATCAGCTGCTGGGCCTTGGCGGTCAGCGCCTCGGCCTCCTCCGGGAACTCGGTGGACTCGGCCTTGGCCAGCAGCGCCCGGATCCGCGCGAGCATCCGCGGCTCGCCGGTCACCGGCGCCGAGCGCTGCGGCCGCACGGTCTGCCCGGGGGCGGGCCCCACCGGGGCGATCGGCGGCAGCCGGCCCCAGGTGCGCAGCAGCTCCAGGACGGCGGTGGCGAGCGCGAAGCGGTCCAGCCGGTGCCGGTGGGCGAAGGCGCCGAGGTACTCCTCGTCGCCGGGCCACCACACCTCGGTCTCCAGCTCGCGCAGCTGCTCCCGCCAGCGCCGGTCCAGGGCGGCCGCGGGGTGGCGGCGGCCCTCGGCGGCGATCAGGTCCACCGCGAGGGCCAGGTGGGCGGGCTTCAGCTCGCGCCGCACCACCCGGGCCAGGTCGGCGGGCCGCCATCCGGCGGACCAGCAGCGGCCGACGGCGGTGTCCGCGTGGCCGAGCAGCGCCCGGCTGACCTCCGGCCACTGCCCGGCCGAGGCGGCCAGCAGCGAGGCCCCGGTGTCCAGGGCGAGGTCCAGTGCGTCCTCCGGGGCCGTCAGCACCGACCGCACCGCCTGCTCCAGCAGCGGCCCGGCGGTCCCGGTCTGCTGCGCGCGCTTGCCCACGGTGTGTCCCTGCTCTCCTCGACGGTCCGGCCTCCTGCCCATGATGCCGGAGCCGCGGCGGGAACCGTTCGGCTCGGCGGCGACTCGGCTCAGCGCTCGATGGCCTTGGCCAGGATCTCCGGCGTGCGCTCCAGCAGCCGGCCCGCCGCCAGCCGCACGCCCAGCGTCGCGACCAGGGCGCCGTACAGCGGGCCGATCAGCAGCACCGGCCAGCTCGGCCCGTCCGAGATCAGCGCCCAGGCGAGGTAGCCGCCGACCGGCAGCGCCAGCACCGCGACGCCGAGCATCGAGCCGAACTGGTTGAGCAGGATCAGCCCGCCCTGCCCGGGGGCGGCGTTGCGCATCGGGTTGCTGTCGGCCGGCATGGTGTACGGCGCCAGCACGCTGAACATCGAGCCCAGCGCGATCCCGCAGCCGAGCATCGTCAGCGCCAGGCCGAGCGCGGACGGCAGCTCGCTCCACCGGCCGGTGACGGCCGCCAGCACCAGTCCGAGCACCATCGTCACCGGGACGGCGTACGACAGCACCGCGTACGCCCGGCCGCGCAGCTCGGACCGGGCGTCGGCCGGGGTGCGCAGGGTGGCGGCGACCATCCAGAACGCCGAGCCGTCCATGCCGAACAGGTTGAGCATCTGCAGCCCGAGGAACACCCCGGTCATCGCCAGCAGGTAGACGCTCGCCCAGCCCTGGACCATCGACAGCACGCAGATCACCAGCGTCATCCCGATGCTGGTGAACAGCGCCGCCTTGGCCCGCGGTTCGCGCCAGGCGTACCGCAGGTGGCGCTGCATCACCGCGCCGGTCCGGCCCTGGGGCAGGAAGCCCCAGCCGCGCGCCTTCTGCACCCCGCGGGCCACCTCCAGGGTGGAGGAGTCGGCGGTGACCATCAGCTCCTGCAGGCTCCGCCGCCACCAGCGCAGCAGCAGCGCCAGCAGCACGGCGGCCGCGGCGAGCTGGAGCAGCGCCGCCCCGTACCGGCCCTCGCCGACGGTGCGCGGCGCGTCCGCCGCGCTGATCGGCGGGATCCAGCGCAGCACCGAGGCGATCGGCTTCAGCGGGCTGAGGTCGATCGGCCCGCCCCGGCGGCCGAGGATGCTCTGCGAGCCGACGTTGGCGACCTGCACCAGCAGTGCGAAGGCCAGCCCGCCGAAGATCGCGAAGTCCTTGCCGCGCCGGCTGGAGAGCATCCGGGCGTTGCCCGCCGCGACCGCCCGGGAGAGCGTGACCAGACAGAGCACCGCGAGCGGCACGCCGAGCACCGCGACCGCGGCCGAGGCGCCGCCGGCCGCGACGGCCAGCACCGCGCCGGTCACCAGCACCAGGCTGATCAGCGGCCCCGGCCCGATCAGCGCGGCCAGCAGCGAGCCGCGCAGCAGCGGGCCGGGCCGCAGCGGCAGCATGGTCAGCCGGGTCGGGTCGGCGCTCTCGTCACTGGAGAAGAGGAACAGCGGCAGCGCGGCCCAGCCCAGGGTCAGCACGCCGAGCAGCATCACCCCGGCGTCCCCGGACCCTTCGTGCCGCCCGTTCAGCGCGGTCATGCCGACGGCGATGCCGGCCGCGAAGGCCAGGCCCACCATGCCGCCGATCACGTAGACGGCGGTCCGGCCGGGGCTGCGCCGCAGCCCGTTGCGCAGCAGCCGCAGCTTGAGCGCCACCAGGGCGCGGACGACCGTCCGCCCGTCGGGCACCGAGGCCGTACTCACCGTGCGCCCCCGGTCTGTCCGCCGCCGAGCCAGCCGAGCGCCTGCCCGTCGTCCTCGCGCACGCCGATCAGGCCCAGGAAGGCCTCGTGCAGGCTGCGCCCGCCCCGTACGGAGTCCAGCGGACCCTGGGCTATCACCCGGCCGGCGTTGACCACCGCTACCCAGTCGCAGAGCTGCTCGACCAGCTCCATCACGTGACTGGAGAAGACCACCGTGGAACCGGCCGCCGCGTACCGCTTGAGCACGCCGCGGATGGTCTGGGCGGAGACCGGGTCGACGCCCTCGAAGGGCTCGTCCAGGAACAGCACGTCGGGATTGTGCAGCAGCGCGGCGGCCAGACCGATCTTCTTGCGCATGCCGGTGGAGTAGTCGGCGACCAGCTTGTCGGCGTCCCGGCCGAGGTCCAGGACGGCCAGCAGCTCCTCGGCCCGCCGGTCCACCTCGGCGCCGGGCAGGCCGCGCAGCCGCCCGGTGTACTGGAGCAGCTCGCGCCCGCTGAGCCGCTCGAACATCCGCAGGCCCTCGGGCAGGATGCCGATCCGGGCCTTGACCGTGACCGGATCCGCCCACACGTCGGTGCCGTGCACCAGGACGGTGCCCTGGTCGGGCCGGAGCAGCCCGGTGACCATCGACAGCGTGGTCGTCTTGCCGGCGCCGTTCGGCCCGACCAGGCCGATGAACGACCCGGCCGGCAGCTCCAGGCTCAGCCCGGCCACGGCGGCTTGGGCGCCGAAGTGCTTCCAGAGCCCCTGGATGCTGACGGCGGACGGGGTTCCCGGCCCGGGGAGGTCGGAGGACGGCGGCGCTGACGCCTGCATGGCGGCCTTCTCTGCTCTCGTCGTGGTGAAAAGTCGTGGTGGAGGGTTTCTCGGGGCCCAGCCTGTCACTGCTCGAACAGGCTGTCGCCCGAGTTGAGCATCCCCTGAGTGTGCCCGCCGAACGGGTGAGGCACGCCGGGCCGGAATCCGCATCCCGGCGGCTACTGGCCCGATTTGGCAACTACTCAGCTCGGCTGTTCGTCCTGCACCATGAGGAAGCAGTGACGTGCGCGGGGATGCCGCGCTACCGGGAGGTGGCGGATGTCCGTACAACCATGGGGCGAGCCCGGTTCCGGCAATCCGCCCGGCAAGCGGCCGGCGGGGCAATGGCAGCCCGTGCCCGCGCCCGCGGGGGCGTCGCAGGCCGCGATGCGGGCGGGCCACGCGGACCGGGACCGGACGATCGACGTGCTCAAGGCCGCGTTCGCCGAGGGACGGCTCTCCGTCCAGGAGTACGAGCAGCGCCACGAGGCGGTGGCCGCTTCGCAGACCTACGGCCAGCTGGCCGCGCTGGTGGCCGACCTGCCCTCCGGGCCGATGGCGGTGCCGCCGGTCGCCGTGCCGTCCGTCCCCGCGACCTTCCTCCCGCCTCCTCCGCCTGCGCCCCGCCCCACCAATGTGCTCGCGGTCACGTCGCTGGCGCTCGGCGTCTTCGGCTTCTCCCTGCCCGCCGTGATCACCGGCCACATCGCCCGGTCACAGATCCGCCGCCGCGACATGAACGGTGACTGGGCGGCCGTCGCCGGTCTGGTCGTCGGCTATGCGGGCACTGCGCTCTGGACCTTGATGATCCTGCTGGGTACCGTCGCCGCCGTCGGCGGAGCGCGCTGAACCCGCCCGACTCACGGACCGTCATCGGGAGGGCGCCATTAGTCCCTCGGGGCTCCGTTCGGTACGGTCTTCTCGTCCATGGCTGACGCTGCCTGTTGCATCTCGTCGACGCGAGCACCCACCACGCCCCGGCCATGGGTGCCGCACGCCGAGTTCGGACCGACCCCGAAGGCCCATTTCCAGATGATGATCACTGCCGTCAAGAGCATCGCCGAGCGGCTCGCGTCTTCGCCCCGGCGGTTGTGGGCGGTCGCGTTCGCGATCCTGTTCGCGCTGAGTGCGTCCTGGTCGCTGGCGACTCCGATCGGCGGCGCGCCGGACGAACCCGCGCACCTCATCCGGGCGGCCGCGGTCGCGCGGGGCCAGGTCAACGGCACCGAGGTCATGGTCCCGCACGAGGTCGGCGGGATCAAAGGCCACTGGGCCGAGAGCGGGGTCGTGCTCCCGCGGATCTACGAGGACCTGGCGGAGACCCATCTCTGCTACGCCTTCAAGCCCTGGCAGTCGGCCGACTGCGCACCCGCGCTCAAGCACAGCTCCGGGACGGCCGAGGTGACCACGTCGGCGGGCCGCTACCACCCGGCGTACTACTTCGCCGTCGGCTGGCCCAGCCTGCTGCTCCCGGGCAAGACGGCCTTCTACCTGATGCGCCTGATGTCGGCCGCGATCTGCTCCGCCCTGGTGGCGAGTGCGGTGGTCTCGGCGGCGGAGTGGCGTCGGCGTTCCTTCACCATGCTCGGGGTGGTGGCGGCCACCACCCCGATGTCACTGTTCATGTTCGGTGTGGTCAACCCGAACGGCCCGGAGATCGCCGCGAGCATCCTGGTCTGGAGCGCTGCCCTGGCGCTGCTGAGGAGCCCGGACCCCGAACTCCTGAACCGCCGCCTCGCCCGGCTCGGCATCGGTGCGGTGGTGCTGATCAGCATCCGGCCGTTGGGCCTGATCTGGCTGCCCGGGGCGGTCTTCTTCGCCCTGCTGCTCGGAAGCAAGGACGCGCTGCGCGCGGTCCTGCGGCACCGGGCGACCTGGGTCTGGGGCGGTCTGACCCTGGTCACGACCGTCCTGGCCCTCCTCTGGTCCTCGACCCACCCGGACCACTCGGTCATCAACACCCCGAGGGGTCTCACCCCGCTGGCCGCGGCTCGTAAGACCTTCGACAACGGTCTGACGTACATCAAGCAGATGATCGGTTACTTCGGCTGGCTGGACGCCGAGCCGCCGGCCGCGACGCTGCTGCTGTGGTGCGCCGTGGTGGTCGCCCTGGTGCTGCTCGCGCTCTGCTACGCGCGGCTTCGGGACGCACTGGCCGTCCTGGGGGTCCTTGCCGGGATCGTGGTCATACCGCTGGTGGCCCAGGCCATGCAGGCGCGGGAGCTCGGCATGATCTGGCAGGGCCGCTACCTGCTGCCGTTCGCCGTCGGGCTGCCGATCGTGTGCGCCGTGATCTGCCACGAGCGGCTGCCGGGCGGTTTCGCCTGGCGCCGGCTGCTGATGCTCTGTTCCGGCGCGCTCGCCGTGGCCGACTTCGCGGGGTTCGTCTGGGCGCTGCGCCGCATCACGGTCGGCAACGGTGGGTCGTTCTTCATCAGCCCGGCCCACTGGGCGCCGCCGGTGGGCTGGCAGCCCTGCGTGGCGCTGTACGCGGTGGCCGTGGTGGCGCTGGGGCTGCTCGTCGCCGTGCCGGACAGGCAGGGGGCGGACCGGCAGCAGGACGCGTCGTCCTCGTCCGAGCCGTCCGGGGGCGATGCCGACGGGGGGGACACCCGGCTCGCCGCCGTCCACGCACAGGCGTAAGGTTTCGCCGTGCGGGGGGTTCTCGGCCATGGTATGGGCGCCGCCCGCGTCGGTTCCCGTCCCGTTTCGAGTCCAAGCCCCGCGACCTGCGGCGTTGCATTTGTTTTGACCGCGCCCGATGCGCTAGGTACGCTCTGACCTTGTGCCTGGGGTGTCCCCGGGTCCTTGTGCGTGCATGCACACCGGTCGCCGCGCCGAGCCGGAGCGCTTCCCAGCGCGCCGCGCGTAGAGCGCCGTCGCTGTACATCAGCTCATGGGATTCCGTGTCGTAACAAGCCCAACACACCCGACCGCGTGGGTCGACCACGGGGCCGTGTGCGAGGGAGACATCGCAGGTTAGTTCCACCAAGCCTTGGCACACAGAAAACGGAGAAACGGTGCCTACGATCCAGCAGCTGGTCCGAAAGGGCCGGCAGGACAAGGTCGAGAAGAACAAGACTCCCGCGCTGAAGGGCTCCCCGCAGCGCCGTGGGGTCTGCACGCGTGTGTACACGACCACCCCGAAGAAGCCGAACTCGGCTCTCCGCAAGGTCGCCCGTGTGCGCCTCACCAGCGGGATCGAGGTCACCGCTTACATCCCGGGCGAGGGCCACAACCTGCAGGAGCACTCCATCGTGCTGGTGCGCGGTGGTCGTGTGAAGGACCTTCCTGGTGTCCGCTACAAGATCATCCGCGGTTCGCTTGACACCCAGGGTGTCAAGAACCGCAAGCAGGCCCGCAGCCGCTACGGCGCCAAGAAGGAGAAGTAAGAATGCCTCGTAAGGGCCCCGCCCCGAAGCGCCCGGTCATCATCGACCCGGTTTACGGCTCCCCGGTCGTCACCCAGCTGGTCAACAAGATCCTGCTGCACGGCAAGCGCTCCACCGCCGAGCGGATCGTCTACGGCGCCCTCGAGGGCGTCCGCGACAAGACCGGCTCGGACCCGGTCGTCACGCTGAAGCGCGCGCTGGAGAACGTCAAGCCGGCCCTCGAGGTCAAGTCCCGCCGTGTCGGTGGCGCGACCTACCAGGTTCCGGTCGAGGTCCGTCCGGGCCGCGCCAGCACCCTGGCGCTGCGCTGGATGGTCGGTTACTCCCGCGCCCGTCGCGAGAAGACCATGACCGAGCGCCTGATGAACGAGATCCTCGACGCCAGCAACGGCCTGGGCGCTTCCGTGAAGCGTCGCGAGGACACCCACAAGATGGCCGAGTCCAACAAGGCCTTCGCGCACTACCGCTGGTAGTCCGTACCCCGTCACTAGACAGAGAGAGAACGAGCCACCATGGCTGCAACCTCCCTTGACCTCGCCAGGGTCCGCAACATCGGGATCATGGCGCACATCGACGCGGGCAAGACCACCACCACCGAGCGGATCCTGTTCTACACCGGTGTCTCGTACAAGATCGGTGAGGTCCACGATGGCGCTGCCACCATGGACTGGATGGAGCAGGAGCAGGAGCGCGGCATCACGATCACGTCGGCCGCGACGACCTGTCACTGGACGGTCGACGGCGTCGACAACACCATCAACATCATCGACACCCCGGGTCACGTCGACTTCACCGTCGAGGTGGAGCGTTCGCTGCGCGTCCTCGACGGTGCCGTGACGGTGTTCGACGGTGTCGCTGGTGTCGAGCCCCAGTCCGAGACCGTGTGGCGGCAGGCTGACCGCTACGGCGTCCCGCGCATCTGCTTCATCAACAAGCTGGACCGCACGGGCGCGAACTTCTTCTTCTGCGTGCAGACCATCGTGGACCGCCTCGGCGCCACCCCGCTGGTCATGCAGCTCCCGATCGGTGCCGAGTCGGACTTCCAGGGCGTCGTCGACCTGGTCCGCATGAAGGCTCTGGTCTGGTCCGCCGAGGCCGCCAAGGGCGAGATGTACGACGTCGTCGACATCCCGGCCGAGCTGCAGGAGCAGGCCGCGGAGTACCGCGAGGCGCTGATCGACACCGTCTCGAACGTCAGCGACGAGGTCATGGAACTCGCCCTCGAGGGCGAGGAGATCCCGGTCGAGCTGCTGCAGGACGCGATCCGCAAGGGCACCCTGAACTCGGACTTCACCCCGATCTTCTGCGGTACCGCCTTCAAGAACAAGGGCGTTCAGCCCCTGCTTGACGCGGTCGTCAAGTACCTGCCGTCGCCGCTGGACATCGAGTCCATCGAGGGCACCAAGCCCAACGACCCGGACACCAAGATCTCCCGCAAGGCCTCGGACGACGAGCCGCTGTCCGCGCTGGCGTTCAAGATCATGTCCGACCCGCACCTGGGCAAGCTCACCTTCGTCCGGATCTACTCCGGCCGCCTGGAGTCCGGCACCTCGGTGCTGAACGCCGTGAAGGGCAAGAAGGAGCGCATCGGCAAGATCTACCGCATGCACGCGAACAAGCGTGAGGAGATCGAGTCGGTGGGCGCCGGCGACATCGTCGCCGTCATGGGCCTGAAGCAGACCACCACCGGTGAGACGCTGGCCGACGAGAAGAACCCGGTCATCCTGGAGTCCATGGACTTCCCGGCCCCGGTCATCCGCGTCGCCATCGAGCCCAAGTCCAAGGGTGACCAGGAGAAGCTGGGTGTCGCCATCCAGCGTCTCGCCGAGGAGGACCCGTCCTTCCAGGTCAACACGGACGAGGAGACCGGCCAGACCATCATCGCGGGTATGGGCGAGCTGCACCTCGAGGTGCTCGTCGACCGTATGCGCCGTGAGTTCAAGGTCGAGGCCAACGTCGGCAAGCCGCAGGTCGCGTACCGCGAGACCATCCGCCAGGCGGTCGAGCGCATCGACTACACCCACAAGAAGCAGACCGGTGGTTCCGGTCAGTTCGCCAAGGTGCAGATCGCGATCGAGCCGCTCGAGCAGGCCGAGGGCTACGAGTTCGTCAACAAGGTCACCGGTGGCCGCGTCCCGCGCGAGTACATCCCGTCGGTCGACGCCGGTTGCCAGGAGGCCATGGAGTTCGGTGTCCTCGCCGGCTACCCGCTCCAGGGTGTCCGCGTGAGCCTGCTGGACGGCCAGTCGCACGACGTCGACTCCTCCGAGCTCGCGTTCAAGATCGCCGGTTCGATGGCCTTCAAGGAAGGCGCGAGGAAGGCCAAGCCGGTCCTCCTCGAGCCGATGATGGCCGTCGAGGTCACCACGCCCGAGGACTACATGGGCGACGTGATCGGCGACATCAACTCTCGCCGTGGCCAGATCCGGTCCATGGACGAGCGTCACGGTGCCCGCGTCGTCACGGCGCTGGTGCCCCTCTCCGAGATGTTCGGCTACGTCGGTGACCTGCGCAGCAAGACCTCTGGTCGCGCGAGCTACTCGATGCAGTTCGACTCGTACGCCGAGGTTCCGAAGAACGTGGCGGACGACATCATCGCCAAGGCCAAGGGCGAGTGACGTCCCGATATTCGGGACGATAGCGAAGCCTTTAGGCTATTAGGAGGCAACCCGGGAGGATCCGGTCGGATTCTCCCGGGGCCTCCGGCCCCCCCTACCAGCGGGACGGCACGGGGTGTCCTGCGGACAACCCGCACCAAAACCGATCAAGACCAACTGACGTCACCACGGCGTACAGGAACTGTCCTCAGGAGGACTCAGTGGCGAAGGCGAAGTTCGAGCGGACGAAGCCCCACGTCAACATCGGCACCATCGGTCACATCGACCACGGCAAGACCACGCTGACCGCGGCCATCACCAAGGTGCTGCACGACGCGTACCCGGACCTGAACCCCTTCACGCCGTTCGACCAGATCGACAAGGCCCCGGAGGAGCGTCAGCGCGGTATCACCATCTCGATCGCGCACGTCGAGTACCAGACCGAGGACCGTCACTACGCGCACGTCGACTGCCCGGGTCACGCTGACTACATCAAGAACATGATCACCGGTGCCGCCCAGATGGACGGCGCCATCCTGGTGGTCGCCGCCACCGACGGCCCGATGCCGCAGACCAAGGAGCACGTGCTCCTGGCCCGCCAGGTCGGCGTTCCGTACATCGTCGTCGCCCTGAACAAGGCCGACATGGTGGACGACGAGGAGATCCTGGAGCTCGTCGAGCTCGAGGTCCGTGAGCTCCTCAGCGAGTACGAGTTCCCGGGCGACGACCTGCCGGTCGTCCGCGTCTCCGCGCTGAAGGCGCTGGAGGGCGACGCCGAGTGGGGCCAGAAGCTCCTCGGCCTGATGAAGGCCGTCGACGAGAACATCCCCACCCCGGCCCGCGCCGTGGACCAGCCGTTCCTGATGCCGATCGAGGACGTCTTCACGATCACCGGTCGTGGCACCGTCGTCACCGGTCGTATCGAGCGTGGCATCCTGAAGGTCAACGAGACCGTCGACATCATCGGCATCAAGCCGGAGAAGACCACCACCACGGTCACCGGCATCGAGATGTTCCGCAAGCTGCTCGACGAGGGCCAGGCCGGTGAGAACGTCGGTCTGCTCCTCCGTGGCATCAAGCGCGAGGACGTCGAGCGCGGCCAGGTCATCATCAAGCCGGGTTCGGTCACCCCGCACACCGACTTCGAGGCCCAGTCCTACATCCTGTCGAAGGACGAGGGTGGCCGCCACACCCCGTTCTTCAACAACTACCGCCCGCAGTTCTACTTCCGTACCACGGACGTGACCGGCGTCGTGACCCTCCCCGAGGGCACCGAGATGGTCATGCCGGGCGACAACACCGCCATGACCGTCGCGCTGATCCAGCCGATCGCCATGGAGGAGGGCCTGAAGTTCGCCATCCGTGAGGGTGGCCGCACCGTCGGCGCCGGCCAGGTCACCAAGATCATCAAGTAATTGATGCTCTGACCTGCCTGCCTCGTACAGGCTCAGTCCGAAGGGCTCCGCACACCCCGGTGCGCGGGGCCCTTCGGCGTGTCGGGATATCGAATCGACGGCGATCAGGTAACAGGCCCGTGGAGAGTGGGGCTGGACCGGACTGCTATCCTGCCGCTCATTGGCTCTTCCTCGCTGCCGCCCGCGATGCTCCGGGTGCGGAGGGAGAAGGATTCCGGCCGGTGGGGTCTACCCGGCGGTCCATGCCTTCCGACCGCTTTCGGATCACATGGGGACAGGCGAAGAAGGATGCTCAACGCAGGAGATCAGGGAGTTGCGTCGGCCGGGGAGCCGGCGCCGCTGTTGTCGGTCGTCATGCCGATCTACAACGAGCAGGAGGCACTGCCGCTGACCGTGCAGCGCCTGCGCCCGATCCTCGACGGGCTGGGGATCACGTACGAAGTGGTCGGCATCGACGACGGAAGCACGGATGCCACCCCGGTCCTGATGCAGAAGATCCACCAGGACTGGCCGGAGTTCCGGATCGTCCGCTTCGCCCGCAACTCCGGGCACCAGGCCGCGCTCACCGCCGGCATCCACCGCGCCTTCGGCGACTACGTCGTCTCCATCGACGCCGACCTCCAGGACCCGCCGGAGAAGATCCCCGAGATGCTCTCGCTCGCGCGGGAGCGGGGCCTCGACATCGTCTACGGCGTGCGCGGCGACCGCGGCACCGACACGATCTTCAAGCGCCGCACCGCGGGCGCCTACTACTGGCTGATGCGCAGGCTCGTCGGCAAGAAGATGCCGAACCAGGCCGGAGACTTCCGTCTGCTCAGCCGTGCCGCGGTGGACGCGCTCAAGGCGCTGCCCGAGCACCAGCCGGTCTACCGGCTGCTGGTGCCGTGGCTCGGCTTCCCCAGCGGCGAGGTCGTCTACGTGCGCGAGGAGCGGGTCGCCGGTTCGACCCACTACCCGCTGTCCAAGATGCTCCGCCTCGCCGTCGACAGCGTCACCAACTTCTCCGCGAGCCCGCTGCGGCTCGCCACCTGGCTCGGCCTGCTGAGCTTCGTGCTCTGCTTCGCCCTCGGTGTCTACACCGTGATCGAGTACGCGTTCGGCAAGACCGTCCCCGGCTGGTCCTCGCTGTTCATGGGCATGCTGTTCCTCGGCGCCGTCCAGCTGGTCTGCATGGGTCTGTTGGGCGAGTACGTCGGCCGCATCTACTCGGCGGCGCAGGCCCGGCCGGCCTACTTCGTCGGCTACGACTCGGCGGAGGGGCCCGACCCCGCGACGGCTCGCCGCAGCGCCTCCTACGCGGGCTGACCCGGAGTCCTTCCGACGCCGGTCGGCGGACCGCCGCCGCCGGCCTCCGCCAGGCTGCCGTGCTGCGAGCTGTGAGCTCGGACGAGAGAACGGACACCATGCAAACGAACAGCACCGCCACCGGATCGGCGCCGGCCACCGGAGGACGTCCGGGAGTCCCGGCGCCGTCCGGCGGGCCGTCCGGCGGCGCGGCGGACGCGGGATCCAGGGCCCACGCCTTCTGGCGGTTCCTGCCCGCGGTCTCGGCGTACCTGCTCCTGGTGGGGTTGCTGCTGGCCGCGGACACCAGGGTCGGCGACATCGCCCGGTACACCTTCTACGTGGCCTGGGGCGTGGTGCTTCCGGGCACCCTGGTCTTCCGGGCCCTGCGCAGGCGTCCGCACACCCTGGTGGAGGACCTGGCCTTCGGCGCGGTGACCGGGCTGGTGCTGGAACTGGGGGCCTGGGCGATCCTCGTCCGTTCGGGCCTCCAGTCGGTAGCCGTCGCCTGGCCGCTCGTGGTGGTGGTCCCGTTCGCGCTCGTCCCCGGCCTGCGCCGGCACTGGCGCTCCGGCGGTTACCGGCGGCCGTCCCTCGCCTGGTCCTGGTCGCTGGCCGCGGTGGTGGGCCTGACCAGCCTGTACTACTTCCAGGTCTTCCTGTCGAAGTTCCCGGTCCTGGCGGTCGACGAGAACTCGCGGCTGTTCGGCGACATGCCGTACATGCTGTCGTTGGCGGCCAACGCCAAGCAGCACGTGCCGCTGACCGTGCCGCAGGTGGCGGGGGAACCGCTCCACTACCACTGGTTCACGTTCGCCCACATGGCGATGACCGACATGGTCGGTCACATCGACCTGCCGGTGGTCGAGACCAGGCTGCTCGTTCCCGCGTTCGCCGCGCTCGGTGTGCTGATCATGGCGGTGGTGGCCCACCGGATCACCGGTCGGGCGTGGGCCGGCCCGCTGGCCGCGCTGCTGCTCTTCGCGGTCGGCGAGTTCACCGCGATCTACCCGAACAACGTGGTGAGCTGGACCTTCGGTGCGCCGGCCGTCCGGCTGATGTCCTGGTCGAGCATGTCGCTGGCCTACAGCCAGCCGCTGCTGATCGCGTTGGTCGGCGCGGTCGCCGACGGGCTCCGCCGGGTCGGCGGCCCGGGCGACGCGGACGGGAGGTCGCGGGCGCCGGGCTTCGGGCGGGGCGTCTTCGTCCTGACGGCGATGTTCGCGACCGCCTCCAGCGCCGCCAAGGCGAGCACCCTCCCGGTGGCCCTCGCGGGCCTGGCCGTCGCCGGCCTGGCGGTCCTGATCAGGACCCGGCGCATCCCCTGGACGATCGTCGGGCTGGGGGCGGTCATCGCGGGCGCCCAGCTCTTCGCGACGGCGGCGATCTTCGACTTCGAGAGCTACGGCCTGGAAGTCATTCCCTTCGGCAACGTCGAGAAGTACTGGGCCGAACCTCTGGACGGCAGGCCCGTGCTGCTCCAGAGCGGCGTGGTCGTGGCAGTCCTGATCGCCTTCTTCCTGAACCACCAGATCAAGTTGTTGGGCGCCGTGCCGCTGCTGTGGCGGCGTCGGCTCCGACTGGAACCGGCGCAGTGGTTCCTGCTCGGCGCGGTGGTCGCCGGTCCGGCGGCCTACCTGATGGTCAACGGCTACAACGCCAGTTACTTCACCATCTCCGCGATGCCCTTCGGGGTGGTGCTGTCCGCCTGGGGGTACTGCGAGGCCTTCGAACGCGCCGCGCTGCCCAGGGCCGGCAAGGCCGCCCTGGCCGTCGGCGCGGCGGCCCTGACCGGGCTGTTCATCTGGCTCTCGTACCGGTACTCGGCGGACCTGGCGACCTTCCTGGCCGAGCACACCGGGGACGGCACGGGTACCGAGCCGTACACGCCACTGCTGCCGGCGCTGAGCGTGGCGGCCGCGTTCGCGGTGCTGGCGGGCCTCCTGGGGCTGCTCTGGTGGCTGTTCTCCCGGCCGGCGCGCGGCCTGCGGCGCCGGGGCGGGATCGTCCTGCTCACCGCCGGACTGACGCTCGGCACCCCGAGCCTCGCCCTCGACGCCCTCCAGTCCCAGGAGGTCCCGTGGGAGGGCAGCTGGGTGATGCCGGCGAGCCAGGTGAACGCCGCACGCTGGATCCGCTCGCACAGCGCTCCCTCGGACATCCTGGCGACGAACAGCCACTGCTGGGAGTTCAACAACTACGTGTACGGTGCGGCGTGCGACAACTACCGTTCGCACTGGCTCAGCGGCTATTCGGAGCGCTCGGTCCTCATCGAGGGCTGGGCGTACGCACCGAGGCTGATGGCCACCGCGAACGGGGCGGCGGCCTCCGTGGCGCCGTTCTGGGACACCGAGCTGTTCAACCTCAACGAGGCCGCGTTCTACGCGCCGACGCCGGACATCCTGCGTCGGCTGCACCACGACCACAAGGTCCGCTACCTGGTGGTCCAGCGGATGGCGGGCGCCGAGTCGCCACAGCTCAGGAACCTCGCCAAGCCGGTGTTCGACAACGGCCGGGTGGCCGTCTACGAGCTCTCCTGACCCGACGAACGAAGCAGTGGGCAAACCATGGTCTCCACCGACAACGCGCCGGTACCGGCACCCGACGGCCGGGTGGCTTCCCCGGCCGGCACCGCCAAGCGGCAGCTCCCGTCGTTCCTGGTCATCGGCGTGCTCAGTACGCTCTTCTACCTCGGCCTGTACGTGGTGGCCCGCCAGGTCGTCGACCAGCAGGCGGCCAACCTGATCGCCCTGGCGGTGAGCGCGGTCGCCAACACCGCCGCCAACCGGCGCTTCACCTTCGGCATCACCGGCTCGGAGGGTGCGGTGCGCCACCAGCTGCAGGGCGCCGTCGCCTTCCTGATCGGTCTGGGCCTGAGCAGCGGCGCGCTCGCCCTGCTCGCCCTGCTCGCGCCGAACGCTTCGCGGGTGGTCGAGGTCGCCGGCCTGGTCGTGGCCAACGGCCTCGCGACGGTGGCCCGGTTCGTCCTCCTCAAGGTGTGGGTCTTCAGGACCCACTGAGGACGAACCGGGCCACCGTGTGCCGGGCCGGGCGCCGCGTGATCAGGGTGCGGGGACCGCGGTCCTCGCGGGTTCCCCGACCGGCTCGGCCGCCCCGGGGACCGCGACCCGGCGGGCCCGGCGCTCGGCCAGCGCGCGTACCGGTCGAGGCGTCCAGTCCTTCGCCTTCAGCGCGGGCTTCTCGACCAGGTACCAGGAGAGCGCGGCGAGGACGACCGTTCCGGCGAGCGACAGCGGGAGGTAGACCCGCATGCCGTGTGCGTTGTAACCGAGTGCGGCGACGACCTGTTCGACGGTGAAGCCGTAGATGTAGATGCCGTACGAGAGGTCCCGCTTGACGCCGATCCGCTGGAACGGCACGGGCAGCCGGACCGCCAGCCAGAAGAGCAGGTAGGCGAAGGCCGGGTAGCCGAACGCGAAGAGCCCGCCGTAGTGCAGGCTGGCGACGAGCACGGCGGCCGACAGCAGCGCGAGCCCGGCGTTCATCGGGATCCGGTCCTTGTACAGCTGCACCGTGGCGCCGACCAGGAAGACGAACCCCAGGTAGACCAGGTACTGCACGTAGATCGGGCCGAAGACCGGCACGTGGAGGAAGTGGCCCATGCTGTTGGGGATGTTGACGGAGCCGGGGGTCGTCCGCCAGTCCTCGACGATCAGGATCCAGAGGACCAGGGTCAGCAGCGGCACCGCCTTCCTCGCGCGCAGCAGCACGCCGCCGGCGGCCAGCAGGCCCATCACGATGTAGCAGAGCATCTCGTAGTCGAGCGACCAGAGGGAGCCGTTGATCCCGGGGTCGTGGTTGGTGCCGGCCGCGACGCCGTCGGCGACCACGTTCGAGATGTCCCACCCGTTGGCGAACGAGGCGTTCCAGGCACCCGCCAGGTAGTGCAGCGGCCCGGCCGGGTGCGACCAGTAACCGGTGAGCGAGTGGTGGGTCCGGTAGTACAGCGCGGGCGCCACCACCAGGACGCTGACCAGGAGCGAGACCCAGAGCCCGGGCAGGATGCGCAGGGCGCGGTGCCAGGAGTACCGACCGATCGTGCTGCGCATCGCACTGCCGGTGATCATGAACCCGGAGAGCGCGAAGAAGCCGACCACCGCGAGCCGGCCGAGGTCGATCTGGCCGCCGCTGAACTGGGAGAGCGGAGCGGGCCGGCCCCACCCGAGCGGATAGGCGTGGGAGTAGACGACGGCTACCGCGAGGGCCGTCCGGATCGCGCCGAAGCTGTTCTGGCGGCCGGACAGACTGCCTCCCCTCAGCCACGCGGGGCGCCGGGTGTCGGCGCCTTCGCGTATGCCGCGTGAGGGTCCCGCTTGGTGGGTCATGGTCCGTCCGATCCGGCCGGCTGGGAGCGGCCTGAGAAGGGGCCTGGGAAGTGGCAGGAAGTATGACTGAGGGGACGTGTGCGCCTGCGCGCACGTCCCCTCAGCCGGCCTCGCGTGGCTACTGCTGCTTGAGCGAGTCCGCGTAGGCCTTGCAGGCCTGGTAGTCCGGCAGCAGGCCGGTGGCGAGGGCCTCCGAGAGGGAGGGCGCCACCGCGTCGCGGGCCGAGAGCTGCGGGGCGTCGGTCGGCCATTCGATGCCGAGCTCCGGGTCCAGCGGGTGCACGCCGTGCTCGCCGGTCGGGTTGTACGTCGCCGAGCAGAGGTAGGTCAGCGTGGCGTCGTCGGTGAGGGCGCAGAAGCCGTGGCCGAGACCCTCGGGGATGTAGACGGCCTTGCGCTCGGTGTCGTCCAGTCGGACGAACTCCCACGTGCCGAAGCCGGGCGAGCCGACGCGCAGGTCCACGATCACGTCCAGCACCGCGCCGCGGGTGCAGGCCACGTACTTGGCCTGGCCGGGCGGGACGTCGGCGAAGTGGATGCCGCGGACGACGTCCTTGGCGGAGAGCGACAGGTTGGCCTGGGCCAGGTTCAGCGGGTGGCCGACGACCTCGGCGAGGCGGTCGAAGCGGTACCACTCGGTGAAGTGGCCGCGGGCGTCGCCGTGCACCTGCGGGGTGATCTCGAAGGCGCCCTCGATGGAGAGCTCACGGAACTTCACTTGGCGGCCGCCTCGTCGAGCAGGTCCAGCAGGTACTGGCCGTAGCCGCTCTTCAGCAGCGGCTCGGCGAGCTCGCGCAGCTGGGCGTCGTCGATCAGCCCGGCCCGCCAGACGGCCTCCTCGATGCAGCCGATCTTGAAGCCCTGGCGCTCCTCGATGACCCGGACGAACTCCGAGGCCTGGACCATCGACACGAAGGTGCCGGTGTCCAGCCAGGCGGTGCCGCGGTCGAGGGTCGTCACGTGCAGGTCGCCGGTGCGCAGGTAGGCGTCGTTGACGGCGGTGATCTCCAGCTCGCCGCGGGCGCTCGGCTCCAGGGTGCGGGCGATCTCCACGACCCGGTTGTCGTAGAAGTACAGCCCGGGGACGGCGTAACGGGACTTGGGCTCGGCCGGCTTCTCCTCGATGGAGATGACCTGGCCGGTCTCGTCGAACTCGACCACGCCGTACGCGGTCGGGTCGGCCACCGGGTAGGCGAAGACCCGGCCGCCCTTGATGTCGGAGTGCTCGGTGAGCGAGGTGCCCAGGCCGCTGCCGTGGAAGATGTTGTCGCCGAGGATCAGGGCCACCGACTCGTCGCCGATGAAGTCCGCGCCGAGCACGAAGGCCTGGGCGATGCCCTCGGGCTTCTCCTGGACGGCGTACTGGAGCTTCAGGCCGAACTGCGAACCGTCGCCCAGCAGGCGCTCGAACTGGTCCCGGTCGTTCGGGGTGGTGATGATCAGGATTTCGCTCATCCCGGCCATCACGAGGGTCGAGAGGGGGTAGTAGATCATCGGCTTGTCGAAGACCGGCAGGAGCTGCTTCGACACCGCACGGGTCAGGGGCCACAGCCGCGAGCCGGTGCCGCCGGCCAGGAGGATTCCACGCATGGGTGCACCCTATTCGAGATCGGTGGACGCGGGAGGGGCCGGGTCGGGAGGGTGTTCGGGCGACGGTAGACTACGCGCATTATGCGCATCCTCGTGACCGGCGGCGCCGGATTCATCGGTTCGGAGTTCGTCCGTCAGCTCCTCGGAGCTGACGAGAATGCCCGGATCACGGTCTTTGACAAGCTCACCTACTCGGGCGTCCTGGAGAACCTGGCCCCGGTGGCCGGCCACCAGGGCTACACCTTCGTCCAGGGCGACATCTGCGACGTGGACGCCGTCGACCAGGTCATGCCGGGCCATGACGTGGTGGTGCACTTCGCCGCCGAGTCCCACGTGGACCGCTCGATCGCCGGCGCGGGCCCGTTCGTGCTGACCAACGTCGTCGGCACCCAGGTCCTGCTCGACGCCGCCCGGAAGCACGGCGTCGGCCGCTTCGTGCACATCTCCACCGACGAGGTCTACGGCTCGATCAGCGAGGGCTCCTGGACCGAGACCTGGCCGCTGGTGCCGAACTCCCCGTACTCGGCCTCCAAGGCGTCCTCCGACCTGCTGGCGCTGGCCTACCACCGCACCCACGGCATGGACGTCGTGGTGACCCGCTGCTCCAACAACTACGGGCACTACCAGTTCCCGGAGAAGGTCATCCCGCTGTTCACCACCAACCTGATCGACGGCAAGAAGGTGCCGCTGTACGGCGACGGTGGCAACGTCCGCGACTGGCTGCACGTCTCGGACCACTGCCGGGGCATCGAACTGGTCATGCGCGGCGGCCGCGCGGGTGAGGTCTACAACATCGGCGGCGGCACCGAGGCCACCAACAAGGAGCTGACCGGGCTGCTGCTGGAGGCCGCGGGCGCCGGCTGGGACATGGTCGAGCACGTCGAGGACCGCAAGGGCCACGACCTCCGCTACTCGATCGACATCAGCAAGATCCGCGAGGAGCTCGGCTACGAGCCGCAGGTCCGCTTCGAGGACGGCCTCGCCGCGACCATCGCCTGGTACCGCGAGAACCGTGCCTGGTGGGAGCCGCTGAAGCAGAAGGCGGCCCTGGCCAAGTGACCGCGAACGCCGCCGCGCCCGTGCGCTGGCTGGTCACCGGCGCGGCCGGGATGCTCGGGCAGGACCTGCTGTCGGTGCTGGGCGCCGACGCGACCGCCGAGATCACCGCGCTGCGCCGGGCGGACCTCGACATCACCGACGCGGCGGCCGTCCAGGCCGCCGTCGAGGGCCACGACATCGTGGTCAACTGCGCCGCGTGGACGAACGTCGACGCCGCGGAGACCGAGGAGGACGCCGCCACCGCCGTCAACGGCACCGGCGTGCGCCACCTGGCCGCGGCCTGCGCCAAGAGCGGTGCGCGGCTGTTGCAGGTCTCCACCGACTACGTCCTGCCGGGCGACGCCACCGAGCCCTGCCCGGAGGACGCCCCGACCGCGCCGGTGAACGCGTACGGCCGCAGCAAGCTGGTGGGGGAGCGGGCGGTCGCCGAACTGCTCCCCGAGCACGGCTACGTGGTGCGCACCGCCTGGCTGTACGGCGAGCACGGCCCGAACTTCGTGGCCACCATGCTCAAGCTCGCCGCCCAACGGGACACCCTCGACGTGGTGGACGACCAGCACGGCCAGCCGACCTGGTCGTACGCGCTGGCCGGCCGCCTGGTCGAGCTCGGCCGGGCCGCGCTCGCCGGGCAGGCCCCGGCCGGGGTCTACCACGGCACCGCGAGCGGCCGGACCACCTGGTGCGGACTGGCCCGCGAGACCTACGCACTGAGCGGGCTGGACCCGGAGCGGATCCGTCCGACCACCTCGGAGGCCTTCGTCCGCCCGGCCGTCCGCCCGGCCTTCAGCGTGCTGGCCCACGACCGCTGGGCCGCCGCCGGGCTGGCGCCGCTGCCCGAGTGGCGGGCCATGCTGGCCGAGGCCCTGACCAAGCCCGTCTTCGCCGAACTGGCCGCCACGGCCCGGAGCACCGAGAGCGACAGACCTCAGTGAAGAACCCGCTGACGAAGGTGGCTGCCGCGCTACCGCCAGGAACCCTGGCGGTGGCCGGCGGCACCGTCGTACTGGGCGCCGCCTCCTACATCCACCTCGGGGTGGCGGGCCACAGCCTGTCCGTCGACGACATGGCGAACGTCTCGCTGCTGTGGACGATCGTGATGTCCGTCGGCATCGGCGTCTTCTTCCCGATCGAGCAGGAGCTCACCCGGATCGTCGCGGCGCGGGCGGCGCTCGGCCACGGCGCCGCGCCGGTGCTGCGCCGGGCGACCCTGCTCACCGGTGGGATCCTCGCGGCGACCCTGGCCGTCCTCGGTGCCGCCTCCGGCCCGATCGCCCGGGCGATGTTCCACGGCGACCGCTCGCTGGTGCTGGCCCTCGGCGGCGCCTTCACCGGCATGGCCGTCTGCTACCTCACCCGCGGCGTGCTGGCCGGCCTCGGACGCTTCGGCGCGTACGGCACCCAGCTCGGCCTGGACGGCGGCCTGCGGATCGGCCTGGCCTTCGCCTGCGGCGTGGCCGGGGTGCACTCGGCGCTCGCGTTCAGCCTGATCCTGGCCGTCGCGCCGATCCTCGCCACGATCGCCACGCTGCCCCCGCTGCTGCGCGCGGTCAAACCCGGCGAGCAGGTCGGCTGGTCCGAACTCTGCTCCGGGCTCGGCCTGTTGATCTGCTCGACGCTGCTCTCGCAGGTCGTGGTGAACGCGGCCGTGGTGAGCACCAAGCTGCTCGCGCCCTCCGACTCCGCGCTGATCGCCGCCCTGCTCAACGCGCTGGTGCTGGCCCGGGTGCCGCTGTTCGTCTTCGGTTCGCTCCAGGCCTCGCTGCTGAACGGCCTCTCCGCCGCGATCGCGGTCGGGGACCGGGCCGCCTTCACCGGGATGCTCAAGAAGATCGGCGTCGTGGTGGGCGCGCTCGGCCTGCTCGGCGGTATCCCGGCGGTCGCCCTCGGCCCGTGGCTGATCCAGGTGC
The DNA here is from genome assembly GCF_020103755.1 of Streptomyces sp. LS1784. GTDB lineage: Bacteria > Actinomycetota > Actinomycetes > Streptomycetales > Streptomycetaceae > Kitasatospora. The sequence continues at coordinate 23,809 of NZ_JAHSQD010000005.1, forward strand.
TGTTCGGCGCCAAGCCGGTGCTCGGCTGCCTCGACTTCTTCTGGTTGTCCGCCGGAACCGTCGCGTACATGTTCGCGATGGTGCTCGGACAGGCGTTGATGGTATTCAAGCGGCACAACCTTCAGCTGCTCTGCTGGGCGGTCGGCACCGCGGTCCTCGCCGGGGTGACCTTCCTGCCGGGTGAGGTGTCCACCCGCGTGATCCTTGCGTATACGGCGGGTTCCGTGGCCACCGTCCTCGGTATGCTGGCGGTTCTGAGGCAGAGTTTCGCCCGTTCGGCGACGAATTCCGCCGGTCTCGCCCAGCAGTCGGGGGACCCGAACGCCGGGGTGTTGAGCAGTCGGACGGCCGGTGACTGACCGTGTCCGCCCCTCATCTTCAGATCGCCGCGCAGCAGCGCGGGCCAGACCCCATTCATGGAGCCTCCGTGTCCCAGTACGACGATGTTTGGCTGGTGATCCCGGCCTACAACGAGGGCCAGGTGATCGCCGACGTTGTGGAGGGGGCGCGAAAGACGTTCCCGAACATCGTGGTGGTCGATGACGGCAGCGGCGACGACTCGGCCAAGCACATCATGCAGACGGGCGCGCACCTGGTGCGCCACCCGGTCAACCTCGGCCAGGGTGCCGCCCTCCAGACCGGCCTCGCCTACGCCCTGGCCCAGCCGGGCGCCAAGTACTTCGCCACCTTCGACGCCGACGGCCAGCACCAGACCGCCGACGTCGAGAAGATGGTCGCCCTGCTGCGGGAGGGCGACGTGGACGTCGTCCTCGGCTCGCGCTTCATCGAGCAGAACGGGCAGGTGCCGTGGATCAAGCGGGTCGTCCTGCGCACCGCGGCGACCGTCAGCCCGACCGCGCGCAAGCTCAAGCTGACCGACGCCCACAACGGCCTGCGCGTACTGAACCGCGAGGCCGCCGGTCGGCTGCGGATCACCATGAACGGCATGGCACACGCGTCGGAGATCGTCAGCTTCCTCGCCGGCTCGGACCTGCGGGTCGCCGAGCTCCCGGTGGACATCCTGTACACCGAGTACTCACGCGCCAAGGGTCAGTCCCTGATCAACGGCGTCAACATCATCTTCGACATCTCGCTGCGGGAGCGTAGCCGCCGATGAAATTCTTCTGGATCCAGCTGGTTCTCATTCTCGGCTCGGTCGCTCTCGCCTTCATGTTCATCCGGCGCTGGGACCGTGCCAACACCCGCGCCTGGAAGCGGATCGCGTTCTCGGTCTTCGTGATCGTGAACATCTACGCGGTGCTGCGTCCCACCGACGTGACCTGGCTGGCCCACCAGCTCGGCGTCGGCCGCGGTACCGACCTGGTGCTGTACGTGATGGTGCTGGCGATGGGCTTCCTGACCCTGAACACCTTCCTGCGCTTCCGCTCGCTGGAGAAGAAGCTCACCGACCTGGCGCGCACCGTGGCGATCAACGAGGGCGCCCGCCTGAACGAGGAGCGCTTCGACCTGGACCTGCCGGTCTCGGCGCCGGTCGACCGCAGCAAGGCCTGATCCCATGGCGACCTTCGAGTTCATGCTGCCGTACTACGGCGACGTGGCGTTGATGCAGGCCGCGGTGCGGAGCATCCTCGCGCAGACCGACCGGGACTTCCGGCTGACCGTCATCGACGACGGCAAGGAGCCGGACGTCCCGGGCTGGTTCGCCTCGCTCGGCGACGACCGGGTGAGCTACCTGCGCAACGAGCAGAACCTCGGCATCACCAAGAACTTCCAGAAGTGCGTGGAGCTGTCCACGGCCGACCACGTGGTCATCATGGGCTGCGACGACCTGCTGCACCCGCACTACCTGGAGACCGTCCGGGCGATAGTCAAGGACAACCCGGACCTCGGCATGGTGCAGCCGGGCGTCGAGGTCATCGACGGCAACGGCGAGGTCAGCCGTTCGGGCCTGGCGGACAACGTCAAGGAGAAGATCTACGCGCCGACCGTCAAGGGCCGGCGACTGATGGGCGGCGAGGAGCTGGCCGCCAGCGTGCTGCGCGGCAACTGGCTCTACTTCCCGTCGATCTGCTGGCGCGGCGAGGCGCTGCGCGCGGTCAACTTCCGTGACGAGTACTCGGTGATCCAGGACCTGGCCCTGGTCGTGGACCTGCTGGAGCTCGGCGAGCAGATGCTGGTGGACAACACCACCGTCGTCTTCCAGTACCGTCGGCACGCCGTCAGCGAGTCCTCGGTGCAGGCCTTCTCCGGCACCCGGTTCACCGAGGCGGAGCGGTACTTCAACGCGGTGGCCGAGCGGATGGACGCCCGCGGCTGGCCGAAGGCCGCCCGTGCGGCCCGGTTCCGCAGCGCCTCCCGCCTGCACGCGCTGACCATGCTGCCGGGCGCGCTGAAGCGTGGCCACCGGGCCGGCGCCAAGGTCCTGGTCCGCCACGCGCTGACCGGCGGAGATCGGCACTGACGCCTCGCAAGCCCTGATGCGGCACTGGGCCGGCAGTCCGGACTCCGGACTGCCGGCCCAGTGCCGTTCGCGTTCCCGGTGCGGGCTGTCACCCGGCCGAGGGGAATCCAGCAAGGGCCGAACCGCCGTTCCCGAGCGGGCCGTTGTCGTCCGTGGGGGAGGAGCGCGTTGGCTCCGGCCGATCGCCGCGTGGCACACTGCCGATGCGCTTCGACGCGTGGTGGCGGAAACCGTGGCGCCGCCCGGAGCCGGTCATGACGAGATCGTCAACTCACACAAGTAGGGAAGTGTCTCGGTGCAGCCGCTGATCGACTCTGCCCGCACGTCCGACGGGCCGGACCGGGGTGAGGACGGCGGCACGAACGCGCCCGGCACCCCGGCCGTGCCGGCCCGGCTGCGGGCGCTGGCCGCCCACCGCTGGTTCTGGCCGGTGGCCCTGCTGCTCGGGTACGGCGGACAGGTGGCGTTCCGCCTGGTGCTGTCGATCCACAACTACTTCCCGTCGGTGCACGCCGACGAGGACTCCTACCTGGTGATAGCGCGGGTGCTGGCCGGCCGGCCGACGACCGAGATGCCGGTCGGGGTGGTGATCCCCGGCGGGTACCCGCTGCTGATCTCGCCGGCGCTGCGGATCGCCGACAACCCGGCCACCGCGTACCACCTGGTCATGGTCATCAACGCGGTGCTCAACGCGCTGGTGTTCCCGCTCGCCGTGGCGGCGGCGCGCCGGGTGGGCCTCTCCCGGCCGCAGGCGTACCTGGTGGGCACCGCCGTGGCCCTGGTGCCGCCGGTGATCTTCTACTCCCAGTTCGCCATGTCGGACACCGTGCTCCCGGTGCTCCTGCTGGCCTGGCTGATCGCGATGCACGGCTGGCTCTCGCCCGGTTCGACGCGCCGCCGCGCGCTGTACGCGGCGGGGACGGGCCTGGCGGCGGGCTACACGTTGGCCACCCACGACCGCGGCGGCGTGGTCGTGGTGCTGACCGCGCTGGTCCTGGTCGTGGTGCTGGTCCTCGGCTGGGCGCCGCGGCTCGCCTCGCTGGCCGGCGTCGGTGCGCTCGGGGCGTCGTACCTGGGCGCGAAGCTGCTGGCCGGCTTCGTCGAGAGCCAGTTCAAGGACGTGCCGCCGAGCGACGTCGGCAACAAGGTCTTCGAGAACCTTGAGGACAGCAAGTACATCGGCACGATCATCGCCCGCACCTTCGGGCAGCTGTGGTACTTCATGACCTCCACGTACGGCTTCGGGGCGATCGCCCTGGTGCTGTGCGTGGTGGTCGTGTTCCGGCGCCGGTACCCGGTGGCCGAGCGGGTGGTGGCCTTCACCATGGTGGCCATGCTGTTCGGCACCGCGCTGGCCTCCGCGGCCGGCCTGGCGGACAACAACCGGACCGACAACTGGGTGTACGCCCGGTACTGCGCGGTGCTGGTGCCGCTGTTCCTGGTGGTCGGCCTGGCCGCGCTGTTCCGGGCCGGGGTCCGTGCGCTGCTGTGGATGGCGCTGGTCGGCACGGTGGTGATCGGCGTCATCCAGGTGTCGGTCGGGTCGTACGCGGGTGCCGAGCTCAAGCTCTGGGTCAGTCCGTGGACGGTGCCGGACGCCATGTTCCTGGCTTCGAGCTGGGAGGGCCTGCACATGGTCCGTACGAGCTTCGGCGCGCTGGCGGTGCTGGCCGCCTGCCTGCTGCTGCGGGTGGCCGGCGGGCGCCGGGTGGTCGCCGCGCTGGTGGCCTGCGTGGCGCTGTTCGCCGCCTACGCGACGATCGCCGTCACCGACAACGTCTCCGGACCGCATGCCAAGGAGCGCAAGTACCAGGCGGTCGGAGTGGCCAAGGAGGCGGGCCTGCGCAAGGGCGACAACGTCGTCCTGGACATGGACCTCGACTGGGACGCCCGGATGGCGATGGCCTACGAGGTCTACTGGGGCCGGGTCTGGTCGGACGACCTGAAGGACGGCTCCAACCCGCCGGAGAAGGCCACCGCGTACCTGGCCGGCTGGTACAAGGGTGCCCTGCCGCAGGACAGCTGGCCGGACCCGAGGCCCGGCTGGCACATCGCGAAGTACAACAAGGACCGCAACTGGGTGCTCTGGCGCAAGGACTGACCGGGGTCGTCACCCCATCGGGGCCGGTGAGGAACGCCTCACCGGCCCCGATTGGCATCCGGGCTGCTCCATGTGGCAGTATGTCCAAGTTGCTCGGTTGAGTGCCGATGCTGCGCGCCTCCCGCCGGGAGGACCGGAAGCGAGTCCCATGTACTCGTCGTTCCCGTGATGGCCGTCAAGCGTGAGTTCTACGCCACGGCAGCTGCGGGGCGAAAGTACGGGAATCTTCCGGGAAGCGTATGCGGGGCCTCGGCCCGGCGCCCCCCACCCCGAAAGTTCGAAACCGACGAAGTGCTTCGCCGGTTTTTTGCAAGCGCGAGTGCGACACGCCCGAGCGCGGGGGTCGGAGGGGGAGTCGTGCAGTGACTAAGGACAAAGGACTACTGAGTAGCCATGGCGGGACAGAAGATCCGCATCCGGCTCAAGGCCTACGACCACGAGGTCATCGACTCCTCGGCGAAGAAGATCGTCGAGACGGTGATCCGTACTGGTGCGCAGGTCGCGGGCCCGGTGCCGCTGCCCACTGAGAAGAACGTGTACTGCGTCATCCGCTCGCCGCACAAGTACAAGGACTCGCGCGAGCACTTCGAGATGCGTACTCACAAGCGTCTGATCGACATCCTCGACCCCACGCCGAAGACGGTTGACTCGCTCATGCGTCTCGACCTGCCGGCGGGCGTCGACATCGAGATCAAGCTCTGAGAGGCGCACCGAAGATGGCTAAGCAGATTAAGGGCATCCTGGGCGAGAAGCTCGGCATGACCCAGGTCTGGGACGAGAACAACCGGGTCGTCCCGGTGACCGTCGTCAAGGCCGGGCCGAATGTCGTGACCCAGGTCCACACCGCCGACAGCGCGGCCGGCTACAGCGCCGTCCAGCTCGGCTTCGGCGAGATCGACCCCCGCAAGGTGAACAAGCCCCTCGCGGGCCACTTCGCCAAGGCCGGTGTCACCCCGCGCCGCCACCTGGTCGAGATCCGTACCTCGGACGCGTCCGAGTACACCCTGGGCCAGGAGATCACCGCCGAGCTGTTCGAGGCGGGTGTCAAGGTCGACGTGACCGGCACCTCCAAGGGCAAGGGCTTCGCCGGTGTCATGAAGCGTCACAACTTCAAGGGTCTCGGCGCCGGTCACGGCACCCAGCGCAAGCACCGCTCGCCCGGTTCCATCGGTGGCTGCGCCACCCCGGGCCGTGTGTTCAAGGGCCTGCGCATGGCTGGTCGGATGGGCCACGAGCGTGTGACCACCCAGAACCTGACCGTGCACGCGGTCGACGCGGAGAAGGGTCTGCTGCTCATCAAGGGCGCCGTCCCGGGCCCGAACGGCGGCCTCGTCCTCGTCCGCACCGCGGCGAAGGGGCTGTGAAGGATATGAGCACCATTGACATCCTGTCGCCGGCTGGCGACAAGACCGGCAGCGTCGAGCTGCCGGCCGAGATCTTCGACGCGAAGGTCAGCGTTCCGCTGATGCACCAGGTCGTTGTGGCGCAGCTCGCTGCGGCCCGTCAGGGCACCCACAAGACCAAGACTCGCGGCGAGGTTCGTGGCGGCGGCAAGAAGCCGTACCGCCAGAAGGGCACCGGCCGCGCCCGTCAGGGCTCGACCCGTGCGCCGCAGTTCGCCGGCGGTGGCGTCGTGCACGGTCCCGTGCCGCGCGACTACTCGCAGCGGACCCCGAAGAAGATGATCGCCGCCGCCCTGCGCGGTGCGCTCACCGACCGGGCCCGCCACAACCGCATTCACGTCGTCACCGGCGTGACCGCGACCGAGGCGCCGTCGACCAAGGCCGCCAAGGGCCTGTTCGGCAAGATCACCGACCGCAAGAACGTCCTCCTGGTCGTCGAGCGCGAGGACGAGCTGGGCCTGAAGTCCGCTCGCAACCTGCCGAACGTGCACATCCTGGACGCCGGTCAGCTGAACACCTACGACGTGCTCGTCTCCGACGATGTGGTCTTCACCCAGGCCGCCTTCGAGCGTTTCGTGGCCGGTCCGGCCGCGTCCGCCAAGGCCGTTGCCGCTGAGGGCGAGCTCGAAGGGAGCGCCGCCTGATGAGCGACGTTACGAGCAAGACGTTCACGGACCCCCGTGACGTCCTGGTGAAGCCGGTCATCTCGGAGAAGAGCTACTCGCTCCTCGACGAGAACAAGTACACGTTCATCGTGTCGCCGGGCGCCAACAAGACCCAGATCAAGCAGGCCGTCGAGGCGGTCTTCTCGGTCAAGGTCGAGGCTGTCAACACGATCAACCGTCAGGGCAAGCGCAAGCGCTCCAAGACGGGCTTTGGCAAGCGCAAGGACACCAAGCGCGCCATCGTGACGCTGGCCGAGGGCAACCGCATCGACATCTTCGGTGGTCCGGTCTCCTGAATCAGGAGATCGTGATCGTCGATTAGGACGAGGACGAGAGAGCCAAATGGGCATCCGCAAGTACAAGCCGACTACGCCGGGCCGTCGTGGCTCCAGCGTGGCCGACTTCGTAGAAATCACGCGGTCCACCCCGGAGAAGTCGCTGGTTCGCCCCCTGCACAGCAAGGGCGGCCGCAACAACGCCGGTCGTGTCACCGCTCGCCACCAGGGTGGCGGTCACAAGCGCGCCTACCGCGTGATCGACTTCCGTCGTCACGACAAGGACGGCGTGCCGGCCAAGGTCGCGCACATCGAGTACGACCCGAACCGCACCGCGCGCATCGCGCTCCTGCACTACGCGGACGGCGAGAAGCGCTACATCATCGCGCCGCGCGGCATCGCGCAGGGTGACCGGATCGAGAACGGCGCTGGCGCCGACATCAAGCCGGGCAACAACCTGCCGCTGCGCAACATCCCGGTCGGTACCACCATCCACGCGGTGGAGCTGCGTCCCGGTGGCGGTGCCAAGCTGGCCCGCTCGGCCGGCTCCGGCATCCAGCTGCTGGCGCGTGAGGGCAAGATGGCGCACCTGCGCATGCCCTCCGGTGAGATCCGCCTGGTCGACGCGCGCTGCCGCGCCACCGTCGGCGAGGTCGGCAACGCCGAGCAGTCGAACATCAACTGGGGCAAGGCCGGCCGTATGCGCTGGAAGGGCGTCCGCCCGACCGTGCGTGGTGTGGCCATGAACCCGATCGACCACCCGCACGGTGGTGGTGAGGGTAAGACCTCCGGTGGTCGCCACCCGGTCTCGCCGTGGGGTAAGCCCGAGGGCCGTACCCGTCGCCCGAACAAGGCGTCGGACAAGCTCATCGTGCGCCGCCGCAAGACCAACAAGAAGCGCTAGGAGCAGGTCAGATGCCGCGCAGTCTCAAGAAGGGCCCCTTCATCGACGGCCACCTCATCAAGAAGGTGGACGTTCAGAACGAGGCGGGTACCCAGAACGTCATCAAGACCTGGTCCCGTCGTTCCGTGATCTCGCCGAGCATGCTCGGTCACACGATCGCGGTTCACGATGGCCGTAAGCACGTCCCGGTGTTCGTCACCGAGTCGATGGTCGGCCACAAGCTCGGCGAGTTCGCTCCGACCCGCACCTTCCGTGGCCACGTGAAGGAAGACCGGAAGTCGAAGCGTCGCTAAGCCTGAGCTTGCGCGCCAAAAAGACTCAATGACTTACTCCATTAAGGGGACAACCATGGAAGCCAGGGCACAGGCGCGGTACATCCGCGTGACGCCCATGAAGGCCCGCCGCGTGGTGGACCTCATCCGTGGCATGAATGCCACGGAGGCCCAGGCCGTCCTGCGTTTCGCTCCGCAGGCCGCCACCGTGCCGGTCGGCAAGGTGCTCGACAGCGCCATTGCCAACGCCGCGCACAACTACAACCACTCCAACGTGGACGACCTCTACATCTCCGAGGCGTACGTTGACGAGGGCCCGACCCTGAAGCGGTTCCGTCCGCGTGCCCAGGGCCGCGCCTACCGGATCCGCAAGCGGACCAGCCACATCACCGTGGTCGTCAGCAGCAAGGAAGGGACCCGGTAATGGGCCAGAAGGTTAACCCGCACGGGTTCCGCCTCGGCATCAGCACGGACTTCAAGTCCCGCTGGTACGCCGACAAGCTGTACAAGGACTACGTCAAGGAAGACGTTGCCATTCGTCGCATGATGACGAAGGGCATGGAGCGCGCCGGCATCTCCAAGGTCGAGATCGAGCGCACCCGCGACCGCGTCCGCGTCGACATCCACACCGCCCGCCCCGGCATCGTCATCGGTCGCCGTGGCACCGAGGCCGACCGCATCCGCGGCGACCTCGAGAAGCTGACCGGCAAGCAGGTCCAGCTGAACATCCTCGAGGTCAAGAACCCCGAGCTGGACGCCCAGCTCGTGGCTCAGGGCGTCGCGGAGCAGCTGTCCTCCCGCGTCTCCTTCCGCCGTGCCATGCGCAAGTCGATGCAGGGCACCATGAAGTCCGGCGCCAAGGGCATCAAGGTTCAGTGCTCCGGTCGTCTCGGCGGCGCCGAGATGAGCCGTTCGGAGTTCTACCGCGAGGGTCGCGTGCCGCTGCACACCCTGCGTGCGAACGTCGACTACGGCTTCTTCGAGGCCAAGACCACCTTCGGCCGCATCGGCGTGAAGGTCTGGATCTACAAGGGCGACGTCAAGAACATCGCCGAGGTCCGCGCTGAGAACGCCGCTGCCCGCTCGGGCAACCGCCCGGCCCGTCCCGAGGGTGGTCGTCCCGCCCGCGGTGGCGAGCGTCGTGGTGGCGAGCGCGGTGGCCGTGGCCGTCGTCCCGCCGCTGCCGAGGCCCCCGCGGCCCCGGCCGTCGAGGCTCCGGCTGCCGAGAACACCGGAACGGAGGCCTGACCCCAATGCTGATCCCCCGTAGGGTCAAGCACCGCAAGCAGCACCACCCGAAGCGTCGTGGCGCTGCCAAGGGTGGCACCGAGCTGGCGTTCGGCCAGTTCGGCATCCAGGCCGTCACCCCGGCCTACGTGACGAACCGTCAGATCGAGTCGGCTCGTATCGCGATCACCCGTCACATCCGCCGTGGCGGCAAGGTCTGGATCAACATCTACCCGGACCGCCCGCTCACCAAGAAGCCGGCCGAGACCCGCATGGGTTCCGGTAAGGGTTCGCCGGAGTGGTGGATCGCGAACGTGCACCCGGGTCGGGTCATGTTCGAGCTGTCGTACCCGAACGAGAAGATTGCGCGCGAGGCGCTCACCCGTGCCGCGCACAAGCTTCCGATGAAGTGCCGGATCGTCCGGCGCGAGGACGGTGAAAGCTGATGTCGGCCGCTACCAAGGCTGCTGAGCTTCGTCAGCTGGACAACGAGGCCCTCGTTGCCAAGCTTCGCGAGGCCAAGGAGGAGCTGTTCAACCTCCGCTTCCAGGCGGCGACCGGGCAGCTCGACAACCACGGACGGCTGAAGCTCGTCCGTAAGGACATCGCGCGGATCTACACCCTGATGCGCGAGCGCGAGCTGGGCATCGAGACGGTGGAGAACGCCTGATGACTGAGAACACCAACGAGACGCGCGGTTTCCGCAAGACCCGTGAGGGTCTCGTCGTCAGCGACAAGATGGACAAGACCGTCGTCGTCGCCGTCGAGGACCGCGTCAAGCACGCTCTGTACGGCAAGGTCATCCGCCGTACGAACAAGCTGAAGGCGCACGACGAGCAGAACGCGTGCGGCGTGGGCGACCGGGTCCTCCTGGCGGAGACCCGCCCGCTGTCCGCGACGAAGCGCTGGCGCGTCGTCGAGATCCTCGAGAAGGCCAAGTAACGAAGCCGATGTGGTACGGCCGTATGTGCAGCGGGTCCCTGCGGGACGCCGGTGTGAGCAGCGGCCGGCCCGTCGACTCTCGTTGACGATCAGGAGAAAGCTGTGATCCAGCAGGAGTCGCGACTGCGTGTTGCCGACAACACTGGTGCCAAGGAGATCCTTTGCATCCGTGTTCTCGGTGGCTCCGGTCGCCGCTACGCCGGAATCGGGGACGTCATCGTCGCGACCGTCAAGGACGCGATCCCCGGTGGCTCGGTGAAGAAGGGTGACGTCGTCAAGTGCGTCGTCGTCCGTACCGTCAAGGAGCGTCGTCGTCCGGATGGCTCGTACATCCGCTTCGACGAGAACGCCGCTGTCGTGCTCAAGAACACTGAGGGTGACCCCCGTGGCACCCGCATCTTCGGCCCGGTCGGCCGCGAGCTGCGCGACAAGAAGTTCATGAAGATCATCTCGCTGGCGCCGGAGGTGCTCTAACCCATGGCGAACAGCATGAAGATCAAGAAGGGTGACCTGGTCCAGGTCATCACCGGCAAGGACAAGGGCAAGCAGGGCAAGGTCATCCAGGCCATGCCGGCTGAGAACAAGGTCCTCGTCGAGGGTGTCAACCGGGTCAAGAAGCACACCAAGCCGGGTCCGGGTACCCAGGGTGGCATCGTGACCGTCGAGGCCCCGGTGCACGTCTCCAACGTCCAGCTGGTCGTGGAGAAGGACGGCAAGAAGGTCGTCACCCGCGTCGGCTACCGCTTCGACGACCAGGGCAACAAGATCCGCGTTGCCAAGCGAACCGGTGAGGACATCTGATGTCTGAGACGACTGTTGAGAAGGTGGCCCCCCGCCTCAAGGAGCGTTACAACTCCGAGATCAAGGGCCAGCTGAACGAGCAGTTCAAGTACGAGAACGTCATGCTGATCCCCGGCCTGGTCAAGGTCGTGGTCAACATGGGTGTCGGCGAGGCTGCCCGTGACAGCAAGCTGATCGAGGGCGCGATCCGCGACCTGACCGCCATCACCGGTCAGAAGCCGGCCGTGACCAAGGCTCGCAAGTCCATCGCGCAGTTCAAGCTGCGCGAGGGCCAGCCGATCGGCACGCACGTCACCCTCCGTGGTGACCGCATGTGGGAGTTCCTGGACCGTCTGGTGTCGCTGGCTCTGCCGCGTATCCGCGACTTCCGTGGTCTCTCCCCGAAGCAGTTCGACGGCCGTGGCAACTACACCTTCGGTCTGACCGAGCAGGTTATGTTCCACGAGATCGACCAGGACAAGGTCGACCGTCAGCGCGGTATGGACATCACCGTCGTGACCACCGCTCAGACCGACGACGAGGGCCGGGCGCTCCTGCGCGCTCTGGGCTTCCCGTTCAAGGAGGCGTGAGCCAATGGCGAAGAAGTCCCTCATCGCGAAGTCCGAGCGCAAGCCGAAGTTCGGCGTCCGGGCCTACACCCGGTGCCAGCGCTGCGGCCGTCCGCACTCGGTGTACCGCAAGTTCGGCCTGTGCCGTGTCTGCCTCCGTGAGATGGCGCACCGCGGCGAGCTGCCGGGCGTGACCAAGAGCTCCTGGTAATCCGGGCGCTTTAGGCACACAGCGACGCAGAGGTGCCCGATCCCACACCGGCCCGTTTTGGGCCTGCCGTACGGGTTCCCGTAAGGTAGTGGGGTCGGGCCCCCTGCCGCGGCTTCCCCATGGATGTCCGTGGTCCTCTTCTGGGAGGGCTCGCACCCAGTCTTACTACGTCGTAGGTCCCCTGCGCTTGTGCCCCTGACGGACTCGGAAGAGTGCGGAAGGGGGACCTGGTGCGGAGAAACCACGGCGAGAGAGGCCTGAGGCCATCATGACCATGACCGACCCCATCGCAGACATGCTCACGCGTCTGCGTAACGCGAACTCGGCGTACCACGACACCGTGGCGATGCCGGCCAGCAAGATCAAGGCGCACGTCGCCCAGATCCTGCAGCAGGAGGGGTACATCTCCTCCTACAAGGTTGAGGAGCCCGTTGAGGGCGAGGTCGGCAAGAAGCTGACCATCGAGCTCAAGTTCGGCCCCAACCGTGAGCGCTCCATCGCCGGCATCAAGCGCATCAGCAAGCCGGGTCTGCGCGTTTACGCAAAGTCCACCAACCTGCCGAAGGTTCTCGGCGGCCTGGGCGTGGCGATCATCTCCACGTCGTCCGGCCTCCTGACCGACAAGCAGGCCGCCAAGAAGGGCGTAGGCGGAGAAGTTCTCGCCTACGTCTGGTAATTCGGGAAACGGAGGTACAGCAATGTCGCGCATTGGACGGCTGCCCATCCAGGTCCCCGCTGGCGTGGACGTCACCATCGATGGCCAGGCGGTCTCGGTGAAGGGCCCCAAGGGCTCGCTCACCCACGTCGTCGCCGAGCCGATCGAGATCGGCAAGGGCGAGGACGGCACCGTGCTCGTCTCCCGCCCGAACGACGAGCGTCGCTCGAAGGCCCTGCACGGCCTGACCCGCACGCTGGTGGCGAACATGATCACCGGCGTGACCGCGGGCTACCGCAAGTCGCTGGAGATCAGCGGTGTTGGTTACCGAGTCACGGCGAAGGGCTCCGACATGGAGTTCGCGCTGGGCTACAGCCACCCGATCCTGATCACCGCGCCGGAGGGCATCTCCTTCGTCGTCGAGTCGCCCACCAAGTTCCACGTGGACGGCATCGACAAGCAGAAGGTCGGCGAGGTCGCCGCGAACATCCGCAAGCTGCGCAAGCCCGACCCGTACAAGGCCAAGGGCGTCAAGTACGCGGGCGAGGTCATCCGCCGCAAGGTCGGAAAGAGTGGTAAGTAAGCGATGAGCGTCTCTGTCAAGATCGGCAAGGGCAACGCCTACAAGAGCGCCGCTCGCAAGCGCCGCGCGATCCGCGTTCGCAAGCGCGTCGTCGGCACCGAGGTGCGTCCGCGTCTCGTCGTGACGCGCTCGAACCGTCACATGGTCGCCCAGGTCATCGACGACGCCAAGGGTCACACCCTGGCGTCGGCGTCCACCCTCGATGTGTCCATCAAGGGCGCCGAGGGCGACAAGACCGAGCTGGCCAAGAAGGTCGGGAGCCTGGTCGCCGAGCGCGCCAAGGCCGCCGGCATCGAGTCGGTCGTCTTCGACCGCGCGGGCAACCGGTACGCCGGCCGCATCGCCGCCCTGGCGGACGCGGCTCGCGAGGCCGGGCTCGACTTCTAAGCCGCTCGTCGACTCTGTCGGCGGACGTAAACGAGAGAGGTAATTCCAATGGCTGGACCCCAGCGCCGCGGTAGCGGCGCCGGTGGCGGCACCGGTGGCGAGCGGCGCGACCGTAAGCGTGACGACCGGGGCAACGCCCCCGCCGTCGAGAAGACCGCTTACGTCGAGCGTGTCGTCGCGATCAACCGTGTCGCCAAGGTTGTCAAGGGTGGTCGTCGCTTCAGCTTCACCGCGCTGGTCGTGGTGGGCGACGGTGACGGCACCGTGGGTGTCGGTTACGGCAAGGCGAAGGAGGTTCCGGCCGCCATCGCCAAGGGTGTTGAGGAGGCCAAGAAGAACTTCTTCAAGGTCCCCCGTATCCAGGGCACCATCCCGCACCCCATCCAGGGTGAGAAGGCCGCCGGCGTCGTGCTGCTGAAGCCCGCCGCCCCCGGTACCGGTGTTATCGCCGGTGGCCCGGTGCGCGCCGTCCTGGAGTGCGCCGGCATCCACGACATCCTGTCGAAGTCGCTCGGCTCGGACAACGCGATCAACATCGTGCACGCCACCGTGGCTGCTCTGAAGGGCCTCGTGCGCCCCGAGGAGATCGCCGCCCGCCGTGGCCTGCCGCTGGAGGACGTGGCCCCCGCCGCTCTGCTGCGGGCGCGTGCTGCCGGGGTGAGCGCCTGATGGCTCGCCTGAAGATCACGCAGACCAAGTCGTACATCGGCAGCAAGCAGAACCACCGTGACACCCTGCGTTCGCTTGGTCTCAAGCGCATGCACGACGTCGTGGTGAAGGAGGACCGTCCCGAGATCCGCGGGATGGCCCACACGGTCCGTCACCTGGTGACGGTTGAGGAGGTGGACTGATCATGGGCGACAACCCGATCAAGATCCACAACCTGCGTCCCGCCCCGGGTGCCAAGACCGACAAGATCCGCGTGGGTCGTGGTGAGGGCTCCAAGGGTAAGACTGCCGGTCGTGGTACCAAGGGCACCAAGGCCCGCTACCAGGTTCCGCAGCGCTTCGAGGGTGGCCAGATGCCGCTCCACATGCGCCTGCCGAAGCTGAAGGGTTTCAAGAACCCGTTCAAGATCACCTTCCAGGTTGTCAACCTCGACAAGCTGGCCGAGCTCTACCCGCAGGGTGGCGAGGTCACGGTCGAGGACCTGGTCGCCAAGGGCGCGGTTCGCAAGAACTCGCTCGTCAAGGTGCTCGGCACCGGCGAGGTCTCGGTCGCCCTCCAGGTGACGGTGGACGCCGTCTCCGGTTCGGCCGCCGAGAAGATCAAGGCCGCCGGCGGTACGGTCACCGAGCTCGTCTGAGCCCGCTGACTCCGTCGTACGAGCCCCGCACCTCCTTCGGGAGGTGCGGGGCTCGCGCCGTTCCCGGGGAGATCCGGCCGGACGGCGCTCGTTCTTTTGTGTGGCAAAACCGGGCATCCCGTACCCCGTGAGTGGGGGAGCGGCCGTACGCGCTTCTTCCGAGTGGCCGCGCACTGTTAGAGTCCGTGGAGTTCCCTTGTAGGCTGCGCGTAGGCTCGCCTGTGCCGTCTGTACGGGAGCCCGAACCGCAAACTCCCCATTCAGGACCGACCCTCCCGCCGACGACGCGCGGGAGGCGCAGGAGGCACCGTGCTCAGTGCGTTCGCGCGGGCGTTCCAGACGCCCGACCTGCGCAAGAAGCTGCTGTTCACGCTGGGCATCATGGTGCTGTTCCGCCTGGGCTCGCACATTCCGATGCCGGGCGTGAGCTTCACGGCCGTGAACGAGTGCGTGAAGGACACCAAGAACAGCGGCCTCTTCGGACTCGTCAACCTGTTCAGCGGTGGCGCGCTCCTCCAGCTGACGATCTTCGCCCTCGGCATCATGCCGTACATCACGGCGAGCATCATCCTCCAGCTCCTCACCGTCGTGATCCCGCGACTGGAGATGCTGAAGAAGGAGGGGCAGGCCGGCCAGGCGAAGATCACCCAGTACACCCGTTACCTGACCATCGCGCTCGCGGTACTCCAGGGCACCGGCATCGTGGCGACGGCCTCCAGCGGCGCGCTGTTCTCCGGCTGCCCGCTGGCCAACGAGATCGTCCCGGACACCAGCGTGTTCCGGATCGCCGTCATGGTGCTCACCATGACCGCCGGCACCACGGTCATCATGTGGCTCGGTGAGCTGATCACCGACCGCGGCATCGGCAACGGCATGTCGCTGCTGATCTTCACCTCGATCGCGGCCCAGTTCCCGTCCTCCATGTGGAACATCAAGACCACCGGCACGATCGGCGGCGGCTGGGTCGAGTTCCTCTCGGTGGTCGCGGTCGGCATCATCGTCGTGATGCTGGTCATCTTCGTCGAGCAGGCCCAGCGCAGGATCCCGGTCCAGTACGCGAAGCGGATGATCGGCCGCCGGGCGTTCGGGGGGACCTCGACCTACATCCCGCTCAAGGTGAACCAGGCCGGTGTCATCCCGGTCATCTTCGCCTCCTCGCTGCTGTACATCCCCGCCCTGGTGGTCCAGCTGACCAACAGCCAAGCGGGCTGGGCCACGTGGATCCGGACGAACTTCGTCAAGGGTGACCACCCGATCTACATGGCCACCTACTTCCTGCTGATCGTCTTCTTCGCCTTCTTCTACGTCGCCATCTCCTTCAACCCCGAAGAAGTTGCCGACAACATGAAGAAGTATGGTGGGTTCATCCCGGGTATCCGGGCCGGCCGACCGACGGCCGAGTACCTGAACTACGTGCTGACCCGAATCACGTGGCCGGGTTCGCTCTACCTGGGCCTGATCGCGTTGATCCCGATGATCGCCCTGGTCGCCTTCGGACAGCAGACCAACTTCCCGTTCGGCGGCACCAGCGTGCTCATCGTCGTCGGCGTCGGACTCGAAACTGTGAAGCAGATCGAGAGCCAGCTCCAGCAGCGCAATTACGAAGGGTTCCTCCGCTGATGCGTATCGTCCTCGTTGGTCCTCCCGGGGCCGGGAAGGGTACTCAGGCGCACCTGCTCGCCAAGACCCTGTCCATTCCCCACATCTCCACCGGCGACCTGTTCCGTGCGAACATCAGCCAGGGCACCCCGTTGGGGCTCGAGGCCAAGAGCTACATGGACGCGGGACACCTGGTGCCGGACGAGGTCACCATCGGGATGGCCAAGGACCGGATGCTCCAGGAGGACGCCGCCAACGGCTTCCTGCTCGACGGCTTCCCCCGCAACCTCGGGCAGGCCAAGGCGCTGGACGAGTTCCTCGCCGAGCAGGGCATCAAGCTGGACGGCGTGCTGGACCTGGAGGTCCCCGAGGACGAGGTCGTCCGCCGGATCGCCGGCCGCCGCCTGTGCCGCAACGACGGTGGCCACGTCTTCCACGTGGACTACAACCCGCCGAAGGCCGAGGGCGTCTGCGACGAGTGCGGCGGCGAGCTGTACCAGCGCTCGGACGACACCGAGGACAAGGTGCGCACGCGCCTGGAGGTCTACCACACGGAGACCGAGCCGATCATCGACTACTACGTCCAGCAGGGCCTGGTGGCGACCATCTCGGCCCTCGGCAAGGTGGACGAGGTCACCGCCCGCTCGATCGAGGCGCTGAAGCAGGACAGCTGAGTCTCTCGGCGAACGTACGACGGTACGGCCGGGTCGCCCGCCCAGCGCGGGAGGCCCGGCCGTTTCGGCGTCGTACGGTGGTACCAGTGGTAATCCGGACTTGGAAGGCGTGACCAGATGGTGGAGATCAAGACCCCCGAGCAGATCGCGAAGATGCGAGCGGCCGGGCTGGTCGTCGCCGAGGCCCTGAAGGCCTGCCGCGAGGCGGTCGTCCCCGGGGTGACCACCCAGGAGCTCAACGACATCGCGGACAAGGTCATCACCGGCCACGGCGCCACCTCGAACTTCCGCGCCCACCACGGCGGGCTCTGGTTCCCGGGCGTGATCTGCGCGTCGGTGAACAACGAGGTCGTGCACGGCATCCCGGGCGAGCGGGTGCTCCAGGAGGGCGACGTCATCTCGATCGACTGCGGCGCCATCCTGGACGGCTGGCACGGCGACTCGGCCATCACGGTGGCGGTCGGCGAGGTCCGCCCGGAGGTCGAGATGCTGAGCCGCGTCACCGAGGGCTCGATGTGGGCCGGCATCGCCCAGATGAAGAAGAACAACCGCCTGGTGGACGTCTCCAAGGCGATCGAGGGCTACATCCGCCGCCAGCCGCTGCCGCCGAAGGGCAAGTGGGGCATCACCGAGGGCTACGGCGGCCACGGCATCGGCACCGCGATGCACATGGAGCCGCACGTGCTGAACTACGTCGAGCGCGGCCGCGGCAAGGGCCCGAAGCTGGTCCCCGGCACCGTGCTGGCGATCGAGCCGATGGTCTCGCTCGGCACCCCGCACACCACCGTGCTGGACGACGAGTGGACGGTCGTCACCAACGACGGCACCTGGGCCTCGCACTGGGAGCACTCGGTGGCCGTCACCGAGCAGGGCCCGCTGGTGCTGACGGCCTTCGACGGCGGCAAGGCGGAACTGGCCAAGCTGGGCATCACCGCAGCTCCGGACCCCCTCGCGTAGTCGTGGCGGCATCCGACTGCCGCTGCTGACAAGGGATCAAAGCCCTGGAGGTTTGGACCTCCAGGGCTTTTGTCCTATTTTTATCCGCTGGCAGTGGTCCGCTGCGGCCTGACTGGTTTACGAGCGATGCAGGAGAGAGCACGTGCTCAAGGGATTCCGCGACTTCATGATGCGCGGCAACGTCGTCGACATGGCGGTCGGTGTGGTCATCGGTGCCGCGTTCACCGCGGTGGTGACCGGTTTCGTGTCCGCCTTCCTCACCCCGCTGGTGGGTGTGGTGGTCGGCGCGGCCGGCGACTTCAGCTCGTACAAGGCGCACATCGCCGGAGTGACCTTCCCGTACGGGCAGTTCCTCAACGTGCTGATCGCGTTCTTCATGACCGCCGCGGTGCTGTACTTCTGCGTGGTGCTGCCGATCACCAAGGCGACCGCGCGCTACATGCCGAAGAAGCCGAAGGCGCCGAAGCGCCCCTGCCCCGAGTGCCTGACCGAGATCCCCCAGGCCGCCCGCCGCTGCTCGGCCTGCACCGCGCACGTCGAGCCGATGGCGACCGCCACCGGCGTCTGACGTAGCGGGTGTGACGGCGACCGCTTTCAGGGGCCCCCGTTTTGGTCCATCGCACGCGCTGGCGTAGGATGGACCGTCGGCTCACTCGTAGCGTGCTCCAGCACGCCCTCTTCCCCTCGGGGGCGGGGTGAACCCAGGTTCGCACGAGCGTTCCGCATACGGTAGCCGGTCCCGGAAGGTGGATCTCGCAGTTCATGGCTAAGAAGCAAGGCGCCATTGAGATCGAGGGCACCGTGATCGAGTCTCTTCCGAACGCGATGTTCAAGGTCGAGCTGCAGAACGGTCACAAGGTCCTCGCGCACATCAGTGGCAAGATGCGCATGCACTACATCCGCATCCTGCCGGACGACCGGGTCGTCGTGGAGCTCAGCCCCTACGACCTCACGCGCGGGCGGATCGTCTACCGCTACAAGTAAGAACGTCAGATCTAGACCCGGAGAACCTGAAACATGAAGGTCAAGCCGAGCGTCAAGAAGATCTGCGACAAGTGCAAGGTGATCCGCCGCCACGGCCGGGTCATGGTGATCTGCGACAACCTGCGCCACAAGCAGCGCCAGGGCTGATCTCTCCCCAGCATTTCTCGTAGTACTTCGCGCGACGCGAAAACGTCATGAGCGGGCTACCCGATCCGATCCGCGAGGAACGGACTGCCGCCCCCGGTCAGAGGCCGGGGCTCCCTCACCGTGAGGTGTCGGAGTAGGTAGCACGCAAGACCTCTGAAGAACCACAGGAGCCTTGAATGGCACGCCTCGCCGGCGTTGATCTCCCCCGTGAGAAGCGGATCGAGATCGCCCTCACCTACGTGTACGGCATCGGCCGTACCCGCGCCCAGCAGACCCTCGCCGAGACCGGTGTCAACCCGGATGTCCGCGTTCGCGACATCTCCGAGGAGGACCTGGTCAAGCTGAGCCAGTACATCGACGCCAACTACACGGTCGAGGGTGACCTCCGCCGTGAGGTGGCCGCCGACATCCGCCGCAAGGTCGAGATCGGCTGCTACGAGGGTCTGCGTCACCGCCGTGGCCTGCCGGTCCGCGGTCAGCGCACCCACACCAACGCGCGTACCCGCAAGGGCCCGCGTCGCGCGATCGCCGGCAAGAAGAAGCCGGGCAAGAAGTAGTCCGTCCCGTAACCGGACATCCCTCCGGCCCGCGGGTCAGCGGACCGACCACCTCAGTAGGAGAACAGACTTATGCCCCCCAAGGGTCGTCAGGCTGCCGGCGCGAAGAAGATCCGCCGCAAGGAAAAGAAGAACGTCGCTCACGGCCACGCGCACATCAAGAGCACGTTCAACAACACCATCGTCTCGATCACGGACCCGTCCGGCAACGTGATCTCCTGGGCCTCCGCCGGCCACGTCGGCTTCAAGGGCTCGCGCAAGTCCACCCCGTTCGCCGCGCAGATGGCCGCCGAGGCCGCTGCCCGTCGCGCGCAGGAGCACGGCATGCGCAAGGTTGACGTCTTCGTGAAGGGTCCGGGCTCCGGCCGCGAGACCGCGATCCGTTCGCTCCAGGCCACCGGCCTGGAGGTCGGCTCGATCCAGGACGTCACCCCCACCCCGCACAACGGCTGCCGTCCGCCGAAGCGCCGCCGCGTCTGACGCAGCGCCTTCGGGCACGCTGGGTTCTGCTTTAAACCTCGTACGGGCTCCCACACAGTTGATTGAGAAACTGTCCTCGGGAGCCCGTACGCTTGGCGTGAGGCCACCGCCTCACGGCCATTCGTTCGGCGTCAAATAGTGGGCGCCGAAGACTGGAGGATCAAAACATGCTCATCGCTCAGCGTCCCTCGCTGACCGAAGAGGTCGTCGACGAGTTCCGCTCGCGGTTCGTGATCGAGCCGCTGGAGCCGGGCTTCGGCTACACCCTCGGCAACTCCCTGCGCCGCACGCTCCTGTCGTCGATCCCGGGTGCCGCTGTCACCAGCATCCGCATCGACGGCGTCCTGCACGAGTTCACCACCGTGCCGGGCGTCAAGGAGGACGTGACCGACCTCATCCTCAACATCAAGCAGCTGGTCGTCTCCTCGGAGCACGACGAGCCGGTCGTGATGTACCTGCGCAAGCAGGGCCCGGGTGTCGTCACCGCCGCCGACATCGCCCCGCCGGCGGGTGTCGAGGTGCACAACCCCGAGCTGGTCCTCGCCACCCTGAACGGCAAGGGCAAGCTGGAGATGGAGCTGACCGTCGAGCGCGGTCGCGGCTACGTCTCCGCCGTCCAGAACAAGGCCTCCGGCCAGGAGATCGGCCGCATCCCGGTCGACTCGATCTACAGCCCGGTGCTGAAGGTCACCTACAAGGTCGAGGCCACCCGTGTCGAGCAGCGGACCGACTTCGACAAGCTGATCGTCGACGTCGAGACCAAGCCCGCCATGCGTCCGCGCGACGCCATGGCCTCGGCCGGCAAGACCCTGGTGGAGCTGTTCGGCCTCGCCCGCGAGCTGAACATCGACGCCGAGGGCATCGACATGGGCCCGTCCCCGACGGACGCCGCCCTGGCCGCCGACCTGGCGCTGCCGATCGAGGAGCTGGAGCTCACCGTCCGCTCCTACAACTGCCTCAAGCGCGAGGGCATCCACACCGTGGGTGAGCTCGTCGCCCGCTCCGAGGCCGACCTGCTCGACATCCGCAACTTCGGTGCGAAGTCGATCGACGAGGTCAAGGCGAAGCTGGCCGGCATGGGCCTGGCCCTCAAGGACAGCCCGCCCGGGTTCGACCCGACCGCT
This sequence comes from Streptomyces sp. LS1784, assembly GCF_020103755.1. GTDB lineage: Bacteria > Actinomycetota > Actinomycetes > Streptomycetales > Streptomycetaceae > Kitasatospora. The sequence continues at coordinate 45,033 of NZ_JAHSQD010000005.1, forward strand.
GCCGCCGACGCCTTCGGCGCCGACGACCTCGACGACTCGCACTTCGCCGAGACCGAGCAGTACTAAGAGATTTGGCCGCGGGGGCGGTTCCACGGAGCCGCCCCCGTCGTCATGAAAGCCGTACGGGCACAGTGCCCGTACGCCCGCTGCGGTACCTGGTACGGCCGCAGTCGGAGATTCAAGGAGTAATTCCATGCCGCGTCCCACCAAGGGTGCCCGCCTGGGCGGTGGCCCGCACCACGAGCCGCTGCTGCTCGCCGGTCTGGCCCGTGAGCTGTTCCAGTACGGTCGCATCACCACCACCGAGGCCAAGGCCCGCCGCCTGCGCCCGCTGGCGGAGAAGCTGATCACCAAGGCGAAGAAGGGCGACATCCACAACCGTCGCCTGGTGCGCAAGACGATCACCGACATCGCCGTGCTGCACACCCTCTTCACCGAGATCGCGCCGCGCTACGAGAACCGCCCGGGTGGCTACACCCGCATCACCAAGATCGGTCCCCGTCGTGGCGACAACGCCCCGATGGCCGTGATCGAGCTGGTCGAGGCGCTGACCGTCGCGCAGACCGCCGTCGGCGAGGCCGAGGCCGCCACCAAGCGCGCCGTCAAGGAGGCCGAGGAGGCCAAGGTCGAGGAGACCAAGGCCGACGAGGCTGCCGAGGCCGAGCAGGCCTGACACCTCCAGGTGTTCGCGGGCCCGCTTCCCCAGCGATGGGGGAGCGGGCCCGTTCCCGTCCATTGGCCGATCAGAGCAGTCCGGGAGTTGAGAAGCAGTGGTCAACGATTGCGCCGAGCAGCCGCCGGTGAAGGACGGCCCGGCCGACGGGTACGTCCGGGTTCGGCTCGACCTCGCCTACCAGGGCGCCGAGTTCTCCGGCTGGGCCCGCCAGAAGGGCGGCCGCCGGACGGTCCAGGAGGAGATCGAGAGCGCGCTCCAGATCGTCACCCGCAGCCCGGAGCTGTTCCCGCTGACCGTGGCCGGCCGCACCGACGCCGGGGTGCACGCCCGCGGCCAGGTCGCCCACGTCGACCTGCCGGCCGAGCTGTGGGCGGCGCACCGGGAGAAGCTGCTGCGTCGGCTGGCCGGCCGGCTCCCCGGGGACGTCCGGATCTACCGGGTCGGCGAGGCGCCGCCCGGGTTCGACGCCCGCTTCTCGGCGATCTGGCGCCGGTACGCCTACCGGGTCGCCGACCACCCCGGCGGGGTGGACCCGCTGCTGCGCGGCCACGTGCTCTGGCACGACCGGCCGCTGGACATCGACAGGATGAACGCGGCCGCGCAACTGCTGCTCGGCGAGCACGACTTCGCCGCGTACTGCAAGAAGCGCGAGGGCGCCACCACCATCCGCACCCTGCTGGAGCTGCACTGGGACCGTGTCCCGGTGGACTCCTACGCCGCCCAGGAGGGCTCGCTCGCGGTCGCCACCATCCGGGCCGACGCCTTCTGCCACAACATGGTCCGGGCGCTGGTCGGCGCGATGCTGCTGGTCGGTGACGGGCACCGGCCGGTGGAGTTCCCCGGCGAGGTGCTGGCCGGCGGGGTGCGCAACTCCGCCGTCAACGTGATCCGGCCGTACGGGCTCACGCTGGAGGAGGTCGGCTACCCGCCGGACGACCAGCTGGCCGAGCGCAACCGGCTGGCCCGGCGGATGCGCACCCTGCCCGGGCAGGCCGCTCCCGCATAATCCGTTTTGGCCGGAGGCGTCCGCTTGCGAGAATCGTCCGCATGGGACACGTCGAGATTTCGCACCTGGAGTACTACCTGCCGGACGGGCGGGTGCTGTTCGACGACGCGTCCTTCCGGGTCGGCGAGGGCGCCGCGGTCGCCCTGGTCGGTGCCAACGGGGCCGGCAAGACCACCCTGCTGCGGATGATCGCGGGGGACATCCAGCCGCACGGCGGCTCGGTGACGATCAGCGGCGGGCTCGGCGTGATGCGCCAGTTCGTCGGCACCACCGGCCGTGAGGACCAGCAGTCCACCCCTGGCGCCCTGCCGGCCGACGCCTCGGTGCGCGACCTGCTGGTGTCGGTCGCCCCGGAGCGGATCGCCAAGGCGGCCCGCGCGGTGGACGCCGCAGAGCTGGCGATGATCGCCCAGGACGACGAGAAGACGCAGATGGCCTATGCCCAGGCGCTCTCCGACTGGGCCGACGTCGGCGGTTACGACTACGAGACCGACTGGGACGTCTGCACCATGGCGGCCCTCGGCATGCCCTTCGACAAGGCCCAGTGGCGCGGCCTGAACACCCTCTCCGGCGGCGAGCAGAAGCGGCTCGTCCTGGAGGCGCTGCTGCGCGGCCCGGAGGAGGTGCTCCTGCTCGACGAGCCCGACAACTACCTGGACGTCCCGGCGAAGCGCTGGTTGGAGGAGGCCATCAAGGCCACCCAGAAGACGGTCCTGTTCATCTCGCACGACCGCGAGCTGCTCTCCAGGACCGCCGACAAGATCATCAGTGTCGAGTCCGGAGCGGCCGGCAGCAGCGTCTGGGTGCACGGCGGCGGCTTCGAGACCTTCCACGAGGCCCGCAAGGCCCGCTTCGAGCGCTTCGAGGAGCTGCGCCGCCGCTGGGACGAGGAGCACGCCAAGCTCAAGAAGCTGGTCGTCACCCTGCGTCAGGCCGCCTCCGTCAGCCACGACATGGCCTCCCGCTACTCCGCCGCGCAGACCCGGCTGAAGAAGTTCGAGGACGCTGGCCCGCCGGAGGCGCCGCCGCGCGAGCAGTCCATCACCATGCGGCTCAAGGGCGGGCGCACCGGCGTGCGCGCCTTCACCATGGAGCAGCTGGAGCTCACCGGACTGATGCAGCCCTTCGACCTGGAGGTCTTCTACGGCGAGCGGGTCGCGGTGCTGGGTGCCAACGGCGCCGGCAAGTCGCACCTCCTGCGGCTGCTGGCCGGTGACGGGACGGTCGCGCACACCGGCGAGTGGAAGCTCGGCGCCCGGGTCGTCCCCGGCCACTTCCGGCAGACCCACGCCCACCCGGAGCTGTTCGGCCGCACGGTGCGGTCGATCGTCGAGGAGGAGCACGCGCTCAGCCGCGGCGCCGCGATGGGGGCGCTGCGCCGGTACGAGCTGGACCGCCAGGAGGAGCAGAAGTTCGAGTCGCTGTCCGGCGGGCAGCAGGCCCGGCTGATGATCCTCAAGCTCGAACTCTCCGGCGTGACGGCCCTGTTGCTCGACGAGCCGACCGACAACCTGGACCTGGAGAGCGCCGAGGCCCTGCAGGCCGGCCTGGAGGCCTTCGACGGCACCGTGCTGTGCGTCACCCACGACCGCTGGTTCGCCAAGACCTTCGACCGCTTCCTGGTGTTCGGCGCGGACGGCCGGGTGTACGAGTCGTCGGAGCCGGTCTGGGACGTGACCCGGGTGGAGCGCGAACGCTGAGTGACGGCCGCGCCTCCGGCGGGGAGGGGTCCGGGCGAGTTTTGACCCGTCCCGGCCGTGCCGGTAACCTGGACGCTTGATGTGCGTATTGGCTCGCTCTATCTCACGTGAGAGGTCGGTACGCCGGAGACATCAGGTCGTCGACCAGCGGTCCCCCTTGAATTGCGTCCAAGGATGGCCAGGCTGCTCTTCCGTCCGGGTGCTCCTGTCAGGACTCACTCACTGAAAAGCGAAGGCTACGACCGTGCGTACGTACAGCCCCAAGCCCGGCGACGTCCAGCGTCAGTGGCACGTCATCGACGCGACCGACGTCGTGCTCGGCCGCCTGGCTTCCCAGGCCGCCAACCTCCTCCGGGGCAAGCACAAGGCGATCTACGCGCCGCACGTTGACACTGGTGACTTCGTCATCATCATCAACGCCGACAAGGTGCACCTGTCCGGTAACAAGAAGACCCAGAAGCTGGCCTACCGCCACTCGGGCTTCCCGGGCGGTCTGCGCTCGGTGCGCTACGACGACCTCCTGGACAAGAACCCGGAGAAGGCCGTCGAGAAGGCCATCAAGGGCATGATCCCCAAGAACAGCCTGGGCCGCCAGATGCTCTCGAAGCTGAAGGTCTACTCGGGCGACCAGCACCCGCACGCTGCCCAGCAGCCGGTGCCGTTCGAGATCACCCAGGTCGCGCAGTAATTCGGCCACCAAGCCCCCCAACACTGAAAAGAGCTGAGGAACACCGTGGCCGAGACCACTGAAACCCTTGAGGTCGACTTCGACGAGACCGTCGTCGAGGGCGAGTACACCTCCGAGGAGAGCTACACCTCCGAGTCCCTGGCCGGCCGCTTCGGCGAGGCCGTCCCGGGCGCTGGCCTTGGCCGCCGCAAGGAGGCGATCGCCCGCGTGCGCATCGTCCCCGGCACCGGCCAGTGGAAGATCAACGGTCGCACCCTTGAGGGCTACTTCCCCAACAAGGTGCACCAGCAGACCGTGAACGAGCCCTTCAAGCTCCTGGAGCTGGACGGCCGTTACGACGTCGTCGCCCGCATCAGCGGTGGCGGCGTCTCCGGCCAGGCCTACGCGCTGCGCCTCGGCGTTGCCCGTGCCCTGAACGAGGCCGACGTGGACAACAACCGCGGCGCGCTGAAGAAGGCCGGCTTCCTGACCCGTGACGCCCGCGCCGTCGAGCGCAAGAAGGCCGGTCTGAAGAAGGCCCGCAAGGCGCCGCAGTACAGCAAGCGCTAATCGCCTCCCCGGGGGTGCGGTCCGCCCTGGCGGCGCACCCCCTGGTTGCGCGAAACCGTCGCCCCGGAGTACCCCGTGTACTCCGGGGCGACGTGTTCCCCGGCTATGGTGCGGCGGCCGGGATCATCGGTTGGGTTCCGAGCAGTGGTGATGGAGGACGGGACAGTGGGACGACTCTTCGGTACGGACGGCGTACGCGGGGTGGCCAACGAGGGCCTGACGGCGGAGCTGGCGCTCGGCCTGTCGGTCGCGGCGGCCCATGTGCTCGGCGAGGCCGGAGCCTTCGACGGCCACCGGCCGGTCGCGGTGGTCGGCCGTGACCCGCGTGCCTCGGGCGAGTTCCTGGAGGCCGCCGTCATCGCCGGTCTGGCGAGCGCCGGCGTCGACGTCCTGCGGGTCGGCGTCCTGCCCACCCCGGCCGTGGCGTACCTCACCGGCGCGCTCGGCGCCGACTTCGGCGTGATGCTGTCCGCCAGCCACAACGCCATGCCGGACAACGGCATCAAGTTCCTCGCCCGCGGCGGCCACAAGCTGGACGACCGGATCGAGGACGCGATCGAGGCCCACTACCGCAAGCACACGCTCGGCGACGAGGACTGGAACCGTCCGACCGGCGCGGCCGTCGGCCGGGTGCGCGAGTACACCGAGGGCTTCGACAGGTACGTCGCCCACCTGATCGGCGTGCTGCCCAACCGCCTGGACGGCATCAAGGTCGTCATCGACGGCGCCCACGGCGCGGCCGCCTACGTCGCCCCCGAGGCCTTCGCCCGGGCCGGCGCCGAGGTGGTCCACACCCTGGGGGCCGAGCCCACCGGCCTCAACATCAACGACGGCGTCGGCTCCACCCACCTGGACCGGCTGCGCGCCGCGATGAAGGAGCACCGGGCGGACCTGGGCATCGCCCTGGACGGCGACGCCGACCGCTGCCTGGCCGCCGACGCCGAGGGCAACGAGGTGGACGGCGACCAGATCATCGCCATCCTCGCGGTCGCCATGAAGGAGGCCGGCACCCTGCGCCGCAACACCGTGGTGGCCACCGTGATGTCCAACCTCGGCTTCAAGCTGGCGATGGAGCGCGAGGGCGTCGAGCTGGTGGAGACCGCCGTCGGCGACCGCTACGTGCTGGAGGCGATGAAGGAGCACGGCTTCGCGCTGGGCGGCGAGCAGTCCGGCCACGTGATCCTGCTGGACCACGCCACCACCGGTGACGGCACCCTGACCGGCCTGATGCTGGGCGCCCGGCTGGCCGCCACCAAGCAGCCGCTGGCCGACCTGGCCGCCGTGATGACCCGGCTGCCGCAGGTGCTGATCAACGTCAAGGGCGTCGACAAGTCCCGGGTGAGGACCAGCACCGAGCTGGCCGCCGCGGTCGCCGCGGCCGAGGCCGAGCTGGGCTCCACCGGCCGGGTGCTGCTGCGCCCGTCGGGCACCGAGCCGCTGGTCCGGGTGATGGTCGAGGCCGCCGACCCGGCGCAGGCCGAGACGGTCGCCCAGCGGCTGGCCGAGGCGGTGCGCACCCACCTGGGCTGAGCCCCGGACACGTCGAAGGGCCCCCGCGCCGCGGGGGCCCTTCGACGTGCGCTCAGAGCTTGCGCAGCAGCGCCCGGCGGACCTTGTGGTCCGGGCCCTTCTGGAGGACCAGGGTGGCCCGGCCGCGGGTCGGCAGCACGTTCTCCAGCAGGTTGGGCTTGTTGATGGTGCGCCAGACCTGCCGGCCGTACTCCATCGCCTCCTCCTCCGGCACCTCGGTGAAGCGGCGGAAGTAGGAGTTCGGGTCCTGGAAGGCGGTCTGCCGCAGCTTGCGGAAGCGGTCCAGGTACCAGTGCTCGATGTCGTCGGTCCGGGCGTCGACGTAGATCGAGAAGTCGAAGTAGTCGGCCACCGCGAGGCGGGTGCGGCCGTCGGTGCCGGGCAGGGCCGGCTGGAGCACGTTCAGGCCCTCGACGATCAGGATGTCCGGGCGCTCCACGGTCAGCCGCTCGTCCGGCACGATGTCGTACACCAGGTGCGAGTAGACCGGCGCGCTGACCCGCTCCTTGCCCGCCTTCACGTCCGCGACGAAGCGCATCAGCGCCCGGCGGTCGTACGACTCGGGGAAGCCCTTGCGGGCCATCAGGCCGCGGCGGCGCAGTTCCGCGTTGGGCAGCAGGAAGCCGTCGGTGGTGACCAGTTCGACCCGCGGGTGCTCGGGCCAGCGGGCGAGCAGCGCCTGGAGCAGGCGGGCGGTGGTGGACTTGCCGACGGCGACGGAGCCGGCCACGCCGATGATGAACGGGGTGCGGGTGCGCTCGGTGTCCGGGGTGTCCAGGAAGGTGCCCAGCGTGCCGCGCAGCTCGTGCGTGGCGTGGATGTACAGGTTCAGCAGGCGCGACAGTGGCAGGTAGACGTCGCGGACCTCGTCCAGGTCGAGGGCGGTACCGAGGCCGCGCAGCCGTTCCACCTCCTCGGCGCTCAGCGGCAGCGGCGTACGCTCGCGCAGCGCGCTCCACTCGGCCCGGCTGAGGTCCACGTAGGGGGACGGTGACGGGCCGGGCGTGGCGGCGCCCCGCGTACAGAGTTCGGTCAGCACATGCTCCATTGTGAGCCGTGGCGGCGTTCACGGTGGCTGTGGTGTCGGTCACGCAGCGTTCCCGCGCGGCGGGAATGCGGTCGCGGAACCGCCCTTATGCTGGCACGCATGTGCGGAATTGTTGGATATGTGGGCGCTCAGTCAGCCCTCGACGTAGTAATCGCCGGCCTGCAGCGCCTGGAGTACCGGGGTTACGACTCGGCCGGCGTCGCAGTGCAGGTCCAGGACTCCGAGGGGCAGTGGACCCTGGCCACCGACAAGCGGGCGGGCAAGCTCGCCAACCTGGAGAAGTCGCTCGCCGAGACCCCTCTGCCCGGCGGCACCACCGGCATCGGCCACACCCGCTGGGCCACCCACGGCGGCCCGACGGACGCCAACGCCCACCCCCACCTGGACGACCACCAGCGGGTGGCCGTGGTGCACAACGGCATCATCGAGAACTTCGCCCAGCTGCGCGCCGAGATCGCCGAGCGCGGCCACACCCTCCGGTCCGAGACCGACACCGAGGTCGTCGCCCACCTGCTGGGCGAGGCCTACACGGGCGACCTCGCCGAGGCCATGCGGGTGGTCTGCCGTCGGCTGGAGGGCGCCTTCACCCTCGTCGCCGTGCACGCGGACGCGCCGGACGTGGTGGTCGGTGCCCGCCGCAACTCGCCGCTGGTGGTCGGCCGCGGCGAGGGCGAGAACTTCCTCGCCTCGGACGTCGCCGCCTTCATCGCCCACACCCGTGAGGCGATCGAGCTGGGCCAGGACCAGGTGGTCGAGCTGCGCCGGGAGGGCGTGACCGTCACCAACTTCGACGGCACCCCCGCCGACGTGCGCGAGTACCACGTCGACTGGGACGCCTCCGCCGCCGAGAAGGGCGGCTACGACTACTTCATGCTCAAGGAGATCGCCGAGCAGCCGAAGGCGGTCGCCGACACCCTGCTCGGCCGGATCGGCACCGACGGCCGGCTGACCCTGGACGAGCTGCGGATCTCCGACGCCGACCTGCGCTCGGTCGACAAGGTCGTCATCGTGGCCTGCGGCACGGCCTTCCACGCCGGCATGATCGCCAAGTACGCGATCGAGCACTGGACCCGCATCCCCTGCGAGGTCGAGGTCGCCTCCGAGTTCCGCTACCGCGACCCGATCATGGGCCCGGGCACGCTGGTCATCGCGATCTCGCAGTCCGGCGAGACCATGGACACCCTGATGGCCCTGCGGCACGCCCGTGAGCAGGGTGCCAAGGTGCTGGCGATCTGCAACACCAACGGCTCCACCATCCCGCGCGAGTCGGACGCGGTGCTGTACACCCACGCCGGCCCGGAGGTCGCGGTCGCCTCCACCAAGGCGTTCCTGACCCAGCTGGTCGCCTGCTACCTGGTCGCCCTGTACCTGGGCCAGGTGCGCGGCACCAAGTGGGGCGACGAGATCTTCGCCGTCATCAAGGAGCTCGGCGACGCGCCGAAGCAGGTCGAGCAGGTCCTGGAGACCATGGAGCCGGTGCGCGAGCTGGCCCGCTCGCTGGCCGACGCCCGCTCGGTGCTGTTCCTCGGCCGCCACGTCGGCTTCCCGGTGGCCCTGGAGGGCGCGCTCAAGCTCAAGGAGCTGGCGTACATGCACGCCGAGGGCTTCGCGGCGGGCGAGCTCAAGCACGGCCCGATCGCGCTGATCGAGGAGGGGCTGCCGGTCGTGGTGGTCGTGCCCTCGCCGCGCGGGCGGTCGATCCTGCACGACAAGATCGTCTCCAACATCCAGGAGATCCGGGCCCGCGGCGCCCGCACGATCGTGATCGCCGAGGAGGGCGACGAGGCGGTCGTGCCGTACGCCGACCACCTGATCCGCATCCCGGTCACCCCGGTGCTGCTCCAGCCGCTGGTCTCCACCGTCCCGCTCCAGGTCTTCGCCTGCGAGCTGGCCACGGCCAAGGGCCACGAGGTCGACCAGCCGCGCAACCTGGCGAAGTCGGTCACCGTCGAGTAGTCCGCGCTCGTCGGCAACGGCGCCCCTGCGGTGGCTGCGTCCTACCGCAGGGGCGCCGTGTCGAGCGTGAAGGAGAACGGAGTGGGCAGGTCGATCGTCTTGCCGAACTCGACCTTGCTCTGGGTGATGTAGTCCCCGTCCTCAGGGTTGGTGAACAGCGTGACCGTGCCGTCGCTGCGGTCGATCAGTAGGTAGCACGGGATGCCGGCGGCGGCGTATCCCCTTCGCTTGGGCTCGCGGTCCTTGTGTGGATTGGTCGAGGTGACCTCGAAGACGAGGAGGACGTCGTCCGCCGGGGCCCAGGAATCCAGATGGTCGAAGTGGTCGGCCGGAACGACGGTGCCGTCGGGGATGAACCGGCCTCTGGGGGTGATCAGGCCCTTGACCCCTGCGATGTCCAAATCGATCGCGGCGTTCCGAAAGAACTGCTTGGCGAGTTTCGAGACCGCGCCCTCGTGTTGTCCATCCGGTGGCGGTGTCACGACGATCTCCCCTTCGATGAATTCGGCCTTGCTTCCCAGCGGGGTGTCCAGCTCCAGAAACGCCTGGAGGAGGCTGTCCTCGCCCAGCGGGTGCTCGACTGCCGGCATGGCGACCATGGCCCTTCTCCCTCCTGCTGGTTCGTACCGAGCCACAAGGTAGGTGCACGGACTCAAGCCGGTGGGGGATCGAAGTGGTTGTCACTCGAAAGTGTGCCGCAGGCCCGGCTCCCGTGGGGCGGGGGCGCGGGTTAGCGTCGGCGGTACGTCGACTGCTGAAGGAGCCCCTGCCATGCGTCATGCACACCGGGTGGAAGCCGTCCGGGCCGCCGAGGGCGAGCTGATGGCACGGCTGCCGGAGGGAACGTTGATGCAGCGGGCGGCCGCCGGACTGGCGGCGACCTGCGCCCGGCTGCTGACCCGGCGCCGGGGGAGGGTGTACGGCAGCCGGGTGACGGTGCTCGCGGGCAGCGGGGACAACGGGGGTGACGCCCTGTACGCCGGGGCCGCGCTGGCCCGGCGCGGGGCGCGGGTGACGGCGGTGCTGCTGACGCCGGAGAAGGCGCACCCGGGCGGGCTGGCCGCGCTGCGGGCCGCCCGTGGGCGGGTGGCGGTGGAGCAGGAAGTCGGCCTGGCCGACTTCTCGCGTGCGGACCTGGTGCTGGACGGCATCGTCGGCATCGGCGGCCGGGGCGGGCTGCGCCCGGAGGCCCGGCCGTACGCGCAGGCCCGGCGGTCCGGGATCGTGGTGGCGGTGGACCTGCCGAGCGGGGTGGACGCCGACACCGGCGAGGTGCCGGGTGCGGCCCTGCGCGCGGACGTCACGGTCTGCTTCGGCACCTACAAGCCCGGGCTGCTGGTGGACCCGGGGGCCGAGTACGCGGGCGCCGTGCAGCTGGTCGGCATCGGACTGGAGCTGCCCGCCGCGGAGGTGACGGCGCTCCAGCACGCGGACGTGGCGGCGCTGCTGCCGGTGCCGGGCGCGGAGAGCGACAAGTACCGGCGCGGCGTGGTCGGGGTGGCGGCCGGTTCGGCGACCTACCCGGGGGCGGCGCTGCTGGCGGTGGCCGGGGCACTGCACGGCGGCGCGGGCGCCGTCCGGTACGTGGGCACCGCCGCCGAGGAGGTGGT
>NZ_JAHSQD010000050.1 GCF_020103755.1 Streptomyces sp. LS1784
GGGCGCGGCCGGACGGCGTCGGCGACGGCTGCCCCGGGGCGGACAAACTCACCACCGCCCCGGGGCAAAACTGCCCAGTGCAGGCCAGCGGGGGTGCCCAAACTCCCCCGGCGCAGGTCAGCGGCCTGCGGCGGGGTGAGGCGGGGTCAGGAGCGGCGCCACCAGACGCCGCGCCGCCGCCAGGCCGAACACCGCCGACGCCGCTCCGCAGACACCCTCCCCGCCTCGACCGCCGGCTCGCGCTCGATGCGCGGAGGAGGCACCCGGAATCAGCGGGCGAGGGTCACGGTCAGCATCTCGCCGGGGCAGCCGGCCTCCAGCCGCCCCATAGTCTCGCGCTCCCGGGCGTCCACGCGGGCCTGCTGCGTGAAGTTGGGGCGCTTGGAGACCAGGCCCGTCTCACGGCCTCGAACCGCGCGCCTGCCGGGCCTTCAGGGAGGATGGGCAGCTCACGCGGCCCGGCCTCGACCACCAGACGCGGCGCGGCAGCGACCGAAGCGACCGAGGCCTCCGGGACAACCGGCGCAGCGGCGGCGGGACCGATGGGGGGCGGTGGGGACGGGCTGCTCGGCGACGGCTCGGTCCTCGACCGGGGTCGGGGCTTGGGCCGGCTGCTCGAGTACGGCGGCAGGGCGAGTCAGGACCGGGGCCACCGCGACCGCCGGCTCGACGACCGGCGCGGCCGCCGGTGCCAGCGCCTGGACGGGCGCAACGGTGGCGGCCTGGTCGTCGGCCTTGGCGACGCGGACGGCGGCCGGAGTCGGGTCCAGCAGCGGGGCGATCCGCACGACGTCGCCCACCGACAGGCCCGAGCCCTTCGCGATGGCCGACGCCTGGGCGCCCTCGTACCCCGCGGCCCGGCCACGCGGCGCGAGCGCTGGGCGGTGAGCTTGTCCAGCTCCTTCTGCGCAGCTGCGACCTGCTTCTCCGCGGCCGTGATCTCGGTGCGCAGCTCGCGCAGACCGGCGAGCTCGGCGGTGTACGTCTTGCGGTCCATCAGCGGGTCACTCCCCCTCGGCGGCGGTGGCGGCCCGGTCGGCGGTGCCGGTGGTGGCATAGGCGATCGGACCGCCGGACACCGACGGCAGGCGGGTGCCGAGCAGCAGGCCCGTCAGGCGGGCGTCCTCGGCGTCAGAGCCGCCACGGTCCCAGCTCTTCACGCTTCGTCATACGTCGGCGGCCCGGTCAGGGTTTACCAGGAGGACGCGGAGAGAGGCGCGGTCCGTCGGTAGTCCGGCTCTGCGCAACCATGTGATCTTGTTGCCGATGTTGCCCCAGCAGTCGCCCTTGGCCGCGATGGCGCTGAGGAGTCGGTGCTGAGCGTCGGTGAGGGCCGCCTCGCCGGCGTTACCGTCGGGGAAGGCACGCAGCATGAACGGTCCCCAGTCGCGTTCGACGGTGAAGTCGTTGGCCATGGGCATCAGAGGCAAGGCAGCGTCGAGGATTCCCTCCAGGGTTGTGGTGCGGGCGAACAGGGCCTCGAGGAGGGTGAAGCGGAACCAGCCGCCAAGCTCGACAAAGCCGGACTGCCCCTGACGTCGGTAACCGGGCGAGTCCGGCTACCAGCCGCGCTGTTCCTTCCACCTCCGCTCGAACGCCTCCAGGCCGTCGCGGCCGAGCAGGTGCCGGTACCGACCGGTCGGGTACAGGCACGAATCCGTCTCGCAGACGGCGGACAGCCTCGCAAGACGCTCGGCGAGCTCCGCCGGGTCGATCCGAAGTCGCTCGCACAGGCCGCCGTGCACGGCGGCGATGGCCGAGCCGATCTCGCGCGATTCCTCGTCGTAGGTGCGCCAGTCCTGGCTCAGCACCCCGGCGAGGTAGTCCCAGCGCTCCGCGGTGTACTCGACCGCGTCCAGCAGCTCCACCGACGGCGGACGCGGCATTCCGGCCCGACTCGAACTCGTATGCACTTGAGAGGCCCGCGCCCGCGCTTCCAGGGGCATACTGGCCGGAATGACAAAATCTTCAGCAGGTCGCCGCCCCCTGCCCACCAGCCCCTTCAAGCCTCGGACAAAGGCGCCGCCCAAGCACTTCGCCGTCGGCGACCGGGTCACCCATGACAGGTACGGCCTCGGCCGAGTCATCGACGTCGAAGGTGACGGCGACATCGCGGTACTCGTCGACTTCGGATCACGGCAGGAACGCATCACCCACCCCTACACCACGATGTTCAAACTCTGACCCCGGACCCCCGGCGCTCGGCAGATTGCGCCACGCAGCACGCAGGCGGAGCACGCCGAGCGGGACGGTGGGACATCGTGCCGGTGTGACGTCGAGGGGGTGCGCTCCGACCGAGAACCACACGGCCGGCGGTCCCCACGTGCCGGGCCGGACGCCACAGCCGCCGGTGTCCTCGCCGTACCGCGAGGACACCGGCCACAGCTGCGCACGGGCTGCGGCCGGCGCATCGGAGCGGAGGGCGTTCACGGTCAGCCACCACTCCGGACCACGGAGTGGCACCGACGATGAGGTGAAGGTCGTCACCAGCGACAACCCCGCCGTCGCCGCCAAGGTCTGCCGCGACCTGGGACTGGCCGAGGGCGGCGCGCTGACCGGCACCGACCTCGACGCAGTCGACGAACCCCAACTCGCCGCAGCCATCGCACACACCACCGTCTTCGCCCGGGTCACCCCGGAGGACAAGGCCCGCATCGTGCACGCCCAACGGCACGGCGGCCGCGGGGTCGCCTTCCTCGGCGACGGCGTCAACGACGCACTCGCCCTGCACGCGGTCTACATGGGAATCTCGGTCGACTCGGCCACCGACGTCGCCAAGGACGCCGCCGACGTCATCCTGCTGGAGAAGGACCTCAACGTGCTCGCCGACGGCGTCGCCGAAGGGCGGAGGATCTTCGCCAACACCATCGAATACGTGCTGATGGGCACCTCCAGCAACTTCGGCAACATGGCCTCCGCCGCCGGCGCCTCGCTGTTCCTGCCCTTTCTGCCGATGCTTCCGCCTCAGATCCTGCTCAACAACCTGCTGTACGACACCACCAGCTGGCCATCCCCACCGACAACGTCGACGAGGAGCAGTTCCGCCGCCCCTCGCACTGGGAACATCGGCTTCATCTGCCGCTTCATGCTCTACTTCGGTCCGTTCAGCTCGGTCTTCGCCTTCCTCACCTTCGGGGTGATGCTCGGGGTCTTCCACTCCGGACCCGAGCAGTTCCGCTCCGGCTGGTTCGTCGAGTCCCTGGCCACCCGGACCCTGGTCATCTTCGCGATCCGTACCCGCCACATCCCGTTCTTCCGCATCCATCCCAGCCTGCCGCTCACCCTCGCGGCCCTCGGTGTCGTCACCGTCGGCACGCTCATCCCCGCCACGCCCGTGACCGCTACACTCGGCTTCCATCCCCTGCCGGGCGCGTTCTTCGCCGCGCTCGTTGGCATGGTCATCGGCTACCTCGCCCTGGTAGAGGTCGGCAAGCGGATCTTCTACGGCGCCGCTCCCGCCGTGCCGGGTGGGGCCCGTTACAGCAGTCGCCGCCACCCGCGCCGCCTACTTCACCACAGCCGGACGCCGGCACAACCGTCCTCCGCCGAACCATGACACACGGCCCCCGCCCCAGGAAAAGGCCGTTCCCCGCATCGCTGCGGGGAACGGCCTTCCGGCCTGCGTAGACGTAGCGCCGACCAGGGCAGCAGGATCTGAATCCACGCCCCCCGACCCCCATTCACCCTACGATCTTCCCGCCGAAAAGGCGGACATTTTTTCGATCACGGGTCGCAGAGCCAGGGATCCTGCCTCAGTGATCTGCATATTCGCCTCCTCGCGATCGTCCTACCGGTAACTCCTACCGGCACCTTCCAGGATACTCCGCATTGCGAGAATTCGAGCCCGCCGTACACATGAATCAGTATTTGAAAAAAATAGGGGAAATGCTGCTGCAGCGTACGCCGATCTACGTGGAGGCAAGGCAGGGAAGCCCGTCGAGCAGGACTGTTGCAAAGTCCGGTGATCTCGTGAGGTTGTGCAGGGTCGCCATGTTCTCGGGTCCACGGCCGGTACGGATCTTCGAGGCGTCCTCGGCGAAGGTGGTGTCGCGGACGAAGTGCAGCCGGTTCTCGATGGTCCGTTGCGACCTGGCGAGTTGGCCGAGGCGCTGGGGCGAGGCCTGGTGTGAGGTCAGGTCGGTGATCGCGTAGATGGTCTGGCGGCTGACGGTGCCGGTCTTGAAGTCGGTACGGTAGCGCAGGATGCGTGCGGCCTGGGCGGAGTGGGGGAAGTCCAGACCGAGGTTGGTGACGGTGAGGGCCCTGGTCACGCGGGTCTCCTTGCGGCCGTGGCCCATCTCGCGGTCGTAGCGGCGGGCGATGACGTCCTTCCAGGGCAACGCCCGGAGCCGGCGGTGCAGTTCGGGCTGGTTGCCCTTGACCACCAGCAGGTAGTGGGCTTTCTTCTCCTCGACCAGGAATCGGACGTGGCCGCGCTGGGTGTGCAGGGCATCGGCCGTGACCGTGATTCCGGTCAGGTCGTAGGGCGCCAGCAGCGCGGTGAAGCAGGTGATCTCATTGGTCTTGTCGGACACCCGCAGCTGGGTGACGGTCCGGCCGTCGCCGGTCATCGCGGCCAACAGGTGAGCGGCGGGCGAGGTGCCGTTTCGGGAGCCGCGAGTGGCTTTGCCGTCCACGGCGATCGAGTCCGAGCCGACCGGATCGGCGCCGGTCAGGCCGGCCGGACCGCCCGGGCAGACCAGGCCGATGACTCGCCGGATCGTGGCGGCGCTCGGTGCGACGCGCACGCCCAGTGCGCCCACGACCCTGGCGCCCAGCCGGGCCAGGGCGTGCTGCGGAGCGTTCGCGGACCACTGACCGATGGCCGCGTACGAGCGCGCACCGGCGACCACCGCTGAGCCCGAATCCACCGGGCTGTGACTGACGTGGGGACGGGATGACGCAGAGCGGCGGCACGCTATCAGAGAGCCAGCCCGTGGGCGGCAAGGAGCACTGCGGGCCCGTGCCGACCGACACCCTGGACGCTACGGCTGCAGACCGTGCGTCTGGGTCCGATTCAACAAGTCAGGAGCTTGGGCAAGAAGCCCCCGTCACTGCTCTGTCCGCCCGCCCGACCGGCGTGTGCTGCCTCCTGAAGCTTCCGGAAGGACAGCACCACCATCATGACCGATCAGCCCCGCGACGTCTTCGGCGGCGTCGACACCCACACCGACACCCACCACGCGGCCGTCGTCGACGCCCTGGGCAGGCACCTCGCCGATGCCCAGTTCCCCACCACCAGCGAGGGCTACCACGCCCTGCTGGCCTGGCTCCACTCCCCCGGCACCGTGAGCGTCGTGGGAGTGGAAGGCACCGGCTCCTACGGCACCCAACTCGCCCGAGTCCTGACCGCGGCCGGCCTGACCGTCTTCGACATCAACCGACCCGACCGGCGAATACGCCACCGGCAGGGCAAGTCCGACCCGATCGACGCCTACGCCGCCGCGCAGACCGTCGCCGCCGGCCGCGCCGACATCGTGCCCAAAGCCCACGACGGCGCCGCCGAGTCGCTTCGCGTCCTGCACAACGCCCGCACCTCCGCCGTCAAGGCTCGCACCCAGGCGATCAACCAGATCCGCAGCCTACTCATCACCGCCCCCGACGCCCTGCGCGCCCAACTGCGCGGCCTGGCCACAGCCGACCTGATCGCCACGTGCAGCCGCCTCCGGCCGGCCGACGACCTGGCCCACCCCGGCGGCCGCAGCGAAGTTCACCCTGCGCCGCCTGGCCCGCCGATACCTGGATCTGGACCGCGAAATCGCGGACTACGACGCCGAGTTGACATCACTCGCCACCCAGGCCGCCCCTGACCTCGTCGCCGTCAAGGGTGTCGGCCCCGAGACCGCCGCCCGCTTGCTGGCTGCCGTGGGCGACAACCCCGAACGTCTGCGCTCGGAGGCGGCCTTCGCCCACCTGTGCGGCGTCGCCCCCATCCCCGCATCATCCGGTCGGCGGGACCGCCACCGTCTCAACCGTGGCGGCAACCGGTCCGCCAACGCCGCCCTCTACCGCATCGTCGTCGTCCGGATGCGGCACGACCCGCGCACCCGCGACTACATCGCCCGCCGCACCGCACAGGGACTCCAGAAGAAGGACATCATCCGCTGCCTCAAGCGCTACGTAGCCCGCGAGGTTTTCAGGGCCCTGACCTGCGCAGACATCCCCAGAATCGACCTCGCACAGGCCGCTTGACAGACGATAGGAGCATCTCCGGCGGTTCAGGACGACTTGGGAAGGTCACCCCGTTCAACCGGAGCTTCGACGCGTTCGTGACGGGCCAGGCCCCGACCCTGCATCGCCATGACCTACGGACTCACACGCTCACCAGGACTGTTGAAACGGCCCTGGCCCGTCGAGGAAGAGGCTGCTGCAAGGAAGCCGAGGTGTCCATGGCGGAATTCGCACGGGAGAACCGTACGGCTGCGGCGGGCCGGCCGGTAGGGTTCGGCGAGCGGCTGCTGGACCAGGCTCACGAGATGCCGCCCCAGCTCATCGGTCCGTTGGTGGCGGAAGGGGTGGGGTACGCGCGATCGGTGGCCGGGACGTCTCGATCCTCCTGCAGGACTACGGCCAAGTCATCCTGGTACCGCTCCCGGGCAGAGGACTCACCGTCGGGGATCCGGTACCCATCGACGGTTCCCGGGCCGGCGAGGCGTTCCGCCATGCCGCCCCCGCCGAACACCCACAGGCTGACGGCACCTCGCCGGCGACAGCCTGGACTACGCCCTCAATGACGACATCCTGCATCTGGCCATGATCGATGCGATGGGCCACGGCTTGAACGCTGTCGTGCTGGCGACCGTCACCGTGGGCGCCTACCGGCATGCCAGGCGCGCCGGTGTCGGGCTCGCCGAACTGTATGCGTTCATGGACGCCGCCATCGACCGACAGTTCGGCCCCGACCACTTCGTCACAGCGCAGATGATGCGACTCGACATCGGAACGGGCCACCTTCAATGGGTCAACGCCGGCCACCCCGCGCCCCGCTGATCCGCGACCACCGGGTCATCCAGGCCCTGGACGGCCCCGGAACCCTGCCGGTCGGCGTCGGCGGTGACACACCGCAGATCACCACGCGGCAGCTCCGGCGCGGCGACCGGGTGCTGATCTACACCGACGGCCTCGTCGAGGAACACAAGACCGGAGGAGAGCAGTTCGGTGAGGAACGCCTGATCGCCGCCATCGAGCGCGTCGGGCCCGCCAGTGGCGGGGTGCAGGAGATGGTGCGGGACCTCTCCCACGCCCTGATGCGGGAGAGGGGTGGGACCACGGCCGATGACGCGAGCCCCTTCGTGGTCGAGTGGCGCGGCGGCACCGCCGATCACCTCGCCATGCCAGAACAGTAGGCGGCCCCTCAGCAGGGACCGGCCGCAGCCCCGCCCAACAGAACAGCGCACACACCATTCGGTCGAACGCTTCCTGCGACTCGCCGTCGCGCACGGATCAGGCCAACGAACTGGCCGTCGACAGCGACGGCCCCTCGAAGCTCGAGCGGGTAACACCACTGTCAGCCCCCTGCTCACCCGGGGCCCGGCTGTGGCCGGAGTACGGTGGAAGAACCCACCGTCCATGGCCAGTGGACAGCTGCGGTGCCCTGGCGGCGGTAGCCAGGTCGTCCACAAGCGAGCCCGAGGCAGGTGTTCGACATGACCGCGACCTTCGATCCCACCGCTGCCGACCCACCGGGGCCGGAACCGGCGGTCCGCCTCTCCCTGACACCCGAGGGCGCCACCCGGGGCCGGCTGGACGGGGCCTGGTGGCCGCACTCGCACGACCTCCTGCGTGAACTCCCCCCGCTGGCGGCGGCACTGGACCCCAAGTGGGGGAAGGTCACCCGTGTCACCGTGAATCCGACGCACTGGCCGGTCATCCCCCGGCGGGTCCCGGTCGCAGGCCACGTCATCCACGTCGGGTGGTTCGAACAGGAGCAGGACGCGGACGAGGTGATGGTGTGCTCCTTCATCCCTCTGCGCCTGGAGCTCCTGGTGATTCCCCCCGAGGCCGAGGCCTCCGCCGCCGAGTGGCTGATGACAGCGGCGTCCGACCCGGCCAACACGCGCACCGGCACCGACCTCCTGACAACCGCAGGTGTGCCGATCGCAGACCTACGGGCCGACGGGTGACGACGATCAGCGGCGGACGACACCATGCCGTTCGCCGCCGGCCCCGACCCTGACTTCCCGCCGTCGGCTCCCGCACCCGTCGGCACCACGGATCATGCAGGCAGAGCGCGGACATCGCCCGGGCATGCACCGCCGCGCGCCCAGATCATGCCTTGCTCCTCGGCAGCCTCGCAGTCGATGATCGGAGCCGTACCGCACGGAGGGACGTCCGGCGCAGGCACCGGTGATGCGGCGCGCCGCGACTGATCCCGCTACTCGCGCGACCACTCGGTTTCGGCCTGAGGCTCGCCGACCGAGTGTCGCCCCTCCCAGGCTCGGACCCTGATCGCCCGGGGGCCGGGAGCGGGGCTGGAGAGGGTGCGGACGAACACGTCCCGCAGGTGGTTGGCCGCCTGCTGGGGTGGCCCGTCGTATTCCAGGGGGTTCGGCATGGGAGCGCCGTCCTGCTGGGACCAGCGGCCGTCGTCGTCCTGGGTCTCGAGTATCCACCGGTAGTACCGCATCCTGGCCTCCCACTCCCGACGAGCCTGCGCCAGAACACGACCGTAGGGGCCGGACAGGCCGCCCGCGACCGGGGAGGCTTCCACCAGCACCGCCGCGTGGCCGGTTGTCGCGCCGAGTCGCCCGACCGACACACCGGGCGAGTGCAGCGCACACGCCCCCGATAGGGAATGGGAGACGCCCACAGACCTCGGAGGTTGCTGGTGTTCAAAGCAGGTGACATCCGGGAATGACGCGGCCACGACCTGCTCGACGCCGACCGCCGTGCCCAGCATGTGACGGCCCGGCGTGTGCCTTGCCCCGGGCGGGGGACACCATGCGTAACACTGTGTGCTGTGTCGAGTACAAGGCGGGGCGATGGCGATGCCCAGGAAGGCGGCGCGTCGAGCCCCGACGCCCTGCTGTCGGCGCTCGACGCGGAGCAGCTCGGGGTGTTGCGCCGGGTGGGGCTTGAGTGGGGTCGGGTTGCCGGGGATCCGCAGGCATGGCGACGTGCGCTGCCGGTGGATCCGGATCTCGGTCGTTATCCCGCTCCTTCTGAGGTCCTGCCGGTCCGCTTCGGTCGTTTCGTGCGGGTCGCCGCGGTTGGCGGACGACCACCGGCGGTTGAGGCGACCAGCGAGGACACACGGACTTCTCGGCTCGGCCGGGTCGGTTCCAGGGTCCGACACGTGTTGCTCGGGGCTCCGCTGAGGAGCACCGCGATCGCGCATGAGCGGATGCGCAAGCTGGTGGCGTTGCCGGTGCTCTCCGCCGACGCGCTCTCCTCGGTCGCGTACGGACCTGAGGCGATGCTGGCCGTTCTCGTCCTCGCCGGTGCCGCCGGGTTGCGGTACTCGGTGCCGATCGCCGTGACGATCGTGTTCCTGATGCTCGCGGTCGGGGTGTCCTACCGCCAGACGATCCGCGCCTATCCGCACGGCGGTGGTTCGTACATCGTCGCCACCGCCAACCTGGGCCGCGTTCCCGGGCTGGCGGCCGCTGCCGGACTGGTGACCGATTACATCCTCACGGTCGCGGTGTCGATCGCCTCCGGGATGGCGGCGGTCACCTCGGCGATCCCCTCGCTCGAACCCGATATCGTGCCGATCGGCGTCGTCGTGATCGCTGTGCTGCTCGCCGGGAACCTGCGCGGTGTGCGGCAGGCGGGTGCGCTGTTCGCCGCACCGACGTACGCCTTCGTCCTCGCGGTCCTCGCACTCGTCGCCGTGGGTCTGTCCGATGCGGCCGGCCACGGTTTCCACCCGTCGGCGACACCACAGCCGACCGCGACCGAGGGCATCAGCCTGCTCCTGGTCCTGCGTGCCTTCGCCTCCGGCTCGACGGCGATGACAGGCATCGAGGCGATCTCCAATGCGGTGCCCGCCTTCCAGCCGACCGAGTGGCGCAACGCCCGCACGACACTGACCTGGATGGTCGGCCTGCTCGTCGCCCTGTTCGCGGGCACGATCGCTCTGGTCCACCTCGACGGCGTCGTGCCCCGTGCGAACGAGACGGTGCTGTCACAGCTCGCCCATCACACCTTCGGCTCGGGTTTCTTCTACGTCTTCACCCAGGCCGCCACTGCCGCGATCCTGCTCCTCGCCGCCAACACCGCCTACAACGACTTCCCCCGCGTCCTGTACCTGCTGGCGCGCGACCGCCAGGCACCGCGGATCTTCCTGAGGCTGGGCGACCGCCTGGCCTTCAGCAACGGGATCATCCTGCTCTCCGTCGCGGCGGCGGCGATCTACGCGGCGTTCGGCGGCAAGACCGGCCCCCTGATCCCGCTCTATGCCGTCGGTGTCTTCCTCGCCTTCACACTGTCACAGACAGGCATGGTCGTGCACTGGTGGCGCCTGCGCGACCGCCACTGGCGCAAGAGCCTGGCCTTCAACGCCACCGGCGCCCTGCTCTCGGCGATCGTCTTCGTCACCGCCGGCATCACGAAGTTCACCGAGGGCGCCTGGTTCGCCGTGCTCACGGTGGGACTGTTCATCCTGGTGACAACACGAATCCGGCACCACTACGACACGGTCGGCGCGGCGATCGCCCTGCATCCCCATGCCGTCGAAGTCCCCAGCCGTACCATCACACCGCCGCGTTCGGGGGACGGCGCAACACGAGGCACCTCACAGACACCGGGCACCGCGCCCGGAGCGCCGTTCGAGACCACGGCCGAAGCGGAGAGCGAGGAGACTCCCGAGGAGATCCACCCCCTGTCGATCGTGCCGATCGCCGCACTGGACCAGGCCGGCATGCGAGCCTTGGCCTACGCCGCCTCGCTCCGGCAGCCCGTCCTCGCGCTCCACATCAGCCCCAGTTCGGACGAGGCCCAACGCTTCCGCGAGTACTGGAACCTGTGGGGCGACCACCTGCCGTTGAAGATCGTCCTCTCCCCCTATCGCGCGATCGTCGCACCGCTGGTCAACTACATCGAGTCGCTGCACCACCAGCGCCCGGACCTCACCCTGACCGTCATCCTCCCGGAGATCGTCGTACGGCACTGGCGCCACCGCCTCCTGCACAACCGACTCGCGGCCAGGCTACGGAGGGCGCTGCGCCCCCTGCCGAAGGTCGTCGTCACGACCGTCCCGTTCCACGTGTAGCACAGCGGCGGCACCGACAAACCCGACGTGTCCGACCGCGCACAGCGGCACATCCGCTTCGTCGGGCCACCGGGACGGTCCCTCGTCCGCCCTGGAAAAGCCGACCTTCGGCAAGGGCGGACGCAACGGATAGTCGGCCCCGGGCCGACCAGGGCACGGAGGTGGATACCAGGCCCCGTGGGCGGGCATGACAGGGCTCCGGTGGTGGCCCCGGACTCAATCTTGGACAATCAGGTCATGGCAGGCCTTGAGGCGAACCCCGGAACAGTGCACCTGGCCCATGGGGCGGGATACGTCAGCCCCGGCGTTGCGCTCGACGAGTCGGTCGGGGGCATTATTCGTATCGACGAGCACGGATGGGTGCACGTTACTCAGAAGGACGGATCTCGGGTGTCGTTCCCGCCGCATGCTGTGGAACGCATCAACTGGGGCGAGCCCGCTTCCCAGTAGGGCTTTGGTCAGGTTCGTGACGGTGTGGGTATGTCGCGGTGGCAGGTGGGGCAGGCGCCGGCCCAGGTCCCGAGAAGTATCTGCAGCTCGCGGACGACCTGGTAGAGGCTCAGACCGGCCCCGAGTCCTTGGGGGCGGTGGCCAGTCTGCGCAGGGCGCGGAAGGCGCGGGCGAGTGACACGAGGGTGACGTGATGGTGCCAGCCGGTGAACGTGCGGCCCTCGAAGTGGGCCAGACCGAGAGCCTGCTTCATCTCCCGGTAATCATGCTCAACGCGCCAGCGGAGCTTGGCCATTCGCACCAGAGTGGTCAGCGGGATGTCGGCGGGCAGGGCTCGTGTTGTCACCCGCTGTCCAACGGGCACGGCCGCCCCGTCGCACGCGGAGGCGCCCGTGTCGTGCCAGTGAGCACGCCGCGGGGCGCATTGTTCAGCCACGGCCGCCGGCCCGCCACCGCAAGCCGGCGGTGCGCCCCGGTGGGCGGGCCTGTCGGGGCGGAACCGGGTTGTCGTGACTGGAGGGTGGCCGCTGTGACGGATGACGCCCCCGGGGCGGTCGTCCCGGCCCGGATCGGCGGGCTGGCTCATCCGGTGTCTCCTTTCGGAGTCTTGTCGTCGACGATCTCCGCATCGACGACCTCCTCCTCATCGCCGTTCTGTGTCGGGCCGGTACCGGCCGCGGCTTGGGGGCCGCCGGCCTGGGCGTAGAGGGCGGTGCCGATCTTCTGTGCGACGGTGGCCGCGCGCTCCATCGAGGTGCGGATGGCCGGGCTGTCCTCGCCCTTGAGCTTGTCCTTCAGGTCCGCCAGGGCCTCGTTCACCTCGGACGTGACGTCTGACGGGATCTTGTCCGGGTTGTCCCGGAGGAGTTTCTCGGTGGAGTAGACGAGGTGTTCGGCCTGGTTGCGGGTCTCGGCGGCCTCCTTGCGGCGACGGTCCTCCTCGGCGTGCTGCTCGGCCTCGCGCATCATGCGCTCGATGTCCTGCTTGGGCAGGGAGGAGCCGCCGGTGACGGTCATCCTCTGTTCCCGTCCGGTGCCGAGGTCCTTGGCGGCGACGTGCATGATGCCGTTGGCGTCGATGTCGAAGGTGACCTCGATCTGCGGCAGGCCGCGCGGCGCCGGCGGCAGGCCGGTCAGCTCGAACATGCCGAGCTTCTTGTTGTACGCGGCGATCTCGCGCTCGCCCTGGTAGACCTGGATCTGCACGGACGGCTGGTTGTCCTCGGCCGTGGTGAAGATCTCGGAGCGCCGGGTGGGGATCGTGGTGTTGCGCTCGATCAGCTTGGTCATGATGCCGCCCTTGGTCTCGATGCCGAGGGACAGCGGGGTGACGTCCAGCAGCAGGACGTCCTTGACCTCACCCTTGAGGACACCGGCCTGCAGGGAGGCGCCGACGGCGACGACCTCGTCCGGGTTGACGCCCTTGTGCGGGTCCTTGCCGGTCAGCTCCTTCACCAGACCGGTGACAGCCGGCATGCGGGTCGAACCGCCGACGAGGATGACGTGGTCGATGTCGGACACCTTGATCCCGGCGTCCTTCACCGCCTGGTGGAACGGGGTCTTGCAGCATTCCAGCAGGTCGGCGGTGAGCTGCTCGAACTGGGCGCGGGTGAGCTTCTCGTCCAGGTGCAGCGCGCCCTCGGCGGAGGCACTGATGTAGGGCAGATTGATCGTCGTCTCGCTCGTCGAGGACAGCTCGATCTTGGCCTTCTCGGCGGCCTCGCGCAGCCGCTGCGCGGCCATCTTGTCCTTCGACAGGTCGATGCCGTAGCCGTTCCTGAACTGCTGGACGAGGTGGTCGACGATCTTCTGGTCCCAGTCGTCGCCGCCGAGGTGGGTGTCGCCGTTGGTGGCCTTCACCTCCACCACGCCCTCGCCGATCTCCAGCAGGGAGACGTCGAAGGTGCCGCCGCCGAGGTCGAAGACCAGGATCGTCTGGTCACTCTCCTTGTCCAGCCCGTACGCGAGGGCCGCGGCGGTCGGCTCGTTGACGATGCGCAGCACCTTCAGGCCGGCGATCTCCCCGGCTTCCTTGGTGGCGGTGCGCTGGGAGTCGTTGAAGTAGGCGGGGACGGTGACGACGGCGTCGGTGACGTCTTCGCCGAGGTAGGCCTCGGCGTCGCGCTTGAGCTTCTGCAGTACGCGGGCGGAGATCTCCTGCGCCGTGTAGCGTTTTCCCTCGACGTCGCCGGTGTCGGGGAAGCGCCAGTGCGGGTCGCCCATGCGGCGCTTGACGGAGCGGGCGGTGCGGTCCACGTTCGTGACGGCCTGGCGTTTGGCGACTTCGCCGACCAGCACGTCGCCGCCCTTGGCGAACGCCACGACTGACGGGGTGGTGCGCGCCCCTTCCGCGTTGGGGATGACGGTGGGCTCGCCCCCCTCCAGGACACAGACGACGGAGTTCGTGGTGCCCAGATCGATACCGACGGAGCGAGCCATCGCGGGGTCTCCTCCCGCACGAGCGGATTCCTTGAGCCAACCCCCTCTGCCTCACTCGTAAAACGTGAATTGCTCGGTGTCAAGGGCTTGCGGGAGTCCGTTGGCGGGGGCCCGCGCCGGACCGCTGGGGCGGTGGCCCGCGCTGTTCAGTGTCGGGCCGCCCGCCGCGGGGCGGGAGGGGCCCCGGATCGGGGAACGTCAGGGGGTGCCGTCGTGGACGCGCCATTCAAGTATGCGGCGGTGTGGCTGCGGCGAACCGGTGATGCTGCCTGGGGTGAGCGTGCTGGCCCGCCAGCTGTCTGAGGCGTGGGCCCGGCGGCCACCGCCCCATGGCCCTCCAGCTTCCCCGGCACCGGCCCACGCCCGGGGAAGCGGTACTGGCCCGACCGCCGTGGATGCCCGGGCCGGGCACCGCAGCGTTAGTGCGGCATGACGAACGCGCCGAAACCGGGGGCGAGCGGCCCTCGCGCGGCGCCGGACGGCGGCACGGTGACCGGGTGCTGTGCTTCACCGACGGCCTGGTCGAGGAGCGCGAGGCCGGCGGGGAGCAGTTCGGGGAGGAACGGCTCATCGACTGGGTCAACCGCGTCGAGCGCTCGCAGGACGGGGTGCGGGCCGTGGTCCGCGCGCTCTCCCACGTCCTGAAGGAGAAGCGGGGCGGGCGCACGAGCGACGACGCCACCCCGTTCCTGATCGAGTGGCGCTGAGAGGGTCGGCACCCTCCACCACGGCTTTCGTGACCGGCCGGGCCGGCCCGGTGCGGGCGGAGTACCGTGGGGATATCGGGGCGGCCGGAGCCGCCGCTCCCCCGAGGGTCGGCTCTCGCTCAGCGGGGGCTGGGCCGCGTCCGCGGATAGGTGGCGGGCCATGTCGGACGAAGCCGGTGCTGCGTTCCCGGGACTTCTGCCGGACCGGTTCCGGCAGGCGACGAAGCCGGGGACGGTCCTGTTGCGGCTGGAGACCACACAGTCGCGCGAGGGCGTGCTCGACGGAGCGTGGTGGCCGCGTTCACGGGACGTCAGCACCGAACTGCCTGGTCTGGTCAGGGCGTTGACCGAACACCTCGGCCCCGTCGCGAGCGTCGGCCTGGACACGGAAGCCTGGGACGACGTACCGGCCCGGCTGGTCGTCGACGGCCGGTCGGTGCACATCGACCGCTACCCGGTCGGCGACGACACGGTGATCATCACACGGGGCGACCGCGACCACTTCAGCCTGCTCGTCGTCCCCCCGCAGGCGAGCCAGGAGGCGGCCCTGGCCGCGATGGCCCGCGCGGTCGAGGCCGGCGGAAGCGACTCGGCACGGCAGATCCTCGTCGCCACCGGCATCGGCTCCGAGCCACCGGGCGAAGCGTCCTGAGGAACGGCCTCGTGGGCCCGGCTCCTTCAGCGGACAGGAAAGGCGGGACGCAGAGATGTCCGTCTACGTGAAACTCTCGGCCGACGCCCGGGCGCCGGCGGAGCCCTCGAAGGGACCGCTGGACCTGCAGTACGAGGACGGTCCGGATGGCGTCACCTTCGAGTACGACCTGCACCCGAGCGGTGCGCTGCGCGTCCTGCGGGTCTTCGAGGACACGCCGCACCGGATCGAGGCGTGCTTCAGCTCCGGGGCGTGGCTCCAGGTCGTGGGCACCTACCTGCGAAGCGGCTCCCAGTACTGACGGGAGTACTGACGGCGATCCGCACCGGGCGAACCGCAGGCCCTCGGCGGCGGTCGCCCCGGTCGCTCAGGGGTGCGCGGACCGGCCCCCGTGCCGGAACCCCCCTCTCACGGGCCAACCGGGTCGCCCGGGTGTCGAGCTCGCTGATCCGCTCCGCGTCCTCACTGGCCTCGGGCCGTTGGAGCACCGGCAGTTTCAGCTCGCCCGGGATCCGGGCGAGCCTCCCGTCGCGGCCCACGCCGAAGTCGACGGTCGCCAGGTAGGCGTCCTCGGTCGCCGCGCTGGTGCGCGGGTCCGGCCCGGCCGTGGCACAGGACAGCAGCACGCGGGCCTGGCGCTTGACGGGCTTGCTCTCCTGCCCGTAGCCGGCCGGGCTCTGCTCCTGCCGGTGGTACAGGACGGCGGACAGGACGGACACCACCCGCCGGCCGGCGACCGCGAAGCTGTCGCGGCGAAGGCCCGGACAGTCGCCGACCGGCGCGTTCGAGGCCACCCAGGTCAGTCCGCCGGACAACTCGGCGTTCAGGGCGTTGTCCGTCTGGTCGTAGAGCCGATCGCCGTCGCCCTCGTCGAAGCGGTAATACGCGAGCAGACCCGGCTCGTTGCCGATGAGCGAGGTACCCATCTCACGCTTGAGCTCCTCCCCGCCCCTCGCCCGGTTCCAGATCCGGACCTCGTCCAGCTCCATCCGGCCCGGACGTCCGATCGCCTTGCCGAGCGTCAGGATCCCCGTCCCCGCGTACGCGCCGCCGGCGGTCCGCCGCTCGATCTCCACACCGTCGCGGTAGACCACCTGCCGACGCGAGGCGCGCTCGTGGACACAGGCCCAGTGGTGCCAGTCGGCGTCGGTGAACTTCTGTGTGGTCTTCAGGTCGTCCTTGTAGAAGGCAAAGGCGAAGGAGTTGTCGGAGCGGAAGCCGATCTGCAGGCTCTGGCGGCTCTTGCCCTTCGGATCGCCGTGCCCGACGGCGAAGTCGTCACGACCGCCGACCTCGGTGCGGCGCACCCAGAACTCCACCGTGAAGTCGCCCCCGGCGAGCGGGGCGTCGCGCCGGGTCTCGGCGAAGTCCTGCGCCCCGTCGAAGCTCATCGCCGCGCCGGCGTACCCGTCGGCGCCCGCCACCGGCACCAACGGCTGCCCGGTGAACGGGCAGGCGCCCGGCCCCCGTTCGTAGACCGTGTCCCGGTAGCGCGGGTCGGGGCTGGTCCAGGCCTGGGAGCCCTGAGTGTTGAACAGCCCGTCCTTGCCCTGTTCGACGTTGAAGGCGTCGATCCGCCCGGTCGCGTCGTTGTGCGCGAAGATCTGCCAGCGCTGCTGCCCGTGCACGGTGGTCGGCACCAGCAGCGCCGTGAACCGGCCGTCCGAGAGGTTCCGGACGAACGACAGCTCCTGCGTCGGCTCGTGGAACGGCCGGCCCGCCATGTCCGCCGTGCCCAGGCTGTCCTTGGCCGAGTGCGGCCGGGTCCGGTGTCGGCTGCGCCGGTAGCGCACCTCCAGCACCGGCTTCAACTCGCCCTCGGCCAACAGGAACCGGTCACAGAGCAGGGTGTCGGCGACCAGTGGCACCTTCGCGCCGACGGCGTCCCGCACGTAGTCCGTACGGGACGCGTCACCGGAGGAGCCGCCGCCGGTCCGCACGAGGACGGCGTCGGGGTGTCCGGCGCCGACGGACTGGCGCAGCACCACCAGGTGGGTGCCGTCGGAGACCACCTGGAACGGAGCATCGGCCGTCAACCGGGCCGTGGACGACAGGAAGGCGTCGATCTCCGCCTCCTCCAGCCGCTCGCCGGTCGCCGGTCGCCGCCTCGATCCGTCCGCCGCGCTTCACCACCGGCAGCGCCACGGCCCCCGCCACCGCGTAGCCCACCTCGGCGACCTCGGACGGGAACCGCAGCAGGACGGGGTTCTCCGACCAGTACGTCGTGTCCAGCTCGCCCTTCGTCTCGTCGTGCCGGCTGAGGTCCAGCACGGAGTAGACGATGCGCCGATCTTCGTCCATGGCGAAGGCGACCGTCGTGCCCTGATGCCGAACAGTCGTCGTATGCAGGTAAGAACGGTCGCTGTAGGCCTTGAGCAGGTGCTGGTTGTCGGACACGAGGGGCTCCTGGAACGCCGGTTGCGGTGACCACATCAGCTCTGCGCCCGGAACCATCCGCGACCCTTCGTGCACACAGTGCAACCGCAGTGTCGCAGGGGGTGATCACCGTCAAGGGCGCATCCTGGACGCCTAACGCCACCATGGCCCACCCGGGCGCCCGCCTCCGCTGCCGTCGGCAGGCCCGGCTGCCGACCCATCGACCTGGACACGGCGCGACCGGCAACACGACGCACTCCCCTACAGCCCATTCATCTGGATCCGGATCACCAGGCACCTCAAGTGCGCCAACCGGGCCCCACCACGGTCGCCCGCAACGCGCCGGGCCCAGCCGCGGCCAAGGCCCGCACACCGGCATGGGCCGGCGTCTGCGGGAACCGGTTCCAATCCAGAGCCGGGCCTTCAAACGCCACATGATCGCCATGCAGCGCGTCATGGGACACCCGCCCAGGGCCAGGCCGCCGGGCTCCATTGCGTGTGTTGCCCGTTCACCGAGGCCGGTGGCCCGTACGGTGGTTCCCTCAAGCGCGCCCCATCCCCGCCGGTGCGGCCGATGGCGCCCGCACGCCGCGGCCCGGCGGCCGACTCCCTGCGGGCAGGCTGAGTCACGGAGGTGAAGTCGTGGAGCAGTGGGCCAGACGCGAGGACGAACGGCTGCTCACCGGCCGGGGCCGCTTCGTCGCCGACATCGAGGTACCGGGCTGCCTGGATGCGGCGTTCGTGCGCAGTGGCGTGGCCCACGGCGTGCTGCGCAGGGTGGACTGCGCCGCCGCCCGCGAGGTGCCGGGGGTAGTGGGGGCCTGGTCCGGCGCGGATCTGTCGGAGCCGGCACCGCCCGGGCCGACGGCCTCCGGCTCTCAGGGGCTTCCGGCGGTGCCGCACACGTTGCTGGCCGGGCTGTCCACGGAGGAGGCCGTGGCCGGCCGGGAGTGGCCGGCGCTCGCCAGGGACCGGGTGCGGTACGCGGGCGAGGCGGTGGCGGTGGTGCTGGGCGAGGACCGCTACCGGGCCGAGGACGGGGCGGCGGCGGTGTCCGTCCGGATCGACCCGCTGCCCGCGGTGGTCACCGCAGGCGCCGCGGCGGCGGACTCGGTCCGGCTGTTCGACGGTCTGAGCAACACCGCCTTCCGCGGGGAGGCCGGGAAGCCGATCGACGCTTCGGTGTGGCAGCGGGCCGCGGCGGTGGTGGAGGGCCGCTACCGCCAGCAACTCCTGCTGCCCTCCCCGATGGAGTGCCGGACGATCCTCGCCGTGCCCGAGGACGGCCGGCTGACCGTGTGGTCGGGGCACCAGATGCCCCACCGGCTGCGGCGCGAGCTGGCGGCGCTGTTGGGGTGGCCGCTCGACCGGGTGCGCGTGGTGGTCCCGGACACCGGCGGGGCGTTCGGGTCGAAGAGCGCGGCGTTCCCGGAGTTCGTCGTGGTCGCCCACCTGGCGGTGCGGCTGGGCCGGCCGGTGCGGTGGATCGAGGACCGGCTGGAGTCGATGACGGCCGCCACCCGGGGCCGGGGGCAGGACCAGCGGGCGCGGCTCGCCGCCGACGCCGACGGACGGCTGCTCGCCTACGAGTTGGAGGTCGACGCCGACGTGGGCGCCTACCCCCACCTCGGCGCCGGGCTGCCGATGCAGACCGCCTGGATGGCCACCGGCCCGTACGCGACCCCGCAGGTGCACGCGACCGTCCGTTCGGTGCTGACCAACACCATGGTGACGTACCCGTACCGCGGTGCCGGCCGGCCGGAGGCGGCGATCGCGCTGGAGCGGTCCATGGACCTGCTGGCCCGTGAACTCGACATCGACCCGGCCGAATTGCGGCGGCGCAACTTCATCCCGCCACACCGGTTCCCGTACCGGACGCCCACCGGCCGGTGCTACGACAGCGGGAACTACGCCGCCGCGCTGGACCTGGCGCTGGAGACCCTGGACTACCCCGGGTGGCGGGCCGAGCAGGCCCGGCGCCGAACGGATCCCAACGCGCTGCCGCTGGGCATCGGCCTGTCCTGCTACGTGGAACGCTCCGGCGGGGAGCCTGGCGGGCTGCACGAGTTCGGCGGCGTCGAGGCCACGGCGGACGGCACGGTCGTCGTCCGGTGCGGCGCGGCCTGCGCCGGCCAGGGGCACGAGACGGTCTTCCCCGCGCTGGTGGCCGAGGCCCTGGGCGTGGACGCGAGCCGGGTCCGGCTGGTCGAGGGGGACACCGGCGAGCAGCCCGAGGGCCTGGGCTCCTTCGCCAGCCGCTCCGCCCAGGTGGCCGGCGCGATGCTGCGACACACCTCTCAGTTGCTGGTCGCCGAGGCGCGGGAGCGGGCCGCGCGGCTGTGGGACGTTCCGTCCGAGGCCGTGGGCTGGTCCGACGGCGCCGCACAGCTCGGCCGGAGCGGCTCGCAGGCGATCGGACTGGCCGAGCTGGTGCGGGCCACCGGGCCGCTGCGGGTGGACGACCGGTTCGAGACGGGCACGGCCTTCCCCTTCGGCGCCCATGCGGTGGTGGCCGAGGTCGATCCGGAGCTGGGCACCGTACGACTGCTGCGGGTGGTGGCCGTGGACGACTGCGGGGTGCAGCTCAACCCGGTGATCGTGCGCGGGCAGGCCTTCGGGTCGGCGGTGCAGGGCATCGGCCAGGCCCTGTACGAGGGGATCCCCTACCGGGACGACGGCGTACCCCTGTTGGCCTACGGGCTGCTGGACTACCTGCTGCCGACCTTCACCGAAGTGCCGTCCATCGAGGTCAGGGACACCTGCACCCCGGGCCCGGGCACGCCACTGGGCGCCAAGGGGGCGGGTGAGTCGGGCTGCATCGGCACTCCGGCCGCGGTCGTCAACGCCGTGGTCGACGCGCTGCGGATCGCCGACCCCGACCTGTTGCAGATGCCGCTCACCCCGGATGTGGTGTGGCGGGCGGCCCGTGCCCCGAAGCTCACGGAGGCGCCCCGATGAAGCCCGCCTCCTTCGACTACGCCGTACCGCGCACGGTGCCCGAGGCCGTCGAGCTGCTCGGCTCCGCCGACGGGACGGCCCGCGTGCTCGCCGGCGGGCAGAGCCTGATCCTCGACATGCGGCTGCAGCGCGTGCGCCCCGGGCTGGTGGTCGACATCAACCGCGTCGCCGGGCTCGACCGGATCGACGCGGACGACCGCACCCTGCGGGTGGGCGCCCTGGTGCGGCACCGCGCGTTCGAATCGACGCGGTCCGTCCCGGGCCCGCTCGGTGCGCTGTTCGCCCGCGCGGTGGTCCACATCGCCCACCCGCCCATCCGCACCCGCGGCACGATGGCGGGCAGCTTCGCCTGGGCGCATCCCGCCTCCGAGTGGTGCGCCGTGGGCACCGCCTTGGACGCCGGCATCGAGCTGCACGGCCCGCTGGGCACGCGCAGCGTCGCGGCCCGGGACTACTTCCGGGGGCCGCACGTGACCGCGCGCCGACCGGACGAGCTGCTCACCGCGGTGACCTTCCCGCTGCTCGACGAGGACACCGGGGTCGGCTTCACCGAGCACCGCCGTACGCACTTCTGCTTCGCCCAGGTCGCGGTCGCCGCCGCCCTGACGGTGCGGGACGGAGTGGTCGCCGAGGCCCGCATCGGTCTGGCCAACTGCGCCGACCGGCCGCTGCGGGCCCGCGCGGCGGAGCAGGCGCTGATCGGCTCCGAGGCCCGGGCACCCGCCGACGGGCACCGGCTGCCCGAGGGGCACCCGTTCACCCGGGCCGGCCGGATCGCCGCCGAGCAGGACGCCGCACCCGTGCCGGAGCCGTACGCCGATGTCGAGTACAAGCGGCACGCCATCGCGGTCCTGGTCGCCAGGACGCTGCACCAGGCGGCGCGGGACCTGCGATCCCGCCGCACCGAGCCGGACGGAGACCGCGCATGAGGATCACCCTGACCGTCAACGGCGAGGCGTACGAACTCGACGTGGAGCCCCGCCGTATCCTCGCCGACGTGCTGCGGGAGGACTGTCGGCTGACCGGCACCCACCTGGGCTGCGAGCACGGCGTCTGCGGGGCGTGCACGGTGCTGGTGGACGGCGAGGCGGTCCGTTCCTGCCTCGTGTTCGCCGTGCAGTGCGACGGGAGCTCGGTGCGCACCGTGGAGGGCCTCGCCGGGCCCGGCGGCGATCCCCATCCGCTCCAGCGCGCGTTCTCCGCCGAACACGCCCTGCAGTGCGGCTTCTGCACGCCGGGGTTCCTCGTGGTGGCCGCCGGCGCCCTTGCGGCCGATCCCGGTCTCGCCGACTCCCCCGAGCGGGTCGACGCCCTGGTCGGTTCCAACCTCTGCCGGTGCACCGGCTATGAACCCATCCGCCGCGCGATCCTGCGGGCCGCCCGCGAGCAGTACGCGCCGCGCCCGGACGGCGCGCGGGGCCCGCGGTGACGGCCGTCCGCTCACGGCCGCTTCCGGGTCCGGTCGTCGGCACCGGCGGCCGCGTCCGGACCGTCGAGGCCCAACCTGCGCCCGAGGCTGACTCCTTGGCGGTGGATGGCGGTGCCCTCCGCGAGGCGGAGCCGCTCCCAGGCCCGCAGGGCGGTGTCCGCGGACGGCGCTTGCCGCAGGGCCTGGAAGAGGGTGATGGCGTCGGCAGCGGCCTTCTCCGTGCTGGCGGCGGTGTGGGGCCGGACCACGAAGGCGGCGTCCCCGGTCAGCAGGATCCGGTGGTTGCGCATCCTGGTGGCGCGTGCGTCGAGGATCGCCTGCAGGAAGGGCTCCGCGGTGTGTTCCACCAGTTGGCACAGGGGCGGCGGGAGCGTCGAGCGTGCGCGGGTCAGGAGGTCGGTGTGGACCTGGGGTGCGAGCAGTCCCGGCGGCAGTGACAGCCCGTGGTGGGTACCGTTCCGGTCGGTGGTGATGCGGGCGAGTTCGGGCCGGTCCGCCCGCGTGTACCAGACCCAGTTCAATCGGCGGCGGCCCGTTGCGGTGGTGCCGAAGCCGCCCGGGATGAAGTAGCAGAGCAACTGGCTGCGGTCCCCGTCCCAGAAGCTGAACCGGTCGTCGAAGCGCGTCGCCAGTTCCCGGGGGAGGTCGGCTTCGTCGACGACGCCGCGGTAGGCGACGTAGCCGGCGTAGCGCGGCGCACCGTCCGGTGTGACGAGTCCGCGGTGCCGGGAGGCGGATCCGTCCGCGATGATCGCCAGGTCGACTGCCCGGGCCGCCTCGCCGACGTGGACGGTGGCCCCCGCGGGGCTGGGTGCGAGGGCGGTCACCGGCTGCCCGTCGTGGTAGCGCTCGGCGGGCAGCACGTCCCGTAGGGCCTGGTAGATCGTTCCCCAGGAGATCATCCGCTGCCGCATGGGCATGATCCGCACGTTCCCGTCCCCGGTGAAGAACTGCCGATGGGTGACGGGGACGCTGACCTGGTCCGGATCGACGCCGCAGAACTCGCGCAGGAACCAGGCGACGCCCGGTTGCAGCACGATGCCGGCGCCGCGGTCGTCGGGGCGGCCCGTGGAGCGTTCCCAGACGTCCACGTCCAGGCCGAGCCCGGTGAGCGCGACGGCATGGAACAGGCCTGCGAGCGACCCGCCGACGATGCCGACCGAGGTGATGTCGGGTGTTGCGGTCATCGTGAGCACCTCCCTTCCTCGCACCCGGCTCCGGCCTGCGGCCGGCCCGTCCGCTCTTCCAGGGCTTCGGTGAGCCGCTCGACGTCGACCGCGCCGTTGATCGCACGCTCACCCAGGACGAACAGCGGCACACCGCGCAGCCTCAGCCGCCGGGCGAGCTCCTCGTCCTCACGCACGGCCCTCTCCAGCACCGGGTCGTCCAGCCGCTGCGCCACGCCGGGGGCGAGGCCTTCGTCCTCACCCAGTCGGGCCAGCACGGCCGGGTCGCCGATGTCCTGCCCCTCGGCGAAGTAGGCGGCGAACAGCCGGTCCGCCATGGCGGCGCCCAGCCCCGTCTCGCGCTGTGCCAGGGCGATCAGACGGTGTCCGGCCCGGGTGTTCGGTGTCCTGGCGATCTTCTCGTAGTCGAAGGCGATGCCGTCGCCTCGGCCGGCCAGGACCGTGCCGTGGTCGAGTTGCCGCGACCGTTCCCAGCTGCCGAACTTCGCGCTTCGGTAGGTGCGCCGGTCCATCCCCGCCAGGGGCATGGCCGGGTTCAGCTCGAACGCGCGGTGACGGATCCGGAACTGGGCGCCGGTGCGTCCTTCGACGGTGTCGACCGCCTGCTTCAAGCGGCGTCCGCCGATGTAGCACCAGGGGCAGATCAGATCGCTGAACACGTCGATCGTGACCATGGGCCCTCCTCTTCCCTCCTCATCGGACCGACTAGTCTGTTCGATCCGAACGGCAATCGAGCCGAACCCATTCCCACACCCGTCGGAGGCGCCGATGACCAGCCCTGAAGCGACCCGCGCCAAGATCGTCGGAGCCGCCGCCGATCTGTTCGCCCGCTGCGGAGTCCGTGCGGTGGGGATCAACGAGATCTGGCGTGCGGCGGAGGTCGCCAAGTCGACGCTCTACCAGCACTTCCGCTCGAAGGACGAGCTGGTGGCGGCGGTCCTGCGCCGGCGCAACGACGCGTGGTGCGCGCGACTGCGCGCGCTCGCCGAGAGCCTCGACGCACCGGCCGACCGGCTCCTCGCCATCCTCGACCTGCTCGGCGAGGAGTTCGCCGATCCCGCCTACCGGGGCAACGACCTGGTGAACGTCGCCGCCGAGTACCCCGACCCCGACCACCCCGTACGGGCCGCCATCCGGGACCACAAGCGGGAGATCCTCCACTACCTCACCGACCTCGCCACCGCCGCGGGAGCGGACGCCCCGGAGCGGGCCGCCGCCCTGGTGCTCATGCTCGCCGATGGGGCCGTATGCGCCCGGGTCGGTCTCGGTGACGCCGACGCCGCCCGCACCGCGCGCACGGCAGCGGCACGACTGCTGCCGGCCGGCCCGTCGAGCGCCGCCACCCCCTGACGCGGGATCAGGCACCGGACCGGGCCGCCGGGACGGGGCAACGGCTCCCGCCGGACGCCAGGCGGTCCGATCGGCATGACGGTGACGGACGTTCCGTGCACACGGCCAGGCAGAAGCAGGCGGACGCACCGGCCTGGCCGGCCTTCCACCGCGACAGCATCCGCCGGTACGCCGCGCTGACCACCCGGCCGGCGGCGACGGTGTCCCGCTGGGAGCCCAGGCGACCGGCGCCGACGAGAAGCCGA
This sequence comes from Streptomyces sp. LS1784, assembly GCF_020103755.1. Lineage (GTDB taxonomy): Bacteria > Actinomycetota > Actinomycetes > Streptomycetales > Streptomycetaceae > Kitasatospora. The sequence continues at coordinate 25,006 of NZ_JAHSQD010000050.1, forward strand.
AGGCGCCGGGCAGGCGGCGGGAACCGCTGCCTGCCCGGTGGGCCCGCTGGTGTTCCCGCCTCAGGCGAAGTGCCGGATGGTGGCCGGTTCGGCGGGCTCGTACGGGTGCCACCGGTCCGCGGCGGGCCGGCCCGTGGCGGCGAACGCCGCCACCGCGCGGGAGAACTCCCGCCCGAGGGCACGGACGGCCTCGGTGACCTCGCCGAGCATGGGGCTGTCCGGGTAGGCGTCGAAGGTGTCGAAGAAGAAGGGGAGTTCGACGCAGTGCGTGGCACCCAGTCGGGCCGGGTCCGGAGCCGGGGTGTGGTCGAACCGGTAGACATAGGTGGCGTGGCCGGCCGTGGCGTGGTGGTCGGCGACGGCGAGGGTCCCATCGCGGAACAGGGCCCCGGTGCCGACCTCGGTGAGGACCTCGCCCGGCGTCGCGCCCGGCGTCCTGGCCGCGGCGTCGGCGAACCGCCCTGCGCCGCCCTCGACCAGTGCCGCCGCGATCGAGCGGGCCTGCTCGTCGGTGGCGGACCGGATGAACGGGTCGAACGCGAAGAACGCCGTCATCTCGTCCCTGGTGATCCCGGCCAGCAACTGTTTGCCGTCCAGGCGCCCGTCCGCCAGGGCCTGCTGCCAGGTCGCCGGCATGCCGAAGGAGCCGAGGACGGGGTACATCGGCGGAGCGACGCTGCCCGGGCGGGAGACGTCCCGGGCGAGCTGCCGGTAGGCGGCGAGCAGGTGCTCGGCCGGGACGGTGCGCAGCGCGGCCAGCGGGTCGGAGCTGCGGTCCAGGCCGAGGATCCCGAGGAAGCGGCGGGCGTGGTCGGCCGCCTCCGCCGGGTCCTGCGGCGGGAGCCCGAAGGGGCCGCTCTGGGCGATGACCCGCTCGATCCACGGGCCCGTGTCCGGTGAGAGGGCGAGGTGGAGGGCCGAGAACGCGCCGGCGGACTGGCCGCCGACGGTGAGGAGTTCCGGGTCCCCTCCGAAGGCGGCGATGTTGCTCCTCACCCAGGCGAGGACGGCGGCCTGGTCCCGCGCCCCGAGGTTGTCGACGCCGAGGTCCGGGAGGTAGAGGTATCCGAGGGGGCCGAGTCGGTAGTTGGCGGTGACGACGACGAGGTCCCCGGCGGCGAGGTTGCGGCCGTCGTACCAGTCCCAGCCGCCGGATCCGCTGGTGAATCCGCCGCCGTGGAATCACTCGCCTTTAGGCGAGTGAGGATGTCAACTCAACCGCTCCACCGACGGCGGCAACACCTGGTCCGGGTGGGCCCACAGCAGCGGCGGCCCCTCCCCCTCCGTCGCCGCACCCGAGATCCACGGCGTCCCGGGCGGCGAGGTATTCGCCGTGCTCTCCTGGGGCAGCGACACCACCCCCTTCAAACGCCACATGATCGTGATGAAGCGCGTCATGTGACACCTGCTCAGGACCAGGTGCGGCCTTGTCCATGAATCCTGGCAGAACACCTCCAGGAACTCGGCGTCACCCAGGTCGTCGTCTGCGGACTCTCCGCCGCCATCGGTGTCGAGTCCACCGCCCGGCAGGCCCACGAGCACGGCTTCCACGTGGCGCTGCCCCTCGGCGCCATGACCGACCTCGACGCCGCCACGCACGAGAACTCGGCCACGTTGATCTTCCCCCGCCTCGGAGAGACGGGGGCCACCGCCGAGGTCCTCGCCCACATCGGTGCCTGACCCCCTCCGCCGTCGCGGCCGAGACCCGGCCGCCGCCACCGTCGCCCGGACCACCCCGCCGATCAGCGCGTGCGAGGAACCGGAGGGGATCCTGAGGAACCACGTGGCCAGGTTCCCCAGGATGCTGCCGGTCAGACCGGCGCACACCGCGGTCAGGGTCACCTCCCCACTGGTGGGCGGGGTGGTCCGTACCGTCGGAGCGGCGATCGTTCGGGAACGGCATCCTCGGTGTCGGTGAACTCCCCGACGGTCTCGGCTACTTTCCGCCCTGAGCGAGGCCCGGTGGCTGCTCAGCGGCGGGGCGGCCCCCGATGACCGTGGCATCGGATCCGCTGCCCTCGCCGCCGTCCCGCTCCCGGACGGCGGTGCCCAGTTGCCACGCCTCGATGTCGCGGTAGCGGATGGGGCCGGGGCCGCGGCCGGTGTTGCTGCCGACGAGGTGGAGGTGTTCGGTCCGCCAGGGCCGGCCCACGAAGCCGGTGAGCCCGGCGGCGGCCTGCGGCACGCTGACTGGGTCGTCGCGGCGGGACCGCGCCAACGTCAGGTGGGGGCGCAGCGGGCGGTCCTTGAGGTCGATTCCGCAGGATCTGATCAGGTCGCGGACGTCGCGGGCGAGCTGGTGGAGTCCCTCCAGGCCTCCGTCGATTCCGGTCCACAGGAGTCGCTGGTCGAAGTGGCCGCCGCCGCGTAGGCCGAGATGCAGGGCGGGGTGGGATGCGGCCGGGGTGGCGAGTGCCGACTGTAGGAGCGGTACCGCTGTGGCCGGCTGTTCGCCGAGGAAGGCCAGGGTGATGTGCCAGTCCTCGATCCGGTTCCACCGTAGCCGCGGGTACCTGGCGTAGGCGGGTTGCAGGGCCTGGGCCAGTTCGTTCTTGGCGTCGTCAGGTGGGGCCAGGGCGACGAAGATGCGCAGGGTCGGGGGTTGGGGGTGTTCGTCCACGAGGGGGGAGGTTACCCCGGGGGG
>NZ_JAHSQD010000500.1 GCF_020103755.1 Streptomyces sp. LS1784
CGCGGTGCCGCAGCCGCCGGCGGCCTGGGCCGCCTCGGCGACGTCCGCGCGGTGGCGCGGCAGGGTGGCCTCGCCGGCGCCCTCGACCTCGAAGCCGGCGTCCTTGATCATGTCGAGGTCGGCCTGCCCGGCCTGGCCCTCGCTGGTCAGGTAGTCGCCGAGGAAGATGGAGTTGGCGATGTGCAGGCCGAGCGGCTGCATCGAGCGCAGGTGCACCTCGCGCCCGCCCGCGATCCGCACCTCGGTGTCCGGGTTGACGAAGCGGACCATCGCCAGGATGCGCAGGCAGCGCTGCGGGGTGAGGTTCCACTCCTGGGCGAGCGGGGTGCCCTCGAACGGGATCAGGAAGTTGACCGGGACGGAGTCCGAACCCAGCTCGCGCAGCGCGAAGACGACGTCGACCAGGTCCTCGTCGCTCTCGCCCATGCCGGCGATCAGGCCGGAGCAGGCGGACAGGCCCGCGCCGTGCGCCTTCTGCACGGTGTCCACCCGGTCCGCGTAGGTGTGGGTGGTGGCGATGTCGCCGTAGGTGCCCTCGGAGGTGTTGAGGTTGTGGTTGTAGGCGTCGGCGCCCGCCGCCTTGAGCCGCTCCGCCTGGTTGTCGGAGAGCAGGCCGAGGCAGACGCAGATCTCGACCTCGGGGTCCGCGTCCTTGATGGCGGCCATGGTGTCGGTGACCCGGTCGATGTCGCGGTCCGTCGGGCCGCGGCCGCTGGCGACCAGGCAGACCCGCTTGGCGCCGCCGGCCACCCCGGCACGGGCGGCCTCGGCGGCCTGGTCCGGCTTGAGCCAGGTGTACTTGAGGATCTCGGCCTTGGACCCGAGCCGCTGCGAGCAGTACGAGCAGTCCTCCGGGCAGAGCCCGCTCTTCAGGTTCACCAGGTAGTTGAGCTTGACCCGGCGGCCGAACCAGCGGCGGCGCACCTTGCCGGCCGCGGCGACCACGTCGAGCAGCTCGTCGTCGGTGGTGGCGAGGACGGCCAGGGCCTCCTCGCGGGTCGGGACTTCGCCGCGCAGGCCCTTGGCGGTGAGGGTATCGAGCAGATCCATGGGGCGATCCTGCCTGGTCGTGATCGAGCGGCGCCAGAGCAAACCCGCCAGAAGATCGGTGTGAGGATGTGCCGATTGCCACAGTGTCGAAGGTCACGGCTCCGCCGCTGGTCACGCGCTTGACGCGGGGCCGGGCCGCCGGTTACCGACGGGTAGCGGCCGACCCCGGCAACCGGTGATCCACAACCCCCGACCCCGTGATCCACGCCACCCGGGGGGTGCTTAGAATCTGCGCCATGACCACGCAGGGGGAGCGCACCCCGACTCCGGGAGAAAGCCGGGAAGGCCGGGCAGGGCAGCGGGTCGGCGGGGGCGCCGACGCCGACGGGGGGAAGGAGCGCAGGCGGGGCCGTAGACTGACGGGCCGTCGCGCGGCCGGCTGGATCGTCGTGGTCGGAGTGGTCGCGGCCGGCGGATGGATCATCACCCGCCCGATGCCCGGCGACTACATACCCGGGCTCGGCCCGTCCACCAAGGACGCGTCCGGAACGCCGCGCGTGGTGGGCTCCCCGCCGCCGCTCACCGACCCCGAGGCCCTCAACGTCGACAACATCTTCCCCGCCCAACGACCGGTCGAGGTCGGCACCTTCAAGGCGCGGCGCAACGGCGTCCGGCAGGGCGAGAACTGCGTCGAGGTGCTCCAGGACCGCACCCAGGACCCGCTGAAGGACACCGGCTGCCAGGGCTACCTGACCGTCAGCTTCACCGGCCAGGACCGCCCGGTGCTCAGCAGTGTCACCTTGCTGCGCTTCCCCGACCAGCCCTCCGCCGCCAAGGCCGCCGACGCCCTGCGGGCCAAGCCCGGCGCGGTCGCCTTCATCCTCGCCGACGCCTCCACCGCCCCCACGCAGCCCCCCGGCGGCGTCAAGCCGGGCGGCGAGCCGCGGATCGAGGTGGTCGGGCACTACGTGACGGTCGCCAGTTCACGCCCGGGCGACGGCCGCCCGGCGGCCTCCACCGCGAGCGGCACCGGGACGCCGGCCGTGCCGGCCCCGACGTCCACCGGCACGGGGCCCAGCACCGAACAGACCCTGGACGAGGCCACCCGGGCGCTCTCCTACGCGGCGGGCTCGCCGTTCGTCTGGATCTGACGACCCCGTGGCGGCGCCGTGGCGGTGCTGTGGCTTCGACGCCTCCCCCGGACGCGTCGGATCCCCCCGGAGGCCTTGCTCCCGGGGGGATCCGACGGACCGTGGGCTCCGGCTCAGCCGCCGAGCCGGTCCACCGAGGTCACCCGCAGCACCGCCCGGCCCTCCTCGTCCGAGCCGTACAGGTCGACCTCGGCGCTGATGCCCCAGTCGTGGTCGCCCTCCGGGTCGTCGAAGATCTGCCGGACGCGCCAGGCGGAGTCCTCCTCCTCGATGATCAGCATCTTCGGGCCGCGCGCGTCCGGGCCGGTGCCGAGGTCGTCGTACTCCTCCCAGTACCCGTCCATGGCGTCCGCCCAGCGGTCCGCGTCCCAGCCGTACTCGCCGTCCAGCTCGCCGAGCTCCTCGTAGTGCTCCAGCGCGCACAGCTCGACCCGGCGGAACATCTCGTTGCGCACCAGGACGCGGAAGGCGCGGGCGTTGGCCGTGACCGGCGCAGGCTTGTCGTCCAGCCGCACCTCGGCGGCCTGCGGCTCGGTCGGGTTGGCCAGCTGCTCCCACTCGTCCAGCAGGCTGGAGTCGACCTGGCGGACCAGCTCGCCGAGCCAGGCGATGACGTCCTTGAGGTCGTCGGTCTTCACGTCCTCGGGGACGGTCTGCTCCAGCGCCTTGAACGCGCCGGCCAGGTAGCGCAGCACGATGCCCTCGGTACGGGCCAGCTCGTAGAAGCCGACGTAGTCCGAGAAGGTCATGGCCCGCTCGTACAGGTCGCGGACCACCGACTTCGGCTGCAGCCGGTGGTCACCGATCCACGGGTGCGCCCGGCGGTACACCTCGTAGGCGTGGGTGAGCAGCTCCTCCAGCGGCTTCGGGTAGGTGATCTCCTGGAGCCGCTCCATCCGCTCCTCGTACTCGATGCCGTCCCGCTTCATCTCGCCGACGGCCTCGCCGCGCGCCTTGTTCTGCTGCGAGGCGAGGATCTGGCGCGGGTCGTCGAGGGTCGCCTCGACGACCGAGACCACGTCCATCGCGTACGAGGGCGAGGCCGGGTCGAGCAGCTCGAAGGCGGCCAGCGCGAAGGTGGACAACGGCTGGTTGAGCGCGAAGTTCTCCTGGAGGTCCAGGGTGAGCCGGACGATCCGGCCCTCGGCGTCCGGCTCCGGCAGCCGCTCCACCACGCTGCCCTCCAGCAGCGAGCGGTAGATGGCGATCGCGGTGCGGATGTGCCGGCGCTGCGCGGCCTTGTCCTCGTGGTTGTCGGTCAGCAGCTTGCGCATCGCCTCGAAGGCGTTGCCCGGGCGGCCGATCACCGACAGCAGCATCGCGTGGCTCACCTTGAACCGGGAGACCAGCGGCTCCGGGTCGGCGGCGATCAGCTTGTCGAAGGTCTCCTCGGTCCAGCCGACGAAGCCCTCCGGGGCCTTCTTGCGCACCACCTTGCGCTTCTTCTTCGGGTCGTCCCCGGCCTTGGCGATCGCCTTGTCGTTCTCGATCACGTGCTCCGGCGCCTGCGCCACCACCTGGCCGACGGTGTCGAAGCCGGCCCGGCCGGCCCGGCCGGCGATCTGGTGGAACTCGCGGGCGCGCAGGATGCGCACCCGGGTGCCGTCGTACTTGGACAGGGCCGTGAACAGCACCGTGCGGATCGGCACATTGACACCGACGCCGAGCGTGTCGGTGCCGCAGATGACCTTCAACAGGCCCGCCTGGGCGAGCCGTTCCACCAGCCGGCGGTACTTCGGCAGCATGCCCGCGTGGTGCACGCCGATGCCGTGGCGCACGTAGCGGGACAGGTTGCGGCCGAACTTGGTGGTGAAGCGGAAGTTGCCGATCAGGTCGGCGATGGCCTCCTTCTCCGCCTTCGAGCACATGTTGATGCTCATCAGCGACTGGGCCCGCTCCACCGCCTCCTTCTGGGTGAAGTGCACGACGTAGACCGGCGCCTGGCCGGTCTGCAGCAACTCCTCCAGGGTGTCGTGCAGCGAGGTGCGCCGGTACTCGTAGAACAGCGGCACCGGGCGGGTCGCGTTGCGCACCACCGTGGTCGGCCGGCCGGTGCGGCGGGTCAGGTCCTCCTCGAAGCGGCGGACGTCGCCGAGCGTCGCGGACATCAGCAGGAACTGCGCCTGCGGCAGCTCCAGCAGCGGGATCTGCCAGGCCCAGCCGCGGTCCTGCTCGGCGTAGAAGTGGAACTCGTCCATGACGACCTGGCCGATGTCCGCCCGGGTGCCGTCGCGCAGCGCGATCTGGGCGAGCACCTCGGCGGTGCAGCAGATGATCGGCGCGGTCGGGTTCACGCTCGCGTCGCCGGTCATCATGCCGACCTGCTCGGTGCCGAACATCTTCACCAGGTCGAAGAACTTCTCCGAGACCAGGGCCTTGATCGGGGCGGTGTAGAAGGTCCGCTGCCCCTCGGCGAGGGCCGCGAAGTGCGCCCCCGCCGCCACCAGGCTCTTGCCCGACCCGGTCGGCGTCGCCAGGATCACGTTGTTCCCCGACACCAGCTCGATCAGCGCCTCCTCCTGCGCCGGGTACAGCGTGATCCCCCGCTCCTCCGCCCAGGCTGCGAACGTCTCGTACAGCGCGTCGGGGGTGGCGGGCTTCGGCATCAGATCAAGGAGGGTCACGCGGCTATCTTGCCTGCTCGCCGCCACCCCGGGCAAAGCCCGGGGCCGCGGAGGGCGGGTCAGGAGGGCACTAGAACGGTGCGGCAGGTGCCTGAGCGGCCAGCTGCGGAGCGTTCGTGCAGCCCTGGGCGCGGACGGCTTCCTTCGCGGTGCGCAGAGCGGCGTCCATCCGGATCCGGTGGACCTCGGTGGCGGGGGTGTCGGTGGATCCGCGGCTACCGGTGATCGTGATCAGGCGGTACGGGAAGCTGGTGGGCCGCCCGTCCGCCTCCACGTACTCGCAGTGGAGCAGCAGCTGCACCGTGCCCTCGTGGAACAGCCAGCCCTGGGCCGCCGGGCCGAAGTCCAGCGACGCGGGGACGACCGGCTGCCAGCCGGCCGCCTCCGCCTTGGTCTTCGCCTGCCGGAACTTCTCGTCGCGCCGACTGGTACTGATGTCGGCGAGCACCTCGGAGGTGCCGCCGCGCTTGCGGGTGACGGTGCAGGAAGGGGCGAGGGAACGGATGTCGAGGTCGCCGAACGACACCTTGGTCTGCCGGACGGAGGCCCCGTTGCCCCTGCCGGTCAGCGCGGCCAGGTCGTCGTGCGTGAACGCGTTCCAGCAGGCGCTCTGCGGGACGTCGGCGGGCGGTGCCGACCGGTTCCAATACCAGAGCCCGCCGCCGGCGACGACCACCGCCGCACCGATGGCGATCGGCAGGACACGGCGTCGGCGCGGGCGCTCAGCCATCGGCCTTCTCCTTCGGCAGCTCGGGCACGGTGGGGGCCGCGGTGGGCAGCTGCACCTGGTTGGTGCACTGGTACTCGGCAGCGGCGACCCGGGCGATCTTCAACGCGGCAACGGCGTACGCCTGGCGGGCCTTGGCCGGCGAGGCGCCGTCGACCGTGTCGCCGCCGACGTCGACGCGGACGTACGGCGGGGCCTTGGCGTCGAGGCCGCCTTTGGAAGGGACCTGGAAGTCGCAACGGACGTAGAGCCGGACCAGGTGATCTCGGTCGTCGCTGGCCAGGCCCACGGCACCCGGACCGAAGTCCAGGTCGGCGACGGCGTGATGCAGGTTGGCGTCCGTGGCACGGTCGGCGTCGATCCCGTCCCGGGCGGGGAGGATCAGAACGTCCAGGAGAGACCTGCCGTAGCCGTCGTCCGGGCGCCAGCCGACGCGGCAGGTGTAGCTGCGGAGGCTCGGCTCGGTCGGCGTGGTCGGTGTCTCGATCCGGGCCGCAGGTGCGTTCTCGTACGCCTTCCCGTACTGCCCGGCCAGCGGCTTCAGGTCGTCCTTCGACAGCGCGGACCAGCAGGCGCTCTGCGGGATCTCCAACGACCGCCACGGCTGCCAGGCCCACAGCCCGCCGCCTACGGCGGCGGC
>NZ_JAHSQD010000501.1 GCF_020103755.1 Streptomyces sp. LS1784
GACTCTGTTGCTCAATTCGGGCCGCGGGGTCGGTTGACTGCGGCATGATCGCTCCTGCGGTCGTCTCGTGGGCAGGTGGTCGCGGGGGTGGTGCGGGTGTCGATGAGGGCGGCGGGACTGCCGGAGATTCCGGAGCGGACGGCGCTGGTCGCGGCGGCCGCGTTCCCGAAGGGAACGCTGGCGATGCGGGTGCGGGAGAAGCTGGCGGAGGTTTTCGCGGATGAGCCGTTCGCGTCCGCGTTCGGGGTGCGTGGGGCGCCGGGCCTGTCACCGGGGATGCTGGCCCTGGTCACAGTGCTGCAGTTCGCCGAGAACCTGACCGACCGCCAGGCCGCGGACATGGCGGTCCGCGCGATCGACTGGAAGTACGCCCTCGGCCTGGAACTTGCCGATCCGGGGTTCGACTTCACCGTGTTGGCGAAGTTCCGGGCCCGGTTGGTCGAGCACGGCATGGAGCGCCTGCTCTTCGACCGGCTGGTGGAGCACTGCCGTCAGGAGGGGCTGATCACGGCCGGGGGCAAGCAGCGTGGCGACTCCACCCATGTCATCAGCGCGGTGCGGGACCTGAACCGGCTGGAGCTGGCCGGGGAGAGCGTGCGCGCGGCGCTGGAGGCACTGGCCGTTGCGGCGCCGGCCTGGCTCGGGCAGGCGATGCCGGTGGCGGAGCTGGAGCTGCGCTATGCGGCCAGGGTCGACTCGTGGCGGCTGCCCTCGTCGAAGACGAAGCGGGACCGGCTGGCCGAGGTCTACGGCCAGGACGCGCTCGCGCTGCTGCATGCGCTCCAGGCGCCCGACGCCCCGGTGTGGCTGCGGGAGATCGAGGCGGTCCAGTTGCTGCGGAGGATCTTCCTGCAGACCTACTACGTGCACACCGACGCCCGGGGACGGGAGGTGGTCAGGAAGCGGGAGGCCGAGGTGGACGGCGTCCCGCCCGGCCATCTGCGGCTCGCCTCCCCCTACGACCGCGACGCGCGCTGGTCCGCCAAGGGAGACGAGCTGTTCTGGTGCGGCTACAAGGTCCACCTCACCGAGACCTGCGACGACCGTGCCGGGGCCCGGACCCGGGCTCCGAACCTGATCACGGACGTGGCCACCACCGTGGCGACCGAGCCGGACGTGACTGCCACCGCCGGCATCCAGCATCGTCTGACGCAACGGCAGATCAAGCCGGGCGAGCACTACCTCGACTCCGGCTATCCCTCCGCCGACCTGGTCATCGCCGCCGCAGGCGAGGGCATCGCCATGATCACACCGCTGCTGGCCGACCACTCCCGGCAGGCCCGGGCCGCCGAAGGCTTCGACAAGAGCGCCTTCCGCGTCGACTGGACAGCTCGTCAGGTCCGCTGCCCGGAAGGCCGCACCAGCGCGGGCTGGTATCCCGTCCGGCAGCACGGCCACGACGCCATCGTGATCGAGTTCGCCCGGGCAGACTGCGGCCCCTGTCCGTCCCGCGACAAGTGCACCACCGCGGCGCGCGGCAACCGCATGCTCACCCTGCGGCCCCGAGAGCTGCACGAGACCGTCGCCGCCGCCCGCGCCGAGCAGAAGACCGACACCTGGCAAGCCAAGTACGCCCTCCGCGCTGGTGTCGAGGGCACCATCAACCAGGCCCTCGACCTCACCGACCTGCGCCGGGCCCGCTACCGCGGCCTGCCCAGGACCAGCCTCCAACACGCCTATTCCGCCACCGCGATCAACGTCATCCGACTCGACGCCCACTGGACCGAACAGACCCGAAGCCCCCGGACCAGCCGACTCACCCGACTCGCCCACCAACTCGCAGCCTGATCACCGGCCTCTAATTGAGCAACAGAGTCTCTGACCTGCGGAAACGTCCGAAACTGCCGTATGGGCGGTGGTCGGGGAGATGGTCGGGGAAACAGTCGGGGAGCAGCAGGGGGAGCGGTGGTCCCCGTCGGGGGCGTTGACGGCCTGGTGGTGGGGTGGAATCACCGCCGGGGCCGGGGCGGGTCCAGCGTAGCCGTGCGGGGCCGTGACAGGGGCGCTGTGGGCCGTCCGGCGGGCTTGGGCGGGTAGGGTGAGTTTTTCTGGGTGGTTGGGGAGCACGTTTTCGGTGGGTTCGGGTACCAGTGGTGGCAAATCAGATACCGGGCGGTTTTGCAGTCCGAGGCTGACCTTGGCGGCGGGAGTCGATTACGTTTGAGCGATCACCGACGCCCTGGTCCGGGGGCACAGAGGAGCCGTCGATGCGCCACTCCGAATCTCAGCACGACGCACGTCTGGCCGCCTACGGGACCGTCGCCACCCGCCTGTCCCTACTGAGCGACCGGCGTCTCGGCGAGATCGTGGCGTCCGCTCCTTCAGTCGGATCCGGTATCGGCGGCAGGTCGGCGGAGCTGGACATCGATGGGACGCGGGTCTTCGTCAAGAGGGTGCCGCTGACAGACGTCGAGACCCAGCCGGAGAACGTTCGGTCCACGGCGAACCTCTTCGGTCTGCCGACGTTCTATCAGTACGGAGTGGGCTCGGCCGGGTTCGGTGCCTGGCGCGAGCTGGCCGTCCACATCATGACCACCAACTGGGTCCTTGGGAAGGAGTACGAGGGCTTTCCCCTGATGTACCACTGGCGTGTCCTGCCCGACTCCCCTCCCGAGGACTTCGTGGACGAGTTCGGGGGCATCGACGGAGCGGTCGCCCACTGGGAAGGCTCGCAGGCCGTACGCGAGCGCCTGGAAGCCATCGGCCGATCCTCCCGCAGCCTGGTGCTGTTCTTGGAACACGTGCCGCAGACACTCCGCACGTTGTTGCGCGAGCACGGGGAGACTGCGGTGGCCACCGGCGGCGGCTCTCCTGCGTGGGTGGAGGATGCTTTGGCGCGGGGCACGGCATTCATGAGCTCTCACGGGCTCGTGCACTTCGACGCCCACTTCAACAACCTGCTGACCGACGGCCGGCTGATCTACTTTGCGGACTTCGGACTGGCCCTGAGCTCAGGCTTCGAGCTCTCAGCAGCCGAGCAGCAGTTCCTCTCGGACCACCTCGGGTACGACCGCGACTACACCGCGAGCCATCTGATCCACCACCTGATCGACCGCGTCCGGGCCGGTATCGAAGCAGACGTGTTCCTTCAGAAGTGGATCGCAGGTCGGAGGCCCGAGGCTGTTCCGCCCGAGATCGCTGTGATCGTCGAGCGGCATGCCCGGGCCAGCGTCGTCCTGGACGGCTTCCACCGCCGGCTGCTGTCGGAAAGCAAGCAGACGCCGTACCCCGGTGCCGAGCTCAACCGCGTCGCAGACGCCGGTGAGGCATCTCGCTGACATCCGACAGGAACAGGCCCCGGCCGCGACTTGTCAGGGAGGCGACCTGCGGGCCCGCAGCCACAAGCCAACGGCGTCCTTGGGACTCCAGCACCCGGACACTCCGCCCCAGTTGGGAAGGTCACTCGATCAGTGGCTCCCAACCTCGCCAAAAAATCACGCCCAGGGCAAGCACACCAGCTACCACGACGCACTCAACCGCGTATGCGCCGGCGCCCAGGCACAGCCCGCGGACCACACTGCCTCGCCCGTTGCCGTGCTCCCCGTCCAGCTCACCGCGGCCGAAGAAGCCGAGAAGTCGCTGGCCGCGGTGCTGTTCGAACGCACGACGGCGCTGATGGCCAGCCACTCCAGGGCGGAACTGGCGGCCATGGTCCGCCAGAGCGGGTTCGACGAAGAGAAGTTTCACCCCGGAATGTTCTCCACGCAGGAACTCGCCAGCCTCCTCGTCCAGTACGAAGACCGGGTAGAGCGTGGCGAGGCGCAGCCCGCGGACTTCATCCCCCTGGCCGTGTTCCCCGCAGTCCGCACCGCGGCCGAAGAAGCCGAGGCGGCGCCGGCCAACGAGCTGTTCGAGCGCATCAGAGCGTTGATGGCCGGCCACTCCAAGGGGGAGTTGGCGGCCATGGTCCGCAAGATCGGGGGCGGCGGAGGGAAGTACGGCCCCGAGCTCTGGGAAAAGCAGGAACTCGTCGGCTACCTCGTCCACCGCAAAGACATGCTGGAGCGCGACCAGGCGTACGGCTGGGTGGGGCTGCACAACGGCGAGCCACCGATCGGCACCTGCCCCCACTGCGGAGGCACCGGGTGCACCGGCCACGACAGCGCTACGCCCTGGCCCGAGACCCGCGAACGTTTCCGCGTCAAGAAAGCCAGAGCAGCTCAGCGCCCATTACTGTGGGCGCGTCTCGACCACCCCGGCGTCAAGAAGATCTGGGCAGACCAGGGCTTCGCCGGCCGCCTGGTCGACTGGGCCGCCACCATCCTGGGCCGCGAGCTGGAGATCGTCCGCAAGGATCCCGGGCAGCGAGGTTTCCAGGTGCAGCCCAAGCGGTGGGCGGTCGAGCGCACCCTTTCGTGGATCACCGCCCACCGCCGCCTCGCCCGCGACTACGAGACCAGCCCAGGCCACTCCGAGACGATGATCCGCTGGGCGATGATCGGCATCATGGTCCGCCGACTCACCCGCGGCCGCCCCGCCACCCGCCCTGGCCCACGCGCTGCAGCCCGAGAGACCTCAACTGAGCTTGGCAGACACGCTACTGTCACGCTGTGATCGACATCAACGCAGCCCGTCTCGGGACCGAAGCGGCCCGCCGCCTGCGGCAGGCCGACTGCTGCCCCATAGAACCCGGCCTCAGCGACGACGAGTTCGACCGCATCGAATCCGAGTACGGCATCCAGTTCTCCGACGACCACCGCGCCTTCCTCGCAGCCAGCCTGCCCGTCAGCTCGCCACCTCAGGATGGAGCCACCTGGGACAAGCCCTGGCCCGACTGGCGCAACGGCAACCCCGACGATCTCCGCTCCCAACTCGCGTGGCCGACCGAGGGAGTACTGCTGGAGGTCGAGCACGGTTACTGGCACACCTCATGGGGCACACGCCCCGCTGAACCGAAGGCCGCCCAGGCCGCCGCGGAGGTGCAGCTGACAGCGGTGCCCAAACTTGTACCGATCTACGCGCACCGGTTCCTCCCCGCAGGCAGCGGAACCCACGGGCACCCCGTCCTCTCGATCTGGGGTACGGACATCATCTACTACGGCGAAGACCTCGCCGAGTACATCAGTGCCGAGTTCGAAGAAGGGTACGAGCACCCCGAGACTTGGAACCCGCGACCGAACGTCCCCTTCTGGCAGGACTTCGTTCGGTAGTCCGGCTGCCTTGTTGCAGATCTCAAACACGGTCTCAGGCCCCGGCTGTGAGCCAGCCCTGATCATGTGTCGTAGGAGCCGTCCCAGGGGGCGCTGAATCCGAGACGGTTCGGGTAGAACTCGGCCCAGTCGTCCTGTTCCTCGCCTTCGGCGTACTCGCCGTGACATTCGAGGACGAGGCCGAAGAGGACACCTTCGCAATGCTCAGCGAAGGGCGCGATCTTGATGTCGCCGAACTTCCGCCCAGGCAAGGCGCCAAGCCACCCGTCCAACAGTTCCCGAGCCGCTGCTACCACAGGCATCTTCTCGGGGCCGTCTGGGACGGTCCCTGTTGCCTCGATAGTGGAGTCGATGTGACGCCCGCTCTCGTCGAACTCGTGCAAGACGGCGTACCAGCGCTTCACGGGGCGGCCGCAGTCGCCGCCTTCCCGACCCATGAACACGCCGGTCACGTGTGCGAAGAACTGGCCTCGGTCCCAACGGCCGATCGAGGCAGTGCGGTAATGGGGTTCATGCCTGATGGGTATCAGGTCCGGCACGCTCATGGCCGAACGATACGCGTTGGTGACGACACGCACCTGGCTCGACGATCGCAGGCGTTGGCACTTCTCTCTGATGCTGCTGTGCCTCACGTGCCTCGAAAGATGATCTTCGGCTAGTGCTGTGACCGCATAGGTTCACCGGGTTGGCGCCGCAGGGCCTTCGGCCGGTTGGATGTCGTGAGACGTTCAGCTCGGAAGGGGGCCCGGTGGCGGAGCCGGTCAGGGTTCGCAGACTCACGGACCAGGAAGGCCAGCAGTTACAGCGGATCGTGCGTCGGGGCAGCACAAGCACGGTTCGCTACCGGCGGGCGATGATGCTGCTGGCCTCGGCCGGCGGCAACCGAGTCCCGGTGATCGCCCAGCTGGTTCAGGCGGACGAGGACACGGTGCGGGATGTGATCCACCGTTTCAACGAGATCGGCCTGGCTTGCCTGGACCC
>NZ_JAHSQD010000502.1 GCF_020103755.1 Streptomyces sp. LS1784
GCTGCTCGGCTTCGCGGCCGCGGTGGCCTCCCTGGCCGTCGTCCGGACCGTGCCGCCGAGCCTCCTGGAGTGAGCGGGCCGCGCACCGGCCCGTCCGGGATCGCCCGGCACCCCGCGCGCGGCCGCTCCCCACAACCCGGCAGGGACCGGCGCCACCCGGCGCCGGTCCCTGCCCGTTCCCGCAGATCAGCGGGTTTTCTACAGGTCGTAGTAGAGCTCGAACTCGTGCGGGTGGGGGCGGAGGGCGATCGGGGCGATCTCGTTGGTGCGCTTGTAGTCGATCCAGGTCTCGATGAGGTCCGAGGTGAAGACGTTGCCGGCGAGGAGGTACTCGTGGTCGGCTTCCAGGGCCTCCAGGACGGCGGGGAGGGAGGAGGGCACCTGGGGGACGTTGGCGTGTTCCTCGGGGGCCAGCTCGTAGAGGTCCTTGTCGACCGGCTCCAGCGGCTCGATCTTGTTGCGGATGCCGTCGAGGCCGGCCATCAGCATGGCGGAGAAGGCCAGGTAGGGGTTGGAGGCCGGGTCGGGGGCGCGGAACTCGATGCGCTTGGCCTTGGCGTTGGAGCCGGTGATCGGGATGCGGATCGCGGCGGAGCGGTTGCGCTGCGAGTAGACCAGGTTGACCGGCGCCTCGAAGCCCGGCACCAGGCGGTGGTAGGAGTTCACCGAGGGGTTGGTGAAGGCCAGCAGCGAGGGGGCGTGCCGCAGCAGGCCGCCGATGTAGTAGCGGGCGGTGTCGGAGAGCCCGGCGTAGCCCTGCTCGTCGTAGAAGAGCGGCGTGCCCTCGCTCCACAGGGACTGGTGGACGTGCATGCCCGAGCCGTTGTCACCGAAGATCGGCTTGGGCATGAAGGTGGCGGTCTTGCCGTTGCGCCAGGCGACGTTCTTGATGATGTACTTGAACAGCATCAGGTCGTCGGCGGCGTGCAGCAGGGTGTTGAACTTGTAGTTGATCTCGGCCTGGCCGGCGGTGCCGACCTCGTGGTGCTGGCGCTCGACCTCCAGCCCGGCCTTGGCGAGCTCCAGCGACATCTCGGCGCGCAGGTCGGCGAAGTGGTCGACCGGCGGGACGGGGAAGTACCCGCCCTTGTACTTGACCTTGTAGCCGCGCACGTCGCCCTCGGCGGCGCCGGTGTTCCAGGCGCCGGCCTCCGAGTCGATGTGGTAGAAGGACGCGTTGGCGCTGGTCTCGAAGCGGACCGAGTCGAAGACGTAGAACTCGGCCTCGGGCCCGAAGAACGCGGTGTCGGCGATGCCGGAGGAGGCCAGGTAGGCCTCGGCCTTCCTGGCGACGTTGCGCGGGTCGCGGCTGTACGCCTCGCCGGTGACCGGGTCCTGGATGAAGAAGTTGATGTTGAGGTGCTTCTCGGCCCGGAACGGGTCGAGGCGGGCCGTGGCGAGGTCCGGCACGAGGGCCATGTCGGACTCGTGGATGGCCTGGAAGCCGCGGATCGACGAGCCGTCGAACATCAGGATCTCGGACGGATCGAAGGTCGCCGCAGGTACGGAGAAGTGCTGCAAGACGCCCGGCAGGTCGCAGAAACGGACGTCGACGAACTTCACGTCGTTGTCCTGGATGAACTGCTTCACTTCGGCGGCGTTGTTGAACATCCATCCTCCTCGGCGTGCGAATTGGGCTCACCATAGGAATGGGTCGTTTCCAATCGGTGACCCGCTCGTTTCCTAGATGTTAACCACGACCGCCGGACGGGTGGCAAAGACGTACGGGACGGTACAAACCGCCCCGTCGAGCTGGGCGCCCTCCGGCAAGTGGTCTGGACCACTTGGAAAGCCCCCGGAACGGCGATTCACCCGGTCGGGGGTGATGTCCCGGCCGGAGGGGAGCCGGTGGCGGCGCACTCCGTCGGCCCGGTTAGTGTGGATTCGTGGACACCAGAGAAGCGTTGGGATCGTGGATCGACGGCCCCCGGGCGGCCGCCGAGAAGATGGGCGCCGACTTCGGCCACCGCGGCGAGCGCCTCGGGCTGCCCAAGGAGGGCCCCGGCTCGATCGCCGGCCCCGGTCGCCGGATCGGCGCCCTGTTCGTGGACGGCTGGCTCGTCGCCCTGATCTCGTACGGGCTGGTCGCCCGCGGCGACCAGGCCGAGGCCAACCTGTGGACCAGCCCGCTGTACTTCGTCGTCGCGGCCCTGCTGCTGTCCACCACCGGTACGACGGTCGGCAAGCGGCTGTTCGGCCTCCGGGTGGTCCGCCTGGACGGCCGCCGCGCGACCATCCCGCAGGTCCTGCTGCGCACCCTGCTGCTCTGCCTGGTGGTGCCGCCGCTGGTCTGGGACCGCGACACCCGCGGCCTGCACGACAAGGCGGTGGGTACCGTCGAGGTCCGGATCTAGCGCCGGTCCCGGGACGCCGAACGGCCCCGCCGCGGAGCTTCCGCGGCGGGGCCGTTCTCGTGTCGTCAGGGGAGGGGGGTCAGCGGACCTGGCCGCCCTTGGGCATCCGGGCGCCCTTCGGCATCGGGCCCTTGGGGATCGGCGCCTTGGAGAGCAGGTCGCCCAGCGCGCGCAGGCGGTCGTTGGTCTCGGTGACCTGGGCGGCGGTGATGGCGCGGGGCAGGCGCATCAGGTGGATCTGGAGCTTCTTCAGCGGGATCTCGCCCTCGCCGTTGCCCACCACGATGTCGTGCACCGGCACGTCGCCGACCACGCGGGCCATCTTCTTCTTCTCGGAGGCCAGCAGCTGGCGAACCCGGTTCGGGTTGCCCTCGCCGATCAGCGCGATGCCGGCCCGGCCCACGGCACGGTAGACCGCGTCCTGGTTACGGGTGACCGCGACCGGGGTGGTGCTGGAGCTCCAGCCGCGCCGGATGTTGTTCAGCACCGCCGCGACGGCGCCCGGCTGGCCCTCCATCTGCCCGAACGCGGCGCGCTCGGCCCGGCGCCCGAAGACGATCGCCATGGCCAGCACGGCCACGATGAAGCCCAGGATGCCCAGGTAGACAGGGTGCTCGATCGCGAAGCCGATGGCGAGGAACACGCCGAAGGTCAGCAGGCCGACGCCGGCGATGATCAGGCCGATCTTGGTGTCGACCTTCTTGGTCATGGTGTACGCCAGACGGATCTGCTTCAGCCGTCCGGGGTTCTCGGATGTTTCCCTCGCCATAACGCTCATGGTACGTGGCACGGGTGCGGGATATCCAAGCCCGGGTACCCGTTCGCCCCAACCGTGACCCGTGCACCCGCACGCCGTCGCGCACAGCGACGCCGGAGCCGTGCGGCCGTCGCGCAGAGCGACGCCGGCGCCTCATCGCCGTCGTGCGGAGCGACGCCGGCGCCTCATCGCCGTACCGGTCGGCTCACCGCCCCCGCCACTCCTGCCGCCCCCGACCCCGCCGCCGCGTCGTCGTGCCGACGGTCCGCCGCGTACCGGCGGTTCTCGCACACCGCCGCCCACGCGTTGCGACGGGCGTGCTGCTGGCCGGGGGCCAGCAGCACGCTCTCGGCGAACCGCAGGGCCACCCCCATCGACCGGATCCGCATCCGCATGCCGAACAGCTCCTCTCCTGGCTGAGATGGCTGAGAAGAATCGAACGCTCACCAGGCGTCCAGAGTCCCCACTCCGTGTTACCAGCCCGTGACCAGGCAGTCAAAGCACGGTGACGCCAAAGGGCGGAGCCGAAGCTCCGCCCTTCCCATGGCTTGAACCGGTCGGGGGACCGTCAGACCGCGGCCTGCTCGCGCCGCTCCAGCGCCTGCCGGTACAGCCGGCCGGCCCGGTACGAGGACCGCACCAGCGGGCCCGACATGACGCCCGCGAAGCCCAGCTCCTCGGCCTCCTGCTGGAGTTCGACGAACTCCTGCGGCTTCACCCAGCGCTCCACCGGGTGGTGGCGCAGCGAGGGGCGCAGGTACTGGGTGATGGTGATCAGCTCGCAGCCGGCGCCGACCAGGTCGGCCAGCGCCTGGCTGACCTCCTCGCGGGTCTCGCCCATGCCCAGGATCAGGTTGGACTTGGTCACCAGCCCGGCCGCGCGGGCCTGGGTGATGACGTCCAGCGAGCGCTCGTAGCGGAACGCCGGGCGGATCCGCTTGAAGATCCGCGGCACCGTCTCGACGTTGTGCGCGAGCACCTCGGGGCGGGAGGAGAAGACCTCGGCCAGCTGCTCGGGCACCGCGTTGAAGTCGGGGATGAGCAGCTCGACGCCGGTGCGGCCGGCCTCGCGGCCGGCGGTCATCGCGTGCACCTGGCGCACGGTCTCGGCGTACAGCCAGGCGCCGCCGTCCTCCAGGTCGTCGCGGGCGACGCCGGTGATGGTGGCGTAGTTGAGGTCCATGGTGACGATGGACTCGGCGACCCGGCGCGGCTCGTCGCGGTCGAACTCGGCGGGCTTGCCGGTGTCGATCTGGCAGAAGTCGCAGCGGCGGGTGCACTGGTCACCGCCGATGAGGAAGGTCGCCTCGCGGTCCTCCCAGCATTCGAAGATGTTGGGGCAGCCGGCCTCCTGGCAGACCGTGTGCAGCCCCTCCTTCTTCACCAGCGACTGGAGGGCGTTGTACTCCGGGCCCATCTTCGCGCGGGTCTTGATCCACTCGGGCTTCCGCTCGATGGGGGTCTCGCTGTTGCGGACCTCCAGGCGGAGAAGCTTCCTGCCGTCGGGCGCGACAGCGGACACGTGCGACTCCTAGAACTAGACGGGGTACCCCCAGGGTACGCCTGTGGTTGTACGGCCTTCGCCGGGCCTGTCGCCCGGCAATCGCAGGGCAACGCGGCTACCGGTCAGTAGATTCCCAGTGGCCGCCGGGACTTCCGGCGGCCGTCAAGGGGAGGGGTTCGGCGATGTTCAGCGGCTCGGCGCCGGCTCCGGCAGCTCGGCCAGGACCTCCGCCAAGTGCCGCTCGACCACCGGCGCCGCCTCGGCGACCGGCAGTCCACGCTTCAGCTCGCCGGTGAGCGAGGCGACGCCCGCGTCCCGGATGCCGCACGGGACGATCTTGTCGAACCAGGTCATGTCCGGGTCGCAGTTGAGCGCGAAGCCGTGCATGGTCACCCCGCGGGCGACCCGCACGCCGATCGCGGCGAGCTTGCGGTCGTCCCCGCGCTGACCGGCGTTGGAGGGCGCGTACTCGGGGCCGGCCAGCCGCGGGTCGATGCCCAGGGGCAGGCCCATCCGCAGGGTCAGCTTGCCGATGTCCACCACCTGCGCCGGGTCCACCACGGCGTCCGGGATGGACTCGCCCAGCACCCAGACCCCGCTGCGGCCCTCGACCCGGGTGGACCCGATGCCGAACTCGCCGGCGGTGCGGATCAGCGCCTCCTCCAGCCGGCGGACGTAGGCGATGACGTCGATCGGGTCGGGCAGCTTGACGATCGGGTAGCCGACCAGCTGGCCGGGGCCGTGCCAGGTGATCTCGCCGCCCCGGTTGACCTCGACCACCGGGGTGCCGTCCAGGGGGAGGTCGGCGGGGTTGGTGCGCTTGCCCATGGTGTACACCGACTGGTGCTCCAGGAGCAGGACGGTGTCGGGGATCTCGTCCGCGACCCGCAGCGCGTGCAGCCGCTGCTGCTCCTCCCAGGCCTCCTGGTAGGGCACGGTCCGCTCACCTATGCCCATGCGAACAAAACGCACGTTCTCGCTCACCGTCTTGCGCTCCTTGCCGGGCGTTCGAGACCAACCTCGCCACTGTACGCCCAGCCTGCCCGAACCCCTTCAGCCGCCCGCGAGCAGCCGTCGCAGCCCCGCTCGGCTCCCCGCGGGCCACTGCCCCGCTCAGCTCCGCGCGAGCAGCTGCAACCGCAGCGCGAGCTGGAGCTCCAGCGACCGCTCCGGCTGGTTCCAGTCCCGTCCGAGCAGCGCCTCGACCCGGTCCAGCCGCTGGACCACGGTGTTCACGTGGACGTGCAGCTCGTCCTTGGCCCGGGTCAGGCTGCCGCCGCAGTCGAAGTAGGCGCGCAGGGTGCGGACCAGCTCGGTGCCGCGCCGGGTGTCGTACGCCAGCAGCGGGCCGAGCGTCGCGGCGACGAAGTCGTCCACGTCGTGGCCGTCGCCGAGCAGCACGCCGAGGAAGCCGAGCGCGCGGGCGGAGGCGCCCTCCCCGGCGCGGCCGAGCACCCGCAGCGCCCGGACGCAGCGCAGGCCCTCGCCGTAGGAGGCGGCCAGCGCGGACGGG
>NZ_JAHSQD010000503.1 GCF_020103755.1 Streptomyces sp. LS1784
CCCGCGCAGGCCGGACGCGAGCCGCGCCGGGCCGGGCGGGGGCACCGGCCCCGCGCGGCCCACGCACGGGCCTGTGCTTATCGTCAGAGAGACGACTATGATCGTCGCCATGTCGCGTTACGATCCGTCGGCCTTCCCCCCGTTCGCTGTCACGGTTGACCTGGTGGTGCTGACGGTGCGCGACCACTCGCTCTGCGCCCTGCTGGTCAGACGAGGCGAGCCGCCGTTCCAGGGGTACTGGGCGTTGCCCGGCGGCTTCGTCCGCCCCGATGAGGGCCTGGCCGAGGCCGCCTCCCGCGAGCTGGCCGAGGAAACCGGTCTGCGTGCCCACACCGCCCCCGGCCACGATGCCGTCGGCCCCGGCGCGGCCGGCGCCCACCTGGAGCAGCTCGCCACCTACGGCCACCCGCAGCGCGACCCCCGGATGCGCGTGGTCAGCGTCGCCTACCTGGTGCTCGCCCCCGACCTGCCGACGCCCCGGGCCGGCGGCGACGCCAGCAGCGCCCGCTGGGCCCCAGTCGGTGAACTCCTCGGCGAGAACCCGGCCGACGGCGTTCCGCTCGCCTTCGACCACGGCCTGATCCTCGCCGACGGCGTGGAGCGCGCCCGCTCCAAGATCGAGTACTCCTCCCTCGCCACCGCCTTCTGCCCGACCGAGTTCACCGTCGGCGAGCTGCGCCGGGTCTACGAGGCGGTCTGGGGTGTGGCACTGGACCCGCGGAACTTCCACCGCAAGGTCACCGGCACCCCCGGCTTCCTGCTGCCCTCGGGCGGCACGACGACCCGTCAGGGTGGGCGACCGGCCCAGCTGTTCACTGCCGGCGGGGCGACCGTTCTCAACCCGCCCATGCTCCGTCCGGAGTCCTGAGCCCCGGGCCCGTGCCCAGCCCCCCCCGGACCCGGGCCCCGGACCCGTCCCACCGCGGTGTGGCCCCGGGCAGCCGAATGGCCTGGCCTGGCTGCGGACCCGGGGGACGGCGGCGCAGAGTGTCGGTGGACGCTCCGGCCGCCGGGCCGGAGGTCTTCCGGCCCAGGGAGCCCTGCGATGGCCATCAAGGACTGCGCCAACCAGCGAACCCTCATCGAGGGGCTGGTGGCGGACTACCGGAGCCTCGACGAGACCACCACCGACACGGAGAAGGAACTGGCCGCGCTGCAGGCCGAGCCGGCGGCGCCCGAGACGATCGCCGCGGTGCAGGAACGGCTGGCCGCCGAGCGGGAGAGGCTGGGCGAGATCGCGGTCGAGGGCCAGGCCGCCGTCGACGAGTTCCACGCGGTGTGCGGCGGCGAGCAGCTCCCGCTCCCGCCCTGGCCCCCTCGGTAGGAGCCGCGCCCCTCCACCGAGCGCTGCGCTCCGCCCGGCCGAAGCCGCCGGAGCCCTCGGAACGGACCGGCCGCCCGTGAATCGCAGGATCGGATTGTCCCCTGATCGGGTGAGGCGGGCAGTCGGCGGGCCCGTGCCGTTCCCGTAATGCCCGGAATAGCCGTTGCCGCCCCCTAATGTGCTGGCGCGGAGCCGCGCGGGTGCATGCCCGCCGTCAGGGGCGCTCCGCGTCGAGCAGGTGGGCCGAGGGCATGGGAGCAGCCAGCGATGATCCAGATCACCGGACTGACCAAGGTCTATCGCAAGGGCGTTCCGCCCGCGGTGCTCGATCTGACCTTCGACGCCAGGCCCGGCACGGTGACCGCGCTGCTCGGCGCCGAAGGGGCGGGCAAGTCCACCGCGCTGCGGCTGATGCTCGAACTCGAACGTGGCCAGGGCGTCACGCTCTTCGACGGCCGCCCCTACCGCCGGCTGCGCCACCCCGAGCGCGAGGTCGGGGTGCTGCTGCCCGGCACCGGGGCAGCCGCGGTGGCCGGACACCCGGGCCGCAAGGCGCGCAGCCACCTGCGGATGCTCGCGGCGGCCGCCGGCGTCCCGGCCCGACGGGCCGACGAACTGCTGGAGCAGACCCGGCTGGCCGCCGTCGCCGGGCAGCGGCTGCGCACCTTCTCGCCTGGCATGCACCGCCGCCTGGCCCTGGCCGCAGCGCTGCTCGGCGACCCCGGTGCGCTGCTGCTGGACGAGCCCGCCGACGGCCTGTCGCCGCGCAACGTCGAGTGGTTCCACTCCTTCCTGCGCTCCTTCGGCGCCGCCGGCGGAACGGTCCTGGTGACCACCCGCACCCCGCAGGAGGCCTCCCAGCTCGCGGACCGGGTGGTCACCCTGGACCGCGGCCGCCTGGTGGCCGACCAGCCGGTCGCGGAGTTCCGGCGGACCAGGCTCAGCCCCGAAGTGGCCGTCCGGGGGCCGCAGATGGCGCGGCTGGCGGACCTGCTGGTCAAGCAGGGCGCGGACGTCCGCCGGGACGGCAGCGTGGGTCTCGCGGTGGCCGGCATCGACCGCACCGAGATCGGCGAACTCGCCTACCGCCACGGGATCCTGCTGCACGAGCTGGCCGACCGGGTGGTCGAACAGCCGGCGCCGCGGGTCGTCCTGTCGGCCGGCTCGGGTCGCTCCCGCCATCTCGGCCTCGGCCCCGGACCCGAGGCCGATCCGGGCGCGGACGCGGACCGGGAGCGGACCCCGCAGCCGGCGGTCGGCCGGCTCCCCGGGACGGCCGCTGTGCCGGCCCCGGCCGAAGCCGTGACGTGCCCGGTCGAGCCCGCGACGACCCCGGCTTCCCCCTCCGTCACCGAAGCCGCCGCCTCCGCCGCCGAAGCCGA
Source organism: Streptomyces sp. LS1784 (assembly GCF_020103755.1). Lineage (GTDB taxonomy): Bacteria > Actinomycetota > Actinomycetes > Streptomycetales > Streptomycetaceae > Kitasatospora. Next base: position 2,707 of record NZ_JAHSQD010000503.1, read on the forward strand.
CACCGAGGCCACCACCGCCCCGAAGAGCAGTGCCCGCCACCGACCCCGGGAGGGCGGCTCCCTGCCCACCCGCGCCCTGCCCGCCGTGGCCTCCGCTGCGGCACTCCCCACCGCGCTCCCCGTTCTCGGCTTGGCCGGCCGCCGCCCCGAGCCTGCTGTGGAGAACGGGTCCGGTGCCATTGCCGAACCCGCCCCCACCGTGGCCGTCGACCGGCTCTTCCGCGACGACCCGGCCACGGCCTCGGTTCTGGCCCCGGCTTCGCCGCAGGCGCCCGCCCGGGTCCGGCCCCCCGGCAGCCGGGTGAGCACCGATGACTTGCTCACCGACGACACCGTCCGCCTCCGCCGCCCCGACTCGGGCACGACCGCCGCCCGGACCCCTGCCACTCCCGCAGCCCCCGCCATCCCCGACGACCACCGGAGCGAGTGAACCGTGCGTGCCCTGGCCTACGAGCTGCGCCGCCTGCGCGGCCTGCGTTCCACCTGGTTGCTGCTCGCCACCGTGCTGCTCGGCGACGCCGTCGTGGCCGCCGTCCTGGCGAGCCAGGCCCCGGACGGCCCCCTGGCGGCCCCGGCCGGAGTGCGACTGCTGACCGCAGCCCTCCCACTGACCCCGCTGCCCTTCGCCGCGCTCGGCGCCGGGCTGCTGGGCGCGCTCTCGTACGGCCACGAGGTGCGCCACCCGGGGCTGCCGGCCTCGCAGGTGTCGTACCCGCGCCGGGTGCGGCTGCTGCTGGCCAAGCTGCTGGTGATCGGCCCGACGGCGGGGCTGCTGGCGCTGGCCACCCTGCTGCTCGACACGGTGGTCGTGCACCTCGCGCTGCCGGACGGCGTCACGGTGTCGGCCTGGGCGGACCCGGCCGCGCTGTCGGACCGGGTGTCCGAGGCGCTGACCGGCGCCGGGATGTCCGGGCTGTCCGACCTGCCTGCCGTGTTCGCCCCGCTGGGGCTGGCGGCCGGCCACGGGGTGCCCGCCGCGCTGCTGGCCTTCGTCCTGCTCACCGTGCTGGCGGGCTGGACCGGGGTGCTGACCGCCTCGCTGACCCGCAGCGCCGGGTCCGGGGTGCTGCTGCTCTGCGCGCTGCCGACGCTGTTGGAGTCCTGCGTCACCCTGCTGCCGCACCACACCGGCAGGCCGTGGCCGACCCGGGCGGTCGAGCTGCCGTTCCAGTCGGGGATCGAGTGGGCCTACGGCTGGGTGTACGGGGGTCCCGACGAGGAGGCGGCCGGGAGTGCGGCGCTGTCCGATCCGGCGCTGCTCGCCGCGGTCGCGACGCCTGCGACGGTCCTGCTGTTCGCCTCCCTGCTGGCCCAGGCCCGCCGTCGCGCCCTGTAGCGCCACATCGGGCGCGGAGCCGCCCGGGTGGGGCTCGCCAGGGCTTCGCGGCCGCTCCGCGAGCACGGTCCTGCCCGGGACCGCCAAGATCGACCAGCAGTGACCGTAATGCGCGTTTCTTCCTGATAAGAAGTCAATTATCCAGTCGCGGTCGATCACCCTTTCGTGTGCTTTTCACGAGAATTCTCAAGCCGCGCCGGCCGATCGCCGACAAAGGAGGCGTGAGTACCCTTGCGCACCCCACCATGACCCCCGCCCGTTCTGCCGAAGGGCCCATCCCCGGCCCCGGCGACCTGGACCGCTTCTCGTACGCCGACCGGCCGACCCCGCCGGCGCCCCGCTGGGAGGGCGCCGAGTCCGACATCGCCCGGGTCGGCCGCAAGACCACCAGCAGCCGCGGCCGCGGTCTGCACGGCCAGCTGGTCCAGCAGCTCGGCCAGATGATCGTCTCCGGCGACCTCGGTGCCGACCGCCCGCTGGTGCCCGAGGAGATCGGCCAGCGGTTCGAGGTCTCCCGGACCGTCGTCCGCGAGTCTCTGCGCGTGCTGGAGGCCAAGGGCCTGGTCAGTGCCCGGCCGAACGTCGGCACCCGGGTCCGCCCGGTCGGTGACTGGAACCTGCTGGACCCGGACATCATCGAGTGGCGTGCCTTCGGTCCGCAGCGGGACGAGCAGCGCCGGGAGCTGTCCGAGCTCCGCTGGGCGATCGAGCCGCTGGCCGCCCGGCTCGCCGCCGGTCACGGCCGGGAGGACGTCCAGCAGCGTCTGGTCGAGCTGGTCGAGATCATGGGCCACGCAGCCTCCCAGGCCGACCTCTCCACCTACACCCGGGCCGACGCCGAGCTGCACAGCCTGGTCCTCCAGATGGCCGGCAACCGGATGCTGGAGCACCTGTCCGGGATCGTCGCCTGCGCCCTGCAGGTCTCGGGTGGTCCGGCGACCTCCTGCGAGCGGCCCTCCGAGTCCTCGGTCGGCCTGCACGCCCGACTGGTGGACGCGCTGGGCGCCGGCGACGGCACCGCGGGCGAGGCCGCGATGCGGGCGCTGCTCACGGTCCATCCCGAGATCGAGCCGTCCGTCCCCGCGCCCAGGGAGCACTGAACGGGCTGTTTCCACGAGCGGAGGCGCCGGACGGCGGCGGTCCGCTCCGCCAGGGCCCTCCGGTCGCGCCGCGCGGCGCCGCTGGAGGGCCTTCGCATGCCGTCGCCCGCCGGGCCCGGACGAGGCGGCCGGATCCCGAAAAGGCGGTCGGCCCCGGAGCGGGCAGCCGCCCCCGGAATGCGAACCGGGAAGGCGGGGCCGCTCCAGGGCTTGTCCATGACAATGATTCGTTCCGAGAGTGCGCGATGATGGAAGCGGCCCCGGGTTGCGGACGCCGGGTGGTGTGACCCGCGACACGAAGGCCATGCGTAACACTTGACGAGTAGCAGCGATGTGTCCTGAGCGGAAGCAGCTCCGGAATACTCCAACATGTCAGAATGCTGTGTTGGTCCGCGGCGCTGCTGCCGTCCTGCAAACCCAGTCCTCAAGCCCGAGTCGGTCGGAATCGACACCGCGCGCCCGACGCGCGATCTCCTTCCCCGCCCGCTCGGGCGGCCGGTACGGGTTCGAGTCCACTCATCGTCCGAGAGGTAGTTCGTGTCGGCCAGCACATCCCGTTCGCTTCCCCCCGAGATCGCCGAGTCCGCGGCTCTGCTGGCGCTCATCGAGCGGGGCAAGGCCCAGGGGCAGATCGCCGGTGACGACGTGCGCCAGGCGTTCGAGGCGGACCAGATCCCGGTCACCAAGTGGAAGAACGTCATGCGCAGCCTCAATCAGGTGCTGATTGAGGAGGGTGTGGACCTCATGGTCAGCGCGGCCGAACCGGCCGGCGCCAAGCGCAAGAGCGTTGCTGCCAAGAGCCCCACCAAGCGCACCGCCACCAAGGCTGTCACCACCCGGACCCCGGCCGCCCCGTCGGCCCCGACCAAGCCGCCGGTGCGGATCGCCCCCGGCGCCCCCGTCGCGGCCCCGGCCGTCGCGGCCGCTGCGGCCCCGGCCCCCACCGTCTCCGCCGAGATCACCTCC
>NZ_JAHSQD010000504.1 GCF_020103755.1 Streptomyces sp. LS1784
CGCCGAGGCGGGCGAGCGGCCGGCGCCGCGGGGTGGGAGCGGGGGTGGTGGGGGAGGTCGTGGCGGTGGCGGACGCCCCCGCGCCGCCACCGGGGGCGGTGGCGGCGGGGGTGGTCGGCACCGGGGTGGGAGCCGTGGTCATGAGTGCCTTTTCTCAGCCCGAAGTACGGTGCGCGGCGCGGGTGTCAGCCCGCGATGGCCTTGGTCCAGTTCTCGGTGACGACCTTCTTGGCCGCGTTGATCTGGTCGACGGTCGGGAAGGTGGTGAACGGCTTCTCGACGGTCGGCAGCTTGGCGGCCGCGGCGGCGTCCAGGCTGCCGTCCTTCTTCAGGGCCTCGAAGGTGGCCGGAGTGGCGTAGCCGCCGAGGTAGAGGTTCTGGCCCTCGGCGCTGAACAGGTACTCCTGCCACAGGCGGGCGGCCGCCGGGTGCGGGGCCCACTTGTTGACGGCCTGGTTGTAGAACTGGGCGTAGGAGCCGTCGGCCGGGATGGAGACCTTCCAGTCGACGCCCTTGTCCTTGAACTCGTCGGTGTAGCCGGCGTTCAGGTACGACCAGTCGATCGAGATCGGGGTCTCGCCCTTCTCGACGGTGGCCGGGGTCGACTCGACCGGGTTGAAGTTGCCGGACTGCTTCAGCTTGCCGAAGAAGTCGATGCCGGGCTGGATGTTGTCCAGCGAACCGCCGTTGGCGAGCGCGGCCGCGTAGACACCGCCGAAGGCGGAGCCGGACTTGGTCGGGTTGCCGTTGAGGGCGACCTGGCCCTTGTACTCCGGCTTGAGCAGGTCGGCGAAGGTCTTCGGGCAGTTGGCGATCTTCTTGGCGTCGCAGCCGATCGAGACGTAGCCGCCGTAGTCGTTGACGGCGGCGCCGTTCGCGTCCTTCATGGTGTCCGGCACCTTGTCGAAGGTGGCCACCTTGTAGGGGGCGAGAATGCCGTCCTTGACCGCCTGGAGGGCGAAGGCGCTGCCCAGGTCGACCACGTCGGGGGCGCGGTCCTGGCCCTTGCGGGAGTTGATCGCGTTGATCTCGTCCTGGCTGGAGCCGTCCGGGTTCTCCTCCTCGACCTCGATGCCGTACTTGGCCTTGAAACCGTCGATGATCTTGCCGTAGTTCGCCCAGTCCCGGGGCAGCGTGATGACGTGCAGCTTGCCCTCCTTCTTGGCGGCGGCGACCAGGCCGTCCATGCCGCCGAAGTCGGCGGCGGAGGTGGCCGTCTTGGCGTCCTTGGCGCCGCCCGTGGCGGTGTCGCCGGACTTGGTGCTCGAACCGGCGGAGCCGCAGGCGGTGAGGGAGAGCGCGGCGGCGGTCAGTACGGCCGCGAAGGCGGCGGCGCGGGCGCGGTGCACGGTCACGGGGAAGTCTCCTGTTAAGGGGGCGTACTGCGAGGGGCGTTCGCGGGGGTTCCGCGGGCTTGCGTCTCGCGAAGGGCGGCGGACCGGCCGGGTGAGCGATCGATCGACGTCGTCCGAGTTGACTAGCCAACTTCGCTGACGGCAGTAAGTACGCCGGAACCCGGTGACGGGAAGGTGAACGGACGGCCCAGAACCGGGGTCGGCTGCGGGAACGGTGGAATCCGGCCATCGGAGCGTGATCCGTTCGGTGCGATGCTTCGAAGGCGCAGCGGGATAAGGTCGGGCTGTCCGCGCCGGTACGGCTGCGCAGGACACCCCCCAGGAGGGACATTGACTGACGTGGCAACTGAGCCCCAGCGCCCCGAGGCCGAGGGGCGCCCGGCAGCCGGGGACCACCCTGCCGAGCGCTCCGGCGCGCTGTACCGGAAGGTGGCCGCCGACCTGCGCGAGGCGATCACCACCGGCGCGTACGGCGAGGCCGGCCGGCTGCCCGCCGAGGGCGCGCTGGCCGAGCAGTACGGCGTCTCCCGCGGCACCGTCCGCCAGGCGCTCGCCGTGCTGCGCTCCGACGGACTGGTCACCTCCCGCCGCGGCACCCGCCGGGTGGTGCTCGGCGGCGCCCGGGTGCAGAGCTTCTCCGAACTGCTCAGCTTCACGCACTGGGCGTACTCGATGGGCGAGGAGCCCGGCGGCATCCTGGACTCGCTGGTGCGCCGCCCGGCCGACGCCGTCGAGCGCGAGCAGCTGCGCCTGGAACCGGGCGCCGAGGTGTATGTGACGGTCCGGCTGCGGACGCTGTCCGGCACGCCGGTGATGGTCGAGCGCACCGTCTACCCGCCGCGGGTCGGCGAGATCGTCGTCGAGCTGCCGCCGGACGTGGTCTCGCACACCGAAGTGCTGCGCGAGCACGGCATCCTGTTCACCGACGCCGACCACACGATCGACATCGTCGCGGCCAACGCCGAGGACGCCCGGCTGCTCGGCTGCCGTCGGGGCGGTCCGCTGCTGCGCGAGCGGCGGCGCACGACCGACCCGACGGGCACGCCGGTGGAGTGGTCCCAGGACCGCTACCTGCCCGGGACGGTGGCGTTCAGCGTGCACAACTCCCTGGCCACCTCGGCGCTTTCGCGGCACGCCCGGGAGCTGGACTGAGCCCGCCCGTCGGGATTCCTCACCGCATGAGCGCGGCGAGCAGCGGGCGGTAGTGCTCGAAGTCCGGCGTCGGGGCGCCGGCCACCTTCGCCTGCTCGTCCCAGCGTCGCACCGCCACCGCGTCCTGGGCGCCCGGGAGTTCGGCGAAGGCGGCGGCCTGGTGCTCGTCCATCGGGCCGCCCTGGACGCTCAGCGTGTACTCCGAGGCCGCGGAGAGCCGCTCCCGGTACCCGGGCTCGACCGCGCACAGGTAGCGCTTGGCGGCCACGTGCAGCCGGACCGGCTCGGTGACCTCCGGGCCGAACCAGCGGGCCAGCCAGTCGGCGCCCGTGTGGCTGTGGCGGTTGTCCCGACCCTCCATCAGATCCCGTCCGTGCCCGGTGCCCCGGCCGTGCTCGTCGAAGAAGTGGCCGGCGTCGTGCAGCAGAGCGGCGGCGACCAGGTGCTCCGGCGCCCCGGCGGCCTCGGCGGCAGCGGCGGCCTGGAGCATGTGCTCGGCCATGGTGACCTCCTCGCCCAGGTACTCCCCGGCGCCCTCGCCCGCGAACAGGGCGGCGATCGTGTCCAGCGCGGCGGCGCGGCGGTGCAGCACGGCGAGGGCGCTGTGCAGTCCGTCGAGGTCGGCGTAGCAGCCCTGGAGGTGCCGGTGGCCGTCCTGCCGGAACGCCGTCCGGGCGTGCAGCAGGCGGGTGTTGTCGAAGATCAGGCAGTCGCCGGGGCCGAGGCGGAAGGTGAGCCGGAGCTCGGGGCGCAGGGTGATCGCGGCGAACCGGCGGTAGGCGGCGTAGAAGGCGTCCAGGTCGTTCGGCCCGTGCCCGCGCAGGGTGCCGATCGAGCGGTTGTTGAACCTGACCTCCCGGATCCTTCCCCGCGGGTCCACGTCGATCAGCGGGCGGTCGGCACGCAGCTCGGTGTGACGGTCGCGGAAGACGAACGGGACGGGCGTGCGGGTGAGGACCTCGAACTCGGCCGGCGCCTCCTCCCGGAGGACCGCCGCGGCCATGAACCCGTCCACCAGTCCGGAGTCGCCGCCGGTCGCCGAGTTCTCCAGGCAGTGCAGCAGCTGGAGGGTCGGCACCGGGTCCCGGTAGGGGTTGTCGGTGTGCGGGGCGATGGCGACGCTGGTGAAGGCGAGGTTGTTCGGGTCCGGCTCGACCCGGACGTCGAACAGCTCCCCGTAGTTGGTGACCCGCACGTACCCGAGGCTCTCGGCGACCCGCAGCACCTGCCGCTCCACGGTCGGCACCCCGTGCAGCACGGCGAAGCCGCTGCGCCGTACGGCGGCCAGCACCGCGGCCCGCTCGGCCGGGTCGGTCAGGTACGCCTCCCAGTCCGCTTCCGGGATGCCGGGGGCGAAGTCCGCCGCCGTCCAGAGCCGCTTGCCGTGCTCGGTCCGTCCGTCGCCCTCGTCCGCCCGGTCGAGCCACTCCAGCGGGTAACGGGAGCGGTGCCCGTCCGACCAGAGCACCTCCAGGTGCCCGTCGGCCTCCTCGCTCACGACGGCGGCCAGGTCCTGCGGCAGGTCGTCGATCTGGAACAGCTTCTGCCCGTTGCGCGGGTCCCGGCACTCGGCGCACGGGCAGTTGTCGCGCAGCCAGTACGGCGGCAGCTCGGTCATCGGTCTTCTCCTCGGTGGCACTACGGCTGTCGTGTCGGCTGAAGTTGTATAGCCAACTTCGCTTCCCTGGTCGGGAGCTTGCCTGTCCCCGGTGAGTTCCACGTGCCGGGCGGGTGAACGCTGCGGGAACTGTGCCGGCAGGCGGTGGCGGCGGACGGCCCGGCAGGCTGTTCGAGTGAGGGGAGCGGGGCACGGGGCGTTTCGGGGTGGGGAGACGGCATGGCTGCGGCACTGTCGGAGGAATTCCTCCTGCTTCGAGAGGCGATCGGCCATGGCCCATTCCTCCTCCACTCCGCCCGGCGCGGGGCACACCGGGCTGCGGCGCGAGGTCGGCGTCATCGGACTGCTCTGGGCCTCGGTCGGAGCGATCATCGGCTCCGGCTGGCTGTTCGGGGCGCAGAAGGCGGCGGTGGCGGCCGGGCCGTCGGCGCTGCTGTCCTGGGGCATCGGCGCGGTGGCGATCATCCTGCTGGCGCTGGTGCACGCCGAGCTGGGCGGGCTGTTCCCGGTGGCGGGCGGTACGGCCCGCTACCCGCACTACGCCTTCGGCGGGTTCGCCGGGATGTCCTTCGGCTGGTTCACCTGGCTCCAGGCCGCGACCATCGCGCCGATCGAGGTGCAGGCGATGATCAACTACGCCCAGCACTGGAGCTGGGCGGACGGCCTGCTGAACAAGAACCTGACGCTGACCGGCTGGGGGTTCGTCGTCGCGGCCGTCCTGCTCGGAGTCTTCGTCGCGGTCAACTTCCTCGGCGTGCGGCTGCTCGCCCACACCAACAGCGCGGCCACCGTGTGGAAGGTCGCCGTCCCGGTGCTGACCATCTTCGCGCTCGGCATCACCGAGTTCCACGGCTCCAACTTCACCGTGCACGGTTTCGCGCCGGACGGCGCCAAGGGCGTGCTCACCGCGATCAGCAGCAGCGGGGTGATCTTCGCGCTGCTCGGCTTCGAGCAGGCCATCCAGTGGGCGGGGGAGAGCCGCAACCCGCGCCGGGACATCCCGCGCGCCGTGCTCGGCTCGGTGGTGGTCGGCACGATCGTCTACGTGATGCTCCAGGTGGTGTTCATCGGCGCGCTGCCGCCGGAGACCTTCGCCCAGGGCTGGAGCACGCTCGACTACCCCGGGATCAGCGGGCCCTTCGCCGGCCTGGCGACCCTGATCGGCCTGGGCTGGCTGGCCACCGTGCTGTTCATCGACGCGGTCATCTCGCCGGCCGGCACCGGGCTGGTCTACATCACCTCCAGCTCCCGGGTCACCTACGGCCTGAGCCGCAACGGCTACGCGCCGCAGGTGCTGCAGTCCACCGACAAGCGCTCGGTGCCCTGGCTCGGCCTGCTCATCGCCTGGGTGGCCGGGGTGATCTGCTTCCTGCCCTTCCCGAGCTGGCAGCGGCTGGTCGGGTTCATCACCTCGGCGGTGGTGCTGATGTACGCGGGCGCCCCGCTGGCCTTCGGGGTGCTGCGCAAGCGGCTGCCCGCGATGGAGCGCTCGTACCACCTGCCCGGCGGCTCGGTGGTCTCGCCGCTGGCCTTCGTGGTGGCCAGCCTGGTCATCTACTGGTCCGGCTGGGACACCCTGTGGCGGCTGGGCCTGGCGATCGTGATCGGCTACCTGCTGCTCGGCGGGTACTCCTGGTACGCGCGCTCGAAGGGGATGCCGAACGCGCCCCGGATGGACTTCCGGGCCGGGCAGTGGCTGCCGGTCTACCTGGTCGGCATGGGCCTGATCTCCTGGCAGGGCACCTTCGGCGCGGGCTCGCGGGGGAACCTTCCGCTGTGGTGGGACATCGCCGTCGTGGTGGCGTTCTCGCTGGTCGTCTACTACTGGGCGCTGGCGATCGCGCTGCCGGCCGAGGAGATCGAGCGGAACATCCGCGGCGTCGAGGTGGTGGACGTCAACGGGCACTGAGCCGGCCGTGGTGTGCGGACAGGGCTGCGGCCCCGGAGGACGTCCTCCGGGGCC
>NZ_JAHSQD010000505.1 GCF_020103755.1 Streptomyces sp. LS1784
GCCGGGTCGGTGCCGCGCTCGGCCGCGCGCTCCGCGTCCGGCCCCGGCCCGCGGTCCTCGCCGACGGCCACCAGGGCGGTCCCCGCCCCGGTCACCGGGTCAGCCCGGTCTGCTGGGCGAGCCACGGGAGCTGTTGGGCGATGCCGGGGCGGAAGACGACCCAGCCGTGGCCGCCCGGCATCAGTTCGAACTTGGACTTCATTCCGGCCGCCTGCACGGCCTGGTAGACCTTCTCCATCTGCGGTCTGAACTCCTCGTCGGTCTCGCCGACGACCAACGCGACGTTGGTGTCCGGGAACTTCTTGTGGGCCATCACCTGGAGCGGATCGACTGCGTCGAACTTCTTCTCGTCACCACCGAACGCGGCCTTGACCGTCTGTTCCCGGCTGCCCAGGGTCGGTTCCTCCTGCCCGGACATGTCGAGGACGGTGCCGTACACCTCGGGCGCGTTCACGCCGAGCTGGAGCGCGCAGGTGCCGCCCATCGAGGCACCCCCGATCGCCCAGGAGTTCCGGCTGGTCGCGGCCTGGAGGTTCTGGTGGACCCAGTTGGGGACGTCCACCGCCAGGTAGGTCTGGGTCTTGGCGATCTTCGAGTCCAGGCAGAGCGTGTTGGCCCAGGTGGAGCCGAGCTGGTCGGGCATCACCACGATCGGCGCGAGGCCGCCGTGGTCCGCCGCGTAGGCGTCCAGCGCCTCGTTGATCTGGGCGGAGAGCACCCAGTCCCCCGGGACGCCGGGCTGACCGGTGATCATCACGACCACCGGCAGCAGCGGCCGCGGGGTGGCCTGGTAGGCGGGCGGGAGGTAGACGTACGCGTCGCGGGCCTTGAAGCCCGACTTGGTGCCGGGGATCGGCACCACCGAGACGGTGCCCTTCTCGGGCAGGTCCGCCGGGGGCTGCCAGACCTCCTCCAGCGACTTGCCCGGCGGGGCGGCCACGACCTGGCCCGTCTTGGTGGCGTCCAGCCCGTCGGTCTTGGTCAGCCACGGCGCCAGCATCACGCGCCCGCTCGGGAACTGGCCGAAGCCGATGTTGACCTCGGAGGACGCCATCAGCACCACCAGGCCGCTCAGGCCCAGCGCGAGCCCCCGCCGCCGCCAGTCGAGCCGGCGCATCCGGTAGCCGGCCAGGCAGAGCCCGAGCAGGGCGACGGCTATCCACCAGGTGACGTACCGGGGCGTGCCCTCCGGGAAGGGGTGCCACCAGCCGTCGACCACCGCGTCCAGCAGCCAGCTGAGCACCGCCGCGGTGAGCAGTGCGGCGGGCAGGCGCACCCGCCACCAGCTCCGGCCGCGGCCGACGGCGAGCGCGAACAGCGCCGCCCAGCCGACTGTCAGCACGGCGTGCGGGATCAGGCCCTCGGTGAGCGGCCAGTCGATCGGGTTCCAGCGGGAGGCAAGGGTCAACGTGCTCATGCGGCTTTGCCCGGCGGGGTGGTGTCGGCCAGGAACCCGTAGGCGACGACGTTGCCGTCGTAGCCGTGTTCCTCGCTGTACGAGCCGCCACAGGTGATCACCCGCAGCTGCGCGTCAGTGGCCTGACGGTAGACCCGATCGTCCGGGAAGTCCTTTCGGTCGTGCACTTCGATGGCGTAGAGCTGGTAGACGGCGGTGGCGCCGTCCGCCCGGGCGATCTCGATCCGGTCCCCCCGACGGAGCGCGCCCAGATGATAGAAGACCGCGGGGCCGGCCTTGTTGTCGACGTGTCCCACCAGGATCGCGGTGCCGCGCTGTCCGGGCCCTGCCCCGCCGCGGTACCAGCCCGCGAGGTTGCGGTCCGCCTCGGGCGGGGTCTGGAGGTGGCCGTCGGCGTCCAGTCCGAGCGCGGCGACCGGAGCGTCCAGCCGCACCGCCGGGATACGGATCCGGGTCGGCACGGACGGGCCCAGCGGCGGGACGACCGAGACCGGCGCGATCCCGGCCTGGGCCTGGCCTGCCCCCGGTGTGGGCGGCGGCACCGACGAACCTCCGTCGTGCAGCAGCCAGGCACCGAGCACCAGCGCGGCTCCGGCCGCCAGGGTGCCCGGCCAGGGCCCCCTGCTCTGCTGGACGCCCACGGGCGCTCCCCTCTGCCGACGGAACCCCGCTTCCTGGGAGTTTCCTGGGAACAATTCAACCGGAACGGACTGTAAAGCACGTCCGTACGACGGTCGTATCGGCACCCGCCGATCGGCAGGGCCGATGGCCTCTTCCCTGCACCGTGTGGGCGTCCGGTCGCGCAGCGCAACGGCCGCCTCCCGCATGCGATCGCCGCGGGAACACACCCGCACACGAGCTACCGACGGTTCAACGGGTCCGATCGGTTGCGTCGTTCGAGCGATCGCTCACGACCGCGCGCCGCGCTTCTTCGACCGACCTCACCCCCGTGCCATGCTGACCCGGTTACGGGTTCGATCACCCACGTGCCCGGCCGGACTCCGCACTCCCCCACGCTGCCCACCGCCCCACGAACGGAGTGACCATGGAAGCCCTCTCCCGCCGTACCCTGCTGACGGCCGGCGCCGTCACCGCCGCAACCCTGGCGGCCGGCTGCGGCAGCAACCACGCCACCGGCGGAGAGCGGGTGAGCGGCACCGCCGTCCCGGCCACCGGCACGGCCGAGGAGCAGGGCAGCATCGCCACCCCGGCCCCGGCCCCGATCCCCCCGCCGAAGGCCGTCCTGATCGGCGACGGCTCCACCTCGGACACCGGCGCCCAGCCGCACCAGCCCGTCCCCGAGCAGCTGCGGCCCGGCCGGCGCCCGCCGCAGTTCGTGGTCTTCTCCTGGGACGGCGCCGGCGAGCTCGACAACGGCCTGTTCGCCCGCTTCCGCCGGCTGGCCCGGGAACACGGCGCGAAGATGACCTTCTTCCTCAGCGGCCTCTACCTGCTGCCCGAGTCCAAGAAGGACCTCTACCGCCCGCCGCAGCACCAGGCCGGCGCCTCCGACATCGGCTACCTGAGCGACCGGCACATCCGCGACACCCTGGAGAACGTGCACGCGGCCTGGCTGGAGGGCCACGAGATCGGGACCCACTTCAACGGCCACTTCTGCGGCTCCACCGGCGTCGGCCAGTGGTCGCCGGAGGAGTGGGACAGCGAGATCGAGCAGGCGATGGACTTCGTGACGAACTGGCGCACCAACACCGGTTTCACCGACCTGCCGGCGCTGCCCTTCGACTACCGCAAGGAACTGATCGGCAGCCGCACCCCGTGCCTGGAGGGCCAGCGCAACCTGCTGCCCACCGCGGTCAAGCGCGGCTGGCGCTACGACAGCAGCGGCAACGGCACCCAGGTGTGGCCGCAGAAGATCCAGGGCGGCGCGCTCTGGGACCTCCCGCTGCAGTCCATCCCGTTCCCCGGGCACACCTTCCAGGTGCTCTCGATGGACTACAACATCATGTACAACCAGTGCGGCCCCGACACCAAGGCCGACCCGGCGCTCCGCCCCGGCTTCCAGGCCCAGGCCCGCGACGCCTACCTGATGGGCTTCGAGCGCACCTACAACGGCAACCGGGCGCCGTACGTCATCGGCAACCACTTCGAGGAGTGGAACGGCGGCATCTACATGAACGCCGTCGAGGAGGTCCTCAAGGCCATCGCGGACAAGCCGGAGGTCCGGCTGGTCTCCTTCCGGCAGCTGGTCGACTGGCTGGACGCCCAGGACCCGGCGGTGCTGCGCAAGCTCCGGACCCTCGCCCCGGGCCAGTCCCCGGCCGGCGGCTGGGAGTCCTTCCTCGGCGCCCCGGCGGGGGCCAGGGCCCCCGCCGCCGCCGGCTGACCGTCAGGTCCGGGTGCGGACCCGGCCGGAGAGCAGCGCCCCCAGCAGCGACACCCCGATGCTGGTCAGGAACACCACCGCGAAGGCGCCGGGCGACCCGGCGCCTTCCGCCGTGTCGTGGAGGGCCGCCACCGAGCCACCGCCCAGCGCCGCGAACAGCACCCCGGCCAGGCCGGTGAGCAGCACGTTGCCCAGCGCGTCGCTCATCTGGAGCGCGGCCGAGTTGGCGCCGGCGTCCTCCGGCCTGGAGAGCTTCATCATCAGCACGCTGACGGACGCGATGGTCAGCCCCATCCCGAGGCCGCCGACGCCCCAGGCGACCGCGGCCACCCAGGCCGGCACCGCCGGGACGAGCACCAGCGCGGCGCCCCCGATCGCCACCACGGTCAGCACGAAGCCGCCCCGGATCATCGGCACCCGGAAGCGCTCGGCGGCCGGCCGGCCCTGGAGCCACGAGCCCAGCGCCCAGGTGAGGCCGCCGCTGGTCAGGGTCAGCCCGGCCAGCGTCGGCGAGAGGCCTCGCTGGCTGGTCATCATCAGCGGGATGAACACCTCGGCGGAGAAGAACGCCCCCGCCGACACCCCGCGCAGCAGGATCACCGCCGGCAGTCCGCGCACCGCGCGCAGCGTCCCGGCGGGCAGCAGCCCCAGCACGGCCGGCACCAGCAGCGCCGCCCCGGCCGCCCCGGGGATCAGCCCGATCGGGTCGAGGCGCTGGCCGGCGTACTGCACCAGGCCGGCGCCGACCGCCGCCATCGCGGCCAGCCGGGTGCGGCGGCGGTCGAAACCGCCGCCCTTGGCCACCGGGTGCTCGCGCTCGGAGCGGGCCAGCGCCGGGCCCATCACGGCCAGCGGCAGCAGGATCAGCACCGGCACGGCCAGGAACACCCAGCGCCAGCCCAGGTGCTGGGTGACGGCACCGGCGACCAGCGGGCCGACGATCGAGGGCAGCACCCAGGCCGAGGAGAAGGCCGCGAACACGGACGGCCGCAAGCGCTCCGGATAGGCCCGGCCGACCACCACGTACAGCGCGACGATCACCAGCCCGCCGCCCAGCCCCTGGATCGACCGCCCGGCCACGAACACCCACATCCCGGGCGCCGTCCCGGCCACCACCAGGCCGACGCCGAACACCGCGATGCCGGTGAACAGCGGTTGCAGCGGGCCGCGCCGGTCGCACCACTGACCGGAGACGACCAGGGCGAACAGCGTGCTGGTGAAGTACCCGGAGAAGGCGAAGGCGTACAGCGAGACGCCGTCCAGCTGGCGGGCCGCCGTCGGCATCGCGGTGTTGACGGCGGTCGCCTCGAAGGCGATCACCAGGACCACCGAGACGATCCCCAGCGTCAGCGCGCGGTAGCGGCCGCCGAGCACCCCGCCACCGGGGTCGTCGTCGAGGGGTATCGGCACGGGGTCGACCGAGGTGGGGGAGGCAGTGGTCATACGTAACATCGTAAGAGCCGTCTGCTTCGATGACCCCTGACCCCGGTCGGTGACCGGCTCGGTCCCGGGTCCTAGGACGGCGGCGCGGCGCAGGTCAGTGCAGCACCTTGAGGCCCACCACGCCGGAGACGATCAGCAGCAGGCAGACGATCCGGGCCATGGTCACCGGATCCCCCAGGACGGCCATGCCGTAGACCGCGGTGCCGACCGCGCCGATGCCGACCCAGGCGGCGTAGCCGGTGCCGATCGGAATGGTGCGCATCGCGTACGCCAGACCACCCATGCTCAACAGCAGCGCGACGCCGAAGACGAGGCTGGGGACGAGGCGGGTGAAGCCCTTGGACGATTCCAGGGCGACCGCCCACACGGTCTCCAGGAAACCCGAGACGATCAGAACGAGCCAGGCCACGACGTGACACCTCCGCAGTCCACAGCGGCCGGATTGCCGCTGAACTGCGTCGTCTTGTCGTCACCGGGTACGACGCGCTCGTCCGGGGTGGCGGAAATGCCGCCACCTGCCCCCGACGGTAGCACACACTTGCCATGCAGAATTTACAAAGGGGCGTTGACCCCTCTCCCCCGGATCGGCCACTATGAATTCACTGGCCGTGTGCCCGAGTGGCTTAGGGAACCGTCTGCAAAGCGGTGCACGCGGGTTCGATTCCCGCCATGGCCTCACCGGAAAAGGAATTGCCGGTCGACTCCGAAAGTCGTCCGGCAATTCCTTTTCGCTGTTTCCGTCGTTTCCGTCGCCGTCCGGGGAATCCGGTCAGGCCGTGACGGCGTCCTCCGCCCGGATCGGCAGCCGGCCGACCGGCAGGCCGGTGGCGGCGCGCACGGCCGCGGCGACGGCCGCCGGGGCGACCACCGCGGGG
>NZ_JAHSQD010000506.1 GCF_020103755.1 Streptomyces sp. LS1784
CACCTGGTGGCTCGGCGCCGCCCCGACCGCCCTCGCCGACACCCGGCTCGCCGGCGCCCGCCGGCACTGAGCCCCGCGGCCGCCGCGGCGAACGCCGTCGTACCGCAAGGGGTGCCGGCACGTGAATGCCGGCACCCCCGCCGCCTGCCGCCGCCCTGGAGAAGGGGCATGCCGGAGCGGCCAGCGGCCACCCGTCCGCGGCCGGTTTCCCGAAACCGGCCGGGCGCGAACGAGCGTGGGGGCTCCTGCCCACGGGGCGGTCCGATGCTGCCCGTCCGCGTGAATGTGACTCAAGACGTGCACCGCGCTGCGCCCGCCGACCCGCGCGCTGCGCACCGAGACCGGCTGGACGTCCGGCCCCGTGGAGGGCTCCCGGCCCAAGGACGCCTTCGACCCGGCACCGCCGGAGGTCCCGGACGTGCACCCGCTCGCCCAGGACCGCGGCCCGGGGGAGGAGCCGGCGGCGCCAACCCCGGACGGCACATGACGCCCGGCGGCCAGGCGTCCGTCGACGAGTAGCCGCCCCCCACGCGGCCCGCCGGCACCGACCGGCGGGCCGCCCACCACGACCACCGGCAGTGACCGCCGCCCCGGCGGCCGGGAAGGAACAGCGTGAGCCGCGAGCTCGACGAGGGCCTGGAGCGTGCCGAGCGCACCCGCCCGATCCCGCAGTCCGTCCAGGCCCGGATGCGCTTCCTGCCCAAGGGCGCCAAGGGCTCCACCAAACGGCTCACCGCAGACCTCGGCGTCTCCCAGCGCACCGTCCAGCGCTGGCTCAAGGGCCAGGGCACCCCGAAGCCGGCCGCAGCCAAGGCCATCGAGACCAAGGTCCGCGCCACCCGGCAGCCGCGGGTGAAGAAGCGGGTGCGCCGTGACGCCGAGAAGAACGGCTTCATGCTCCACATCAGCGCCACGTTCGGCTTCTCCTCGTCGGCCGGATCGACCGACGACCCCCGCCCCCGCGTGATCACCCAGAAGATGTCCGGCGACGTCGCCCGCCGCCTCTACGCCGCCCGGGACGCCGGAGCCACCCAGGCCGAGCAGGAGCGGATCCTCGCCGAGGGCCTGCGCGAGCACTACTTCAAGGACAACGGACACCGCGCCCGCGGCCTCGACGTCGAGCTGAACGACATCGCCTGGATGGACGTCGAGCTGTAGAACCACGCTCCAGCGGCCGCCTCCGGGCGCCGTCGTGACGCCTGAGAAACGCCGAAGCCGTACCAGATTCCTGCCGTGCCCGTTCCCGGAGCCCGCACAGCGCTAGCGTTGGGTCCCATGATCGTATGGCTCAACGGCACCCACGGCGCAGGCAAGACGACGACCAGCGTACTCGTGCAGCAACTGATCCCGGATTCACGGGTGTTCGACGCCGAGAAGGTCGGCGAGACACTCATGGACATCACGCCAGGGCTGCCCACGACGGACAACTTCCAGCACTGGCCGCCGTGGCGGCAGCTCGTGGTCGAGACCGCTCGCCGCGTACTCGACTACACCGGCGGCACTCTGGTGATGCCCATGACCGTCCTGGTCGAGCAGTACTGGCGCGAGATCAGCGCGGGCCTCGCCCAACACGCCATTCCGGTAAGGCACTTCGTCCTCCACGCCGACCAGGACACCCTCCGCGGGCGCATCGAGGGGGACACTCTTCTCGGCCCCTCGCCCTTCCGTCTCAAATACCTTGAGCCCTACGCCGAGGCGGCCCGCACGTGGCTGCACGGCGAGGCCGAGGTCGTCGACACCACGCATCTCACGCCCGCCCAGGCCGCCCTGCAGATCGCAGCGGCCGTCAAGGGCTGAGGTCCGCCCGCCACGTGAGAACAGGCGCAGGTGGCCAAGAACCACCTTCCGGCGCCGAGTGGCGCGAACAGACTCAACCAGCGGCCCGGCTCCGCCCGGCACCGCGCTGTCAACCATCCCGAAAGCCGCACCATCCCGACGGCGGGACCCCGCCCCCGACCGTGGCCGCTAGCATCGCGCGCATGCTGGCGCTGCTCCACACCTCGTCCGTGCACGTCCCGGTCTTCGACGCGCTCCGCGACCGCGACCACCCCGGCCTGCCGCTGCGGCACATCGTGTCCGAGGAGTTGCTGGCCAGGGCCCGGACCGACGGGCCCGACGCCGTTGCGGGGGACATCGACCGGGCACTTGCCTCGACGGTCGCCGCAGGGGCCGCGGCGGTGTTGTGCACCTGCTCGACGATCGGCGGTGTCGCGGAGACCCGGGCCGCGGCGCTGGGAGTGCCCGTGTTGCGCGTCGACCGTCCGATGGCGGCAGCCGCCGTCGCCGTCGCACCCGCCGGGGGCCGGACCACGACACACATCGCCGTGATCGCCGCACTGGCCGGCACCGTGGGCCCGACCGTGGCCCTCATCGACGAGGAGGCCGCCCGGTCCGGCCGGCCGGTCACGGTGACGGCCACGGTGGTCGACGGCGCCTGGGACCGGTTCGAAAGCGGTGACCAGACCGGCTATCTGACCACGATCGCCGCCGCTGTCGAGGCCGTCGACGACGCGGACGTCATCGTCCTCGCCCAGGCATCCATGGCAGACGCCGCGCATCGGACCACGACCGCCGTCCCGGTCCTGTCCAGCCCGGCCCTGGGACTCCGCGCCGCCGCTGTCGCCGTGCCGTACCCCGCCAGGAGGACCGCGTAGCCGGCCGGCGCCCGGTCGCTCCCGGCCCCGCACCGGCGGCCTCGACGTCCGGCCGAACGACCTCACCTGGATGCACATCGAGCTGCAGGCCCCGGCCCCCGCCTCGCCGGTGGCCCGCGGATCACCCGCGGGCCACCGGCGGACTGTCAGGGCGTCAGGCGGTAGGCACGCAGCACGGTCTGCTCGACGGTGGCGCCGTCGGCGGCCCGTGCGGTGGCCTTGAGCGAGACGAAGCCGCCGGCGCCCGGCGGCGGGTCGACGGTGACGCGGTAGCCGCCGTCACCCGGGGCGATCGGGGCGTCCCGCCAGGTGGCGCCGTCGTCGAAGGAGACCTGCACGCTCAGGCTCGCGGTGGCCGAAGCCGGGGCACCGCTCTGCCGTTCGACGGCGGCGAGCAGGGTGTGCTGCCGGCGCGGCGCCTGGTTGTCCGGGTCGACGGGGGCGGTGAAGCGGACGGTGTCGACCGGCAGCGCCGTGCTGCGGGCCTGGCCGCCGGGCCCGGGGGCGACGGCGGCCGAGCGGAAGGTCCAGACCGCCTCGACGGTGCCGGACAGCGTCGCCCAGGGTTCGGCCCGTACGGCCTTGGCGGTCAGCCGGTAGGCGGCGTCGGCGGCCGGCACGGCGAAGCGGGCCTGCTCCCGGTCGCTGCCGCCGATGCGCTGCCCGTCGCGTTCCAGTTCGAGGCGGACGGCGTCGTCCAGCCGCAGCGGCCACGGGGAGCCGACGTGGCCGGGGGAGGCGTCGCTGAACAGCTGCGGGGCCACCGTGAGGTAG
The DNA here is from genome assembly GCF_020103755.1 of Streptomyces sp. LS1784. GTDB lineage: Bacteria > Actinomycetota > Actinomycetes > Streptomycetales > Streptomycetaceae > Kitasatospora. The sequence goes on from NZ_JAHSQD010000506.1 coordinate 3,429, forward strand.
CCGTCGCTGGTGCGGGCCATGGTGGTCGCGCCGTCGTGGCCCGGGGCCAGGCCCGGGCCGATGACGGCGGCGTTCCAGCGTTCCGCGCAGGTCGCGCCGGCGGCGCAGCGCACCGTGCCGCTCTGGCCGACGGCGGCGGGGTGGACCATCTCGCCGCCGGGGCCGACGGCCTGACTGAAGAACGTCTCGCGGACCTGGTCCTTGACGGTGAAGTACTCGGTGCGGGTGGCCGGCAGTGTGAAGGAGGGCTGGCCGATGGTGAGGGCGCCGAGACCGCCGGCGGACGCGAAGCTGCTGAACTCGCCCGCGGTGCCCGGGCCCTGGGCGAAATAGCGGGTGTTGAGCGTGGCGAGTTCGCCGGCCTCGACGGTCAGGGCCGGGTCGGGCAGCCCGCCGGTGGTGTGCACCAGCAGGTCGTAGCGGTCCGGCAGCCGTCCGTTCTGCGTGGCCGGGCCCACCTGGAGGCTCTGCGCGACGAAGTCGAGCCGGCCGGCGACGGGCCGGGCGGTGGGGACGACGTACAGGTTGCCGGGCCGGGCCAGGACCGTGGCCGAGCCCGCGCAGTCGCCTTCGGCGGCGCTCCCGGCGGTGCGGTAGCAGTAGCCCGCGGACAGCGACCAGCCGGTGGTGGCGCGGCCGGGGACGGTGACGGTCAGCTGCCGGCCCTCGCGGGCGTCGACGGCGAGCCGGGTGTCGCCGCGCAGCTCCAGCTCGGGCTGCAGGAACAGGGTCAAGGTGGCGCTCGCGGTGCCCGAGCCGGGGGTGGCCAGCTGCCCGCCGAGGTTGTAGCGGCCCTCGGGCACGCGCGCGGTGGCGGTGCCGCCGGTGAACTGCAGCTGGTAGGCGTCGCGGGTGTCCAGGTTGACCAGGCTGATCATCGACCAGGCGTTCCAGGTGCTCGGCCCGAGCGGCGCCCCGTTGCGGTCGACGGCCGTCACGGTGATGTCGTGCCGCACGGCCTCGCGGGTGAGCGCGTAGGCGGTGGTGACGACGGCCCCGCCGGGTCCGCTCGCGCGCACCCGCCCGGTCAGCGACGCCCCCGAGGGGACACGGGCCGGATCGACGGTCACGGTGGCCGACGCCGTGGCGCCCGGCGCGACCGTCAGGCGGGCGGGGGAGACGGTGAACGCGCCGGCCGCCACGGTGGTCTCGGCGGCCAGGTCGAGGGTGACCGGCTCGCGGCCGTCGTTGTGGTACTCGACCGTACGGGTGAGCGGCTCGCCGCCGGGCAGGCCCTCCAGGTGGATCCCGGTGCCCTCGGCGGTGGCGTACACCTCCTGGGCGGTGGCCCGGGCGAGGTCGACGCGCCCGGCGCCCTGCTCGTACGCGCCCTGGCCGGCGGCCGGAGCCGCGGAGGAAGTGAGCGCGGCCTTGAGCTGCGGGCCCTTCCACTGCGGGTGCTGCTGGGCGAGCAGGGCCGCGGCCCCGGCCACGTGCGGGGCCGCCATGGAGGTGCCGGAGATGGCCGTGTACCGGTCGCCGACCGGCTCCTGACCGTCCGTCCCGGCCGCCCGGGCAGCGACGATGCCGACGCCCGGCGCGGTGAGGTCCGGCTTGACGGCCTGGTCGCCGACGCGCGGTCCCCGGCTGGAAGACCGGGCGAGCGTGCCGTCCCGGTCGACGGAGCCCACCGTCAGCGCGGCGTCGGCCGACCCGGGGGTGCCGACGGTGCCGGCGCTGCCGCTGTTGCCGGCCGCGGCGACGAACAGGGTGCCGTAGCGGGCGGAGAGCGTGTTGACGGCCTGGGCCATCGGGTCGTTGCCGTCGGTCGGGGCGCCGGTGAGGCTCATGTTGACGATCGGCGCCCGGGCCGCGGCCCACTCCATGCCCTGGAGCACCCAGGACTCCTGGCCGTTGCCCTCGTCGTTCAGCACCCTGCCGACCAGCAGCTCGGCGTCGGGGGCGACACCCTTGAACCGGCCGTCGGAGGCGGCCCCGGTGCCGGCGACGATCGAGGCGACATGGGTGCCGTGCCCGTCCGGGTCGGCGGTCACCGGCGCGCCGGCGGCCCCGGTGAAGTCGGAGGTCTCGCCGAGGGAGCCGGCCACGTCGGGATGGCCCCGGTCGATGCCGCTGTCGAGCACCGCGACCTTGACGCCCTTGCCGGTCCAGCCGGAGCTCCAGGCCTGTGGGGCACCGATCTGGGCGGTCGAGCGGTCGAGCGCCGCGGAGACCTTGCCGTCCAGCCAGACCTTGTCCACGCCGCCCGCGGCGAGTCCGGCGCCCGGCCGCGCGACCAGCTGCCACAGCTCGCCCGCCCGCGCCTTCGGGGCGCGCAGGGCCGCGCCGTGCACACTCTCCAGCACTCGTACGGCGGTGGCGCCGGCGGGCGGCGCGGCCGCGGCCAGGCCCGGGGCGCCTGCGCGCTCCGAGCCCAGGATCAGCGGCAGTTCGGCGGTGTGCGCGTCGTCGTAGCCCTGGGCGATCAGCCCGGCGACGTCGAACAGCCGGGGGTCCAGCCGCCCGGAGTCCAGCGGCCCGACCGCGTCCGAGGGGACGAGGTTGAGCGAGCCGGGGGTACCGGAGCGCTGGAGGAAGGTCACGTCCTCGCGCCCGGGCCCGGGCCGCACGCCGGCCAGCGCCACCGCGCCGTCGGCACCGACCCGGGCGGTGACCGTGTCGCCGGTGACCAGGGTGACCTGGACCG
>NZ_JAHSQD010000507.1 GCF_020103755.1 Streptomyces sp. LS1784
CCGGGGCGTCGACGCCCGGATCGACCGCCCGGTCCAGCGCCCGCAGGCCGAGCAGCGCGGCCGCGACGCCCGTCGCCACCTGCCCCTGCCCGGGCCCCGGCCCGTCCCCCAGCACCCGGACGATCGCCTCGTCCAGCACCGCGAACGACTCCGCCACGATGCGGGCCACGTCCCGGTCCCGCGGCGCCCGTTCGACCAGCGCGAGCAGCAGCAGGTCCAGCGCCGGCCCGTGGACCTCGTCCCGCAGCGGCCCGCTCAGCAGCTCGTACCGGTCCTCGGCCTCGGCCTCGGCCATCCGGGCGGCCAGCGCGGCGATCCGGTGCTCCAGCGACCAGCCGAGCGCGGCCAGGTAGAGCCCGCGCTTGCTGCCGAAGGTGCGGTAGAGGCTGTTCCGGTGCACCCCGAGGCCGTTGACCAGGTCGTCGACCGAGATGCCGTCATAGGCCCGCGCGGCGAACAGGTCGGCGGCCCGGCGGACCACCTCGGCCTCGTCGAAGTTCCTCGGACGTCCCATGCCCCGGACGGTACGCCTTTGGGGAACGGTCAGTCAAGAACAATCATTCCCAAATTCCAAGCGGCCCGCGGCAGGGGCGGCGGCGCAGCCCTCGACGCACGGCGGGCGGTGCGCCACACTCTCCCCAGCAGCACCCGCGCTCCCAACGCACCGGCACGACACAACGACCACCGCACTACGGAGAGCCGATCGGTGACCACTCACCAACTGCTGGAGATCGCCTTCTCGTCCGGACGGGCCGGGTCCGGACCGGCCACCTGGGGCCAGCGGGCCATCTGGGACGCCGTACGACAGCTGCCGCCGGCCGACGCGCCGCGCTACAACATCGCCACCGCGGCGCCGCTGGACCCGGGGCTGCCACTGCCCGTCCTGCTCACCGCAGTCGAGCAGCTGCTGCACCTGCACGACTCGCTGCACACCCGGCTGCTGCCGGACGGCACCGGCGGCCTCCGCCAAGTCGTCGACGGCGAAGGCACCTTGGGAGTCCACCTCCAGCCCGCGGGGGAGCACGAGGACCCGGCCGTGCTCGGCGCCCGGCAGCACGAGGAGCTGGCGGCGCAGGCCTTCGACACCGCCACCCAGTGGCCGGTCCGGATCGGCGCCGTGACGGCGGGCGGTCTGGTCCGGCACATCAGCCTGGTGCTCTCGCACACCGCGGTGGACGGCTCCGGGATGAGCCGGCTGGTCGCCGACCTGTCCGCGCTGTGCCTCGGCAGCTCCCCCGAGGAGTCGGCCGAGCTGCACGGGCCCGCCCGTCAACCCCTGGAGGAAGCGGAGTTCCAGACCTCCGAACGGGGTCTGCGGCGCGACGAGGGGGCCCGCAAGCAGTTCGTGCGCAAGCTCCGGCTGGGCCCGCCCCGGCTCTTCCCGCCGGCCGCCGGGCAGCCCGCCGCCCGGTTCCCGAACGCGGTGCTCCGCTCCCCCGCCCTGCCCCGGGCCGTCGAACGGGTGGCGGCCAGGCACCGGGTCAGCACCGGCTCGGTGCTGCTCGCCGCGACGGCCGCGATGACCGCCCGGCTCGCCGGCTCGACCGAGGCCGTGCTGAACGTCGTGGTCAGCAACCGCTTCCTGCCCGAAATGGCCAACCTGGTGAGCGTGGTCGCGGGCGACGGGCTGTTCCATCTCCCGGACGCCACCGCCGAGTTCGGCGAGGTCGTGCGCCGCACCCACGCCGCGGCGATCGGCACCTACCGCCACGCGTACTACGACAAGGTCGCCCTGGCCGCCGAGATCGTCGGGCTGACCGCCGAGGGGGTCCGACTCGCCGACCGCTCCTGCGTGTTCAACGACACCCGGGAGCTGCTCCCGGCCACGGCCGACCCCGGCGTCGACCGGACCACCCTCAGCTGGCCGGTGGAGTTCGAGCCGCGCCCCGGCCTGACCTACGCCCTGGACGTCCTGCGGTCCGCCGAGGCACTGAGCCTGGCCATGACGGCGGACCCGGCCGTGCTTCCGCGCTCCGCGATGGAGCGGTTCCTCTACGGCATCGAGGAGTTGATCCTCGCCGAGGCCGACACGGACACCGACACGGACGCCGACGCGAACACCGGACCGACCACCGACGCGAAGGCGGACACCGCGACCGCCGCCGAGACCGGGCCCGGGACCGCCGAGCACGCTTGAACCTGACACTGGTGTCAAGTTCTACCGTACCGGCATGACCACGACCACCACCGCATCCCTGCTCACCCCGTACCGCCTCGGCCGGCTCGACCTGCCGAACCGCGTCGTCATGGCCCCGATGACGCGGTACCGGGCCGCCGAGGACGGTACGCCACTGCCCGTCGTCGCCGAGTACTACGCCCAGCGCGCGAGTGCCGGCCTGATCGTCACCGAGGGCATCTGGCCCAGCCGCCAGGGCCAGTCCGGCTGGCGCCTGCCCGGCCTGGAGACGCCCGCGCACGTGGCCGGCTGGCGCGCGGTGACCGAGGCCGTGCACGCCGCCGGCGGGCGGATCGCCGCCCAGCTGATGCACGGCGGGCGCCAGGGCCACCCGCTCAACCGGCTGCTCGGCGACGTCCCGGCCGGCCCGTCCGCCGTCCCGGCCCCGGGCCCGGTGCACGTCAAGGACGGCGGCAAGGCGGAGGCCGTCACCCCGCGCGCCATGACCCGCGAGGAGATCCGCCGCACCATCGCCGACCACGTCGACTCCGCCCGTCTGGCCCTCGCCGCCGGCTTCGACGCCGTCGAACTGCACGGCGCCAACTCCTACCTGATCCACCAGTTCCTGGCCGACAACACCAACCTGCGCACCGACGAGTACGGCCCCCGCACCCTCGTCGACCGCCTGCGCTTCCCGATCGAACTGGTCACCGCCGTCGCCGAGGCCATCGGCCCCGATCGCCTCGGCCTGCGTCTGTCCCCCGGCAACCCGCAGTTCGGGATGTACGAGGCCGACCCCGCCCCGGTCTACCGCGCGCTGCTCGCCGAACTCGACGGCCTCGGCCTGGCCTATCTCCACCTCACCGACAACGACGACTACCCGGCCCTGGCCGACCTGCGCCCGCGCTGGTCCGGGCCGCTCATCGGCAACGTCGGCGAGAACCGCGCCGCCACCGACCGCGAGCGCGGCGAGGCGGTGCTGACCGCCGGCCTGGCCGACCTGGTCTCCTACGGCCGCGCCTTCATCGCCAACCCCGACCTGCCCGAGCGGCTCGCCGTGAACGCCCCGCTCACCCCCGTCGACCCCACCCACCTCTACGGCCAGGAGGCCACCGGCTACACCGACTACCCGCGGCTGCGGCCGGCCGGCCGGCTGTGAACCGGCCGGCGAGTCGGCGCAGGAGGCCCCCGTCCTGACCGACTGTCAGTGACACCCGCTATGGTCGGCCCCGAACGATCCCAGCACGAACAGCACCGCCGTCACCAGGGGGCACCATGACCACACCGGGCACCGGCCCACTCACCACCGCCGACCTCGTGGAGGGCTGGCGCCGGGTGGGCGTCCGGGAGGACATGGCGCTGATCGTGCACTCCTCGCTCTCCAGCCTCGGCCGGGTCGAGGGCGGCGCGGCGGCCGTGGTGGCCAGCCTGCGCGAGGCGGTCGGGCCCGACGGCACCGTCGCCGCTCCCACCTTCACCTCCGACACGGTCCGCGACCCGGCCCCCGGGCACAGCGGCCCACCCGGCCCCGAGGTCGCCGAACTCCGGTCCGCCGTACCGCTGTTCCACCCCGGGCTCCCCTGCGCCACGGGCGCGGTGGCGGAGGCGCTGCGCACCCTGCCGGAGAGCCTGCGCAGCGCCCACCCGCAGGTCTCGGTCGCCGCCGTCGGTGCGCACGCCCGGGAGGTCACCGCCCGGCGCTCGCTCGGCTTCGCCGTCGGCCGGGAGTCGCCGTTCGGCGCGCTGCACGACCTCGGCGGGCACGTGCTGCTGGTCGGCGTCGGCCACAACCGCAACACCTTCCTGCACTACGCCGAGACCTTCGCTCCCAACCGCCGGCTCAAGCTCCGCCGCTTCCCGATGGCGATCCAGGGCGAGCGGGTCTGGATCGAGGCGCCGGACGTGGGGGACGACAACGACACCCACTTCCCGGTCGTGGGGCGGGAGTTCGAGGAGCGGGCAAGCATCCGCGAGGTCCTGGTCGGCGACGCTCCCTGCCGGCTGATCCCGGTCCGCGAGCTCATACCCTTCGCCGTCCGCCGCCTCACCGAGCTGCTGGCGGCCGGCGGCCCCACAGCGGCATAGGCCGGGCCGACGGTCCCCGCAGTGCGCGCGGAACCGCCGGCCCGTCCCCGCATGCCGTCAGTTACGGGCTTCGTGCACCGAGGTGGTTTCCTGGATCTTCTTCCAGGACTTCGGCTCGGCCGGCAGCCGCCCCTCGGCCCGGTCCGCGCCCGGCGCCGGCGAGGCCGCGGCCGCGGTACCGGCCGGCACCGGTCCGACGGCGGGCTTGCTCGGGGTGAACAGCCAGGTGTTCAGCAGGTCGCCGAGCTTCTGGCCGGAGACCTCCTCCGCGTACGCCTGGAACTCCGGGATGGTGGCGTTGCCGTAGCGGCGCTCGGTGGGCCAGCCCTTGAGGATCCGGAAGAACTTCTCGTCCCCGACGGCGTTGCGCAACGCCTGGATGGCCACCGCTCCGCGGTAGTACACCGCACCGGAGAACTGGTTCTCCTCTCCCGGATCGCCCGGCTTGACGGTCCAGAACGGGGCGTCGGCCGGGTACAAGGCGTAGATGTAGTCGGCCAGCTCCTGCGCGGTGCCCTCGTTCTCGTGCTCGGACCAGAGGAACTGGGAGTACTCGGCGAAGCCCTCGTTCAGCCAGATGTCGCTCCAGCGGGAGAGGGAGACGCTGTCCCCGTACCACTGGTGGGCCAGCTCGTGCACGACCACCTGGGTGTTGGAGCCCCGGGCGAACAGCCCTGGGCCGTAGGAGACCCGGGTCTGGGTCTCCAGGGCGCCACTGGACTGGGTGTTGGCGACGTAGCCGCCGACGGAGCTGAACGGGTACTCGCCGAAGTAGCCGCTCAGCCAGTCCACCAGCTCGCCGGTGCGCTCGATGCTCGCCCGGGCCGCGTCGGCGTTGTCGCCGAGGTCCTTGCTGTACGCGTTGTAGACCGGCAGCCCGCTCGCCGTGGTGTCCTGGGTCACGTCGAACTTGCCGATCGCCAGCGTCGCCAGGTACGTCGCCTGCGGCTTGTTCTCGCGCCAGCTGTAGCGGGTCCAGCCCGCCTGCGAGCTGGTGCCGGTCAGTACGCCGTTGCTGATCACCTGGTTGCCGTCCGGCACCATGACCGAGACGTCGAACGTCGCCTTGTCGCTCGGGTGGTCGTTGCTCGGGAACCACCACCCGGCCGACACGGGCTCGCCGGCCACCACCGCACCGTCCGGGGTGCGGCGCCAGGCGGTGTAGCCGCCGTACTTCTGCACGGTGGACGGCACGTCCTTGTACCGCACCACCACGGTGGCCTGGCTGCCCTTGGCCAGCGGCCGGGCGGGGGTGATCTCCAGCTCCTGGTCGCCACTGGTGGCGAAGGTCGCGATCCGGCCGTTGACCCGGACCTCGGAGACGTTCAGTGCGAAGTCGAGGTTGAACCGGGAGAGGTCCTGGGTCGCCGTGGCGAGGATGGTCGTGGTGCCCTCCAGCTCGTCGGTGGCGGGCTGGTACTTCAGCCGGATGTCGTAGTGCGAGACGCGGTACCCGCCGTTGCCGAGGGTCGGGTAGTACGGGTCCCCGAGCCCGTCCGCGCCGGGTTGGAAGCCGGAAGCCGAGGCGGGGACGGCCAGGAACAGGCTCAGGGCACTGGCAGCAGAGACGATCAGTCTCTTGCGCACGTGGTCCTCCAGGGATCACAGGAACGATTGGGTTGAACCGATCCTTGTCCCGGCAACCCCTCGCCCACTCCCCGATCCTGAGTTCTTCGTGAAACGAAACGCGCCGGAATGACGGCTCCGCAGCGGTGCCGCGGAGCCGTCACGCCGGACAGTCCGACATGTCGTCAGTTGTGGGCCTCGTGCACCGAGTTGGTTTCCTGGATCTTCTTCCAGGACTTCGGCTCGGCCGGCAGCTTCCCCTCGGCCCGGTCCGCGCCCGGCGCGAGCGCGGCCGCGGCCGCGGCC
>NZ_JAHSQD010000508.1 GCF_020103755.1 Streptomyces sp. LS1784
GCCCGCCACCGGGCCGCCCCCGGTGCCGCCACCGCCCGGGCGCGCCGCGGGGCCGCTCGGGGAGGCGCCGGGCGTGATGGCCTGGGCCGGGGTCTGGTCCTGGGACGGAACGGCCTGCGCGGCCTTGCCCTGTGAGCCGCCGTCACCGCCTCCGCCCTGATCGATCATCAGCCAGGCGATCAGGGCGACCACCGCCGCGACGGCGACGAGCACGACGATGCGCCGACGCCAGTAGATCGAGGCCGGCAGTGGTCCGACGGGTTGACGCAGAGAAGGCACGATCAAACTCTACGAGACTGTGTGTGGCGATTGACTCACCAACACCGCACAGTCGCCCCTTCCTTCACATGATCCGCCATTTGATCCGTTCGAGCGAGCCCCAATCGGACGATTTTCGCGAGGCCCCCTGGGGTATCCGGAGTGGCCTGATCCACTTCGGCACGGTCGGCGGGCGTGGGAGGATCGAAGGGCCATGACTGCCATCACCACCACCGCCGCCGACGCCTCCCGGCCGCCGATGCCCCTGCCGCTGTTCCACTCGACCGTCCTGGACTGGTACGAGGCGAGCAAGCGGGACCTGCCCTGGCGGGCCCCCGACGCGACGCCCTGGGCGGTCATGGTGAGCGAGTTCATGCTCCAGCAGACCCCGGTCAAGCGGGTGCTGCCCGCCTGGGAGGCCTGGCTCACCCGCTGGCCGACCCCGGCCGACCTCGCCGCCGACGCGCCGGGCGAGGCGGTCCGGATGTGGGGCCGGCTGGGCTACCCGCGCCGGGCGCTGCGCCTGCACGCGGCCGCGGTGGCGATCACCGAGGAGCACGGCGGCGAGGTCCCGGACGACCACGCCACCCTGCTCTCGCTGCCCGGGGTGGGGGAGTACACCGCCGCCGCCGTCGCCTCCTTCGCCTTCCGTCAGCGGCACGTCGTGCTGGACACCAACGTCCGCCGGGTCTTCGCCCGTGCGGTGACCGGCGTCGAGTACCCGGCCCAGGCCACCACCGCCGCCGAGCGTCGCACCGCCACCGCGCTGCTGCCGGACGACGCCGAGACGGCCGCCACCTGGGCGGTCGGCGTGATGGAGCTGGGCGCGCTGGTCTGCACCGCGCGCGGCCCGGAGTGCGGGGAGTGCCCGCTGTTCACCGCCTGCGCCTGGCAGCGGGCCGGCCGCCCGCCGTACGAGGGCCCGGCCCGGCGCGGTCAGTCCTACGAGGGGACGGACCGCCAGGTGCGCGGGAAGCTGCTCGCGGTGCTGCGCGAGGCGCACGGGACGGTGCCGCAGGCCCGGCTGGACGCGGTCTGGCCGGACGCGGTGCAGCGGGCCCGGGCACTGGACGGCCTGGTGGCGGACGGCCTGGTCGAGCCGGTCGAGCAGGGCGTCTACCGCCTGCCCCAGTGAACGACGGTGAACGACGGCGCCCCCGGAAGGACGAACCTCCCGGGGGCGCCGTACGGGGCGGGACCGTCAGACGGCCGCGGCCTCCAGCGAGGCCTCGGCCGGCTTCTCGTCCTTGCCGGTACCGCGCAGCGGCACCTCGCGCAGGAACACCGCCGCGGCGATCGCGATCACGGCGATCCCGGCGCCCCACAGGAAGATGCTGTGCACGCCGTTGGACACCGCGTGGTTGTAGGCGTTCTGGACGTAGTCGGGCAGCTTGTGCAGATCGTCCAGGCTCATCTGGCTCGGGTCCTGCATCCCGCCCGGAGGCTGCGGCTTCCCGGCGAGCATCTCGTTCATGGTGTCCTTCACCCGGTTGTTGAACAGGGCTCCGAACAGCGCGACACCGAAGGAGCCGCCGATGGTGCGGAACAGAGTGGCGGTGGAGCTGGCCACGCCCATGTCCTTGAGCTCCACGCTGTTCTGTGCGACCAGCATGGTGATCTGCATCAGGAAGCCCATGCCGGCGCCCAGCACGACCATCCAGCAGGCCGAGGTGAAGCTGCTGGTCTCGGTGCCCATGGTGGAGAGCAGGATCAGGCCGGCGGTCATCACGAGGGTGCCGATGATCGGGTAGATCCGGTACTTGCCGGTCTTGGTGACGGCCTGGCCGACCACCAGCGAGATCACCAGCATGCCGAACATCATCGGCATCAGCAGCAGGCCGGAGTTGGTGGCCGAGGCGCCCTGTACCGTCTGCTGGTAGAGCGGCAGGAAGACGGTCGAGCCGAACATCACGAAGCCGACGATGAAGCCGATGATCGAGACCAGGGTGAAGTTCAGGTTGCGGAACAGGCTCAGCGGGAGCATCGGCTCCTGGGCCCGCTGCTCCACGTAGCAGAAGGCGATCAGCGAGGCGGCGGCGAGCGCGGCCAGGCCGAGGATCTCCTTGGAGCCCCAGGCGTACTGCTGGCCGCCCCAGGTGGTGATCAGCACCAGCGAGGTGATGCCGGTGGTGAGCAGCACGACGCCCGCATAGTCGATCCGGGCGGTGCTGCGGACCTTCGGCAGCTTCAGGGTGACGACGACCACGGCGAGCGCGACCACGCCGAGCGGCAGGTTGATGTAGAAGGTCCAGTGCCAGCTCAGGTGGTCGGTGATGAAGCCGCCGGCCAGCGGGCCGCCGATGGTGGCGAGGGCCATCACCGCGGCGAACATGCCCTGGTACTTTCCGCGGTCGCGCGGCGGGACGAGAGCGCCCATGATCGACATGACGCCGACCATCAGACCGCCGGCACCCAGGCCCTGGACGGCGCGGAAGCCGATCAGCTCGTTCATGTTCTGCGACAGGCCGGACAGTGCCGAACCCACCAGGAAGATCACGATCGAGGTGAGGAAGGTGCCCTTGCGGCCGTACATGTCGCCGAGCTTGCCCCAGACCGGGGTGGAGGCGGCGGTCGCCAGGGTGTACGCGGTGACCACCCAGGACAGGTGCTCGCCGCCGCCGAGGTCGTGGACGATGGTCGGCATCGCGGTGCCGACGATCAGGTTGTCGAGCATGGCCAGCAGCATGGTGACGACCAGGCCGACCATCACGAGGCGGATCTCGCGCGGCGACCGCGGTTGCTCCTCCTCGGCCGTCTTGTCCTCCGGTACCGGGCCGGCGGGCTTGGACTGTGACATGAGGTGGGGTCTCCCGGAGGGTGGTTCGGACTGGGCGTCGTGCCGTGCGGCGGCTCACTTACTTGTCGCCCGGCTAGTTTATCGACCGTCGGCACGGTAAGTTGTTTCCTAGCCGGTCGTCAAGCTAGTTTCTCGGCCGGCCGTCTGGGCAGGGAGAATGAGCCCGGGGCGGACACCACCCCGGGGTCCGTAGTACACCGACGCAGTCATGAGGCAGGCCATGGGCACTCCGCACAGCCCCCGCAGCGACACCCGGGCTCGCATCATCGAGGTGTCACTGGAGCTCTTCGCCGAGCAGGGCTACGAGCAGACCTCGCTGCGCGAGATCGCCGACCGCCTCGGCGTCACCAAGGCCGCGCTGTACTACCACTTCAAGACCAAGGACGACATCGTCCTGGGCATCGTCGAGCGGATGGCCGCACCGATCGACGAGACCATCGCGTGGGGCCGCAAGCAGGCCTGGAGCCCGGAGATGCGCGACGAGCTGATCCGCCGCTTCGCGGACGGGATGGCCGAGCGGGCCCCGCTGCTGCGCTTCTTCCACGAGAACCAGCCCGCGCTGCGCGAGTCCCCGGCCGGGCTGGCCTTCAGGGACCGGATGATCACCATGATGCAGCTGGTGCACGGGCCGGAAGCGGACTTCCACGACCGGCTGCGGGCCGCGATGGCGCTGTTCACCGTCCATTCGTCGCTGTTCCTGCTCAAGCAGGACAACGCGGACTGCGGTCACGCCCGGAACGTGTGGGGCGAGCAGCTGCCCACCGCCGATCTGGACGCGGCGATCGGGGCGGCCCGGGACATCGCACTGGAGATCGGCGCCGGGATCAGCCACCCCGCCCCGGCTGCCGCCCCCGCCGGGACCTGAGGGCGCCGGACGGCTCAGAAGTCCGTGACGCCGTGCCCCGCGAGGTAGGCGATCGGGTTGACCACCGAGCCGTAGCGGTTGCTGGTGCGGATCTCGAAGTGCAGGTGCGGGCCGGTCGAGTTGCCGGTGCTCCCGGACAGCCCGATCCGCTCGCCCGCCGACACCCGCCGGCCCGCCGAGACGGCGAGCGAGGACATGTGGGCGTACTGCGCGAAGTGCCCGTCCGCCAGCCGCAGCACGACCTCCTTGCCGTACGCGCCGTCCCAGCCGGCCGACACCACGGTCGCGTCGCCGACCGCCAGCAGCGGTGTGCCCGGGGAGACCGCGAAGTCCACCCCGGTGTGGTAGCCGGCCGCGTAGCCGCGGTCGGCCTTCCCGTACGGGTTGCTGGTCGGTGCGTTCGGCACCGGCGCCGACCACCCGGGAACCGGCGCCGGTCCGGGTCCGGGCTCGGGGGCCGGCCCGGCGGCGGGCTCCGGCTGCGGCGCCGGCGGTTCGAGCGGCAGCAGGTTGGCCGCCATTGCCACGAACTGCTGCGCCGAGTCGCCGTCGTCGGGCAGCTTGTACGGGCTGGGGCCGGCCACCTGGACCAGCCCCGCGCTCGGCACCTCCGCCTGCGGCACGGTGAAGGCCGAGCTGCCCGGCGTGGTGGGCCGCACGGTCTGCGCCGAGGCCGTGCCCGGGGCGGCCACCAGCAGCACCCCGGCGAGCAGCGCGGCGACGCTTCCGGCGGACACCAGCGCGTGGTCGTGCTCGGCCCGCTGCCGGCTGCCGGGCAGGGTGGTGTGCCGGGGCGAGCCGAGGGCGCGCAGCGGAGTGACGTGGGTGCGGACGGCGTGGCCGATCCTGGGCTGCCAGGCCGCGGCCTGGGCCGCCGCAAGGACGGTGAGCCGGCGCAGGGCCGGCCCCACGGGCGGGACGGTGGACATCGCTTGCCGTACCTCACGGGTCGTACGAGGGCAGCACGGAGGGCCCGTTCGGGCGCGTGCTGAGCGGGGGACCACTCAGGTTTAACGGTCACCGAGCGGAGTCCCAAACGGGGTGACGTACTACGGCGTGTAGTCAGCGTGGCGCCGGAGATTCAAACCGGCGGAGTAGCGATCACGAGATCCGATCGTCCACGACCGCTCGGGGCGCCCGCCGATTCCGCCGCCCCCGCTACTACCGCCGGTCGTACCGGGCCGGAGGCCTGTGACCAGCACCACGCGCGGCCGGGGTTTGCGGGCTCGGGCCGCTTTCCGTCCGCACCGCTGACCGGTCCGGCCCGCTGCGGGACCATCGAGCCATGTATGGCAACAGGAGCGAAGACCCCGACGCCAGTGACCGCCCGAGCCTGCCGGACCGCCGCTTCGCCGCCCTGCGCGGCTGCGAGCGACTGCTGTCCGGCGTCCGGCCGCAGAGCATCCGTGAACGCCTCGCCGACCTGGCCGGCCCGCTGCCGGGCGCCGCCCCCGGTCCGCACGGCGCCGCCGACCTGGACGGCCGCCCGGACCAGTACGGCGACGGCGTGGTCCGCACCCTGGAGCGCCGGGTCGCCGAGTTGCTCGGCACCGAGGACGCGGCCTTCTTCCCGACCGGCACGATGGCCCAGCAGATCGCCCTGCGGATCCACGCCGAGGCCGCGGGGCCGCGCACCGTGGTCACCCACCCGCTGGCCCACACCGACCGGCACGAGCGGCACGTGCTCGCCGTCCTGTCCGGCCTGCGCAGCCTCTGGCCGACCACCGCGCCCCGCCAGCCCACCGCCGAGGAACTGCGCGCCCTGGACGAGCCGTACGCCGCGCTGAGCCTGGAGCTGCCGCTGCGCGACGCCGGGTTCGTGCTGCCCGGCTGGGCGGAGCTGGTGGAGCTGGCCGCGGTGGTGCGCGAGGAGCACGGTGCGGCGCTGCACCTGGACGGCGCCCGGATCTGGGAGTCCGCCGTCGCCCTCGGCCGGCCGCTGCCGGAGGTCGCCGGCCTGGCCGACTCGGTCTACGTCTCCTTCTACAAGACGCTCGGCGGGATCAGCGGCGCCGCGCTGGCCGGCCCGGGCGGCTTCGTCCGCACCGCCCGGGCCTGGCGGCACCGCTACGGCGGGCAGCTCTACCAGCAGTGGCCGTTCGCGCTGGCCGCGCTGGCCGGGCTGGAACGCGAACTGCCGCGGCTGG
>NZ_JAHSQD010000509.1 GCF_020103755.1 Streptomyces sp. LS1784
TCGCCCCCGGCCTCGCGGACGCCTTCCGGGACACCTACGGCTGGGCCGCCGCCCTGCTCGCGCTCGCCCTGCTGCCCGCACTGCTGCTCTCCCGCCGGGCACCGGGGCGCGGCGCCGCCGGGAGCGCCACGTCACGCCGAGTACACACCTCCTGACGAACTTCACCGAACCCCCAGCGAGCCGCCCCGCCCCGTACGCTGATTTCGCTACCGGTGAGGGCAGGCCCGTTCGGTCAGCCCGGCAACCAGGGGTGGGCAACAGGCGAGTGCCCAGGTCATGACGGTGGAGTCGGGCCGTCGCCCCGGGCCGGACCTGGCCTGAGCAGCGGGAGCGACGATGCGGCGGATCCATGGTCGACAACCACCGGATCTGCCCAGGCGCCGGCCACGGATCTCGCTACCGAGCCCGATGCGGAGGCCCGTCGCCTCCCACAAAACGCCCGGCCGCTGTCGCAGGACTTGATGTCTTCTGGGGGCGGCCAGGATGTGGGGCGTGTTTGATGCGGGTCCGGCCTGGAGGGGAGTGCACGGTACCGGCCGGGGCCGATTGATGGGTGACGTCTGGTGCGGTTGCCCCCGTCAGAGGTGACGGGCTGCCAGCAGACACGGCAGTCCGGGCTGCTGGGCTCGGACGGTGCCGGTCACGGACAGCATCTGGGCGGCGGACCGGGCGGTCAGCGAGGCAGATGGTTCGGTGCGGTGGATGGTCACGGATACCACCACCGTAGCCTTGCACGTCGAGGCGACGGCGTTCCCGGCGTCGCTGCGGGCCCGGGGCCTGTCGCCGAACACCGAGCAAACCTACGCCAGCCGTGTGGCACTGTTCCTGTCCTACCGCGCCGAGCAGCGCCTGGACTGGCGCACGCCGTCGTCCCTGCCACTGTCCGGCTTCCAGCGCTGGCTGGTGACCGAACCACTCCCGTCCCGTTCACACACCGCCACGGGACCGCCGCACCAACCGCCGAGCGGCAGGCCGCGGGTGCGATCGCGGAACACTGCGACCCTCGTGATGACCGTCGCCGCCGGGTTCCTGCGGTTCGCGATCGCGAACGGCCGGGCCGCACCGAACATCGCCGACGTACTGTCCCAGCAAACACCTCACCCAGCTGCCCGGCGGCTCCGATACGGGGAAAACGACCAGTTCCGCACGGTCAACGCCGCCACGTTCCGTTTCCGGATCACCGAGCCCGGCTACGAGGACCTCACCTCCCAGCAGACCACCCACATCATCGACCTCGCCCCCCTGGCGCGGGACCGGTTCCTGATCGCCCTCTTGGCCTGCACCGGGATCCGTATCGGCGAAGCGCCCGGGCCGCCCCGCCAGGACATGCACCTCCTCGCCTCCTCCCACACACTCGGCTGCACCACCGACGGCCCGCACACCCACGTCCACCGCCGCAGCGACAACCCGAACCAGGCCCTGGCCAAGACCCCCAAACCCCGCACCACCCCCGTCACCCCCGACCTGGCCACCCCCTACACCGACTACCGATGGGAACGCGACGCCATACCAGAGGCCGCCGACACGGAGACGGCGTTCGTGAACCTGTTCCGCCCACCCCTGGGCCAGGCGATGTCCTACCCGAACACCAAAGGACCTGTTCGACCACCTCACCCGCACCGCCCGGCACACCTGCCGCCCGCACATGCTGCGCCACTCCGCCGCCACCTCCTGGCTGCGCGCGGGGTCGGACCGCGATGTCGTCCAGTACCTCCTCGGGCACGTCTCGCCGATGTCGACGGAGCGCTACCGCCACGTCGATGACGCTGAGACCCGCGCCGCCGTTGACCGCCTCCAGGAACGGATGCACCCCCAGCGCGCCACCCACATCGATGGGCTGCCCCTCGCCGCCCAGGACGACCTCCCGGCCGCAGGCCTGCTCGCCGGCGTCGGCGGCCCGCTCCAGCACCGTGCGGTGCCACTCCTCCGCCTGCCGCTTGGCGAGCTCGCGCACCCACCCGGCCCGCCTCACCCGCCTCGGCGAGCACGTCGTTCACCGCGTGCTGCCACTCCCGCTGCCCCTGGTCCTCGTCCCCGACGGCCACCTCGTCCACCCGGACGGCCACGTTCGTCATGACCGGTGAACTCACCACCAGCGTCGAACCGATCACGGCAGGCCGGTGAGTCTCCGCCCGGCGACCGGTGAGTTTCGCCCGCCGAACTCACCGGTGCATGTCAGAGCCGCGCGTCGCACAGGCCGCCGCCCACCCGGCGCTGCACCACGACAACAACGCGGTGCAGCGCCAGGACGAGGGAGTGCAGCACCCCCTCGTCCTGGCGCTGCTGCCGGAGGTTGTCCCGGGCAGCCCGGCCTGGTTGTCCCCGAGATGCAGCAGGTTGTCCCGGCCGGACGCCGTCGCGCCCTCGGCGGTGCAGCGCTACGAGCTGCACTGTGCTGCGCGCTGCACCGTCCAGGGCCCCGGTGCAGCACCGCGCCGGCCGACGTCACCACCGAACTGCTGCATCCGCAGCCGGGCCCAGAAACCTTGGTGAGCCATCAAGGTATCGACGTTCTCACAGGTCAAAGCATTGGTGGCGCACTGGCGCCGGTCACCAAGGTACGCGGCCGCCCCAGCGCCGAAGCCCGCAGCGCCTCCTCCAACTCGCCGCCGGCCTTCCTCCAGTCCTCCAACTACTTGATCAGACTCCGCACCAGGACATCAACGGCCCGGCCCGGGTCCCGCCCTTCCTGCCGGGCCTCCTGCGCGGCCTCACCGAAGACGTCCTCGTCCAGGTCCTCGAACGCCTCCTTCCACCGCCCGGCCACCAGCCGCCGATGTCCGCCAGCACGCCCTGGAGCCCGGCATCGACCGACTCCTGGGGGTTTGCTGGGCGGGGGTGGGCGCGGTTCTGGGCGACGGTCCGGACAACCGGGGCTCTCCGCCCTGCAGGGCCGTTGGTCATGGTGCGCCCGGCACATACCGGCCGCGTTGCCGACTGACAGCGGCCGGCTCGCATTCCCCACGGACGGCCAGCTGACATATCACTCTTCGTGATCAGCCCCTTGACCTGTCTGGAGATCACTCACGCGACAGCAGGTGAATCCTCCGGACGGTCAATGCCACACACCCGCTCCCGCCCTGATGAGGGCGCCGTCCACCTTCCGCCTCACCAGGTCTTGCCCGCCTGCTCCCGGATGGTGTGGTTGATCCGGTTGAAGAAGTTGGTCAGCGCTATCTCCAGGATGATCGCGTTCAGCTCTTCCTCGGTGAAGTGGTCGGCCGCCTCGTCCCAGATCGCGTCGGTCACCCCGGGCGCGCCGTCCTGGATCCGGGTGGCCGCCTCCGTCAAAGAGAGGGCAGCCCGCTCCCCGTCAGTGAAGAACGGCGTCTCGCGCCACGCGACCACGCTGTGCAGCCGCTCGTCCGTCTCGCCCGCCTTCTTCGCTCCCGCCACGCTCGCGTACACGCACGGCGCGCAGCTGTTGATCTGGCTGGCCCGCAGGTGGACGAGGGACAGGAGGCGCTGGTCCACCCCGCCGGCGCCGATCGCCTTGTAGAGGTGCTTGATCGCGATCATCAGGTCGGGGTTGGGGGTGCCGGTCATGCGTGCTTCCATCGGTCCCGCTCCTTCATCGGTTACCGGTGCCCGTCCGGGCCCGTCATCACCTATGACGGAACGGATTCGAGAGAGGTAACACCATGACCGACACCCACCCGACCGACCCGGTGGCCCAGACCTTCGAAACCCAGCGCGACCGGCTGCGCCGGGTCGCCTACCGGATGCTCGGCTCGCAGGCGGACGCCGAGGACGTGGTACAGGAGGCATGGCTGCGCCTGTCCCGCCAGGACGCGGACAGCATCGACAACCTGGGCGGCTGGCTGACCACCGTGGTCGGCCGGCTCAGCCTGGACGTACTGCGCTCGCGCCAGGCCCGGCCCGAGGCCTCCTACGACGACCAGCTGGCCGAGCTGGTCGTGGCCCTGGACGATGCGCCCGCCCCTGAGGAGGCTGCGGCGCTCGCCGACTCGGTCGGCCTGGCGCTGCTCGTGGTCCTGGACACGCTCAGCCCGAGCGAGCGGCTGGCCTTCGTCCTGCACGACCTGTTCGCCGTCCCGTTCGAGGAGATCGGCCGGATCCTCGACAAGTCCACCGCCGCCAGCAAGATGCTGGCCAGCCGGGCCCGCCGGAAGGTGCAGCGCACCGAGCGACCGGCAGTGGAAGTGGTGGTCGCACGGGAACAGCGGTCGGTGGTCGACGCCTTCCTGGCGGCGGCCCGCGGCGGGGACTTCGAGGGCCTGCTCCGGGTCCTCGACCCCGAGGTCCGCCTCAGTGCCGAGACCGCTGACGGAGTCTTCGTCACCCTGGGCGCCACCAAGGTCGCCGCCAGCGCTCAGTTCGCCGCCGGAGCCGCCACGCGAGGACGGGCGGCGATCGTCAACGGCCTGCCGGGGGTCGTCTCCTGGCGCGAGGACGGCACCCCGCTGTCGGTCCTCGCGTTCACCGTGGCGGACGGCCGGATCACCGACATCACCGCCGTGGTCCACCCCGCCAAGCTCGCCGCAGTGGTGGGCCACCTGGCCCCGTAGAAGTGCCCCGTGCACCTGGGGGTACTGGATCGCGGTGAGGGCGGCTTCGCGGATGAGGCGGGCGAGGCTGCCGATACGCCCGGCGGTGCGCGCCACGAGCAATGGGATGCAGCGCGCACCCAGGGGCGTTTCAAAGTCCCGGTGATCACATGAGTCCGCAGGCCAGAGCGGTCTGGAGGGTCCGGGGCGGCCCGTCACGTGTATTTGAAGGCGGTCTCGTCCCCGGGCGTCCGCGGGGCGGGGATGTGCGCCAACTCGGAGAAGGCACCAGCGATCCGCACGCCGTGCTCGGTCAGGAACCAGCCCCTGGTCCTCCCGGACTGAGGCAGCACCAGTTCCGCGGCCAGGCCCTCGCTACGCAACCGGCGCAGCCGCGCCCGCATCTTCTCGATACCCGCGTCCGGGGCGGTCAGCCGGCGAAGCCACTCGGCGGTGGCGATGCGGAACTGGAACAGCGCGGCGAGCACCGCCCAAGTGATCTCCACCTCCCGTGGCTCGGTGCCCGGCTCCGCCCCGGTCCTCGCCCTCTTCCTGGATGTCGTCATCGCAGGGTGCCCCTTTCGGCTCGGCGCGCAGCCCGGCGCTGCGCGCGGTTGCCGCAGGGAACCTCACACAGAAGACCGTCAGGCCGCCTCCGCCGGGCCTGTCCGCCGCGTTCTCCGACGGGACGGGCACGGGCTGGGCAGGGGTGGCCCGGGGTGCTTCCTGGCGGCCACAGGGCCTGGCCGGGGCAGTGCCAGTCGAGTCCGAGTGCGGTGAGCCAGTCGAGCTGCTCGCCGGTGAGTACCGATCCGCAAGCGGCCACAGCCGTGGACGGCCAGGGCACCTACGCACACCCGGCAGGGCCCACCTTCCCGAGCCCCGGCCGGACTCGACCAAATCCTGATGCCGCACGCAACCTGGGACGAACCACCGACCAGGAAGCAGAAGCATGAGGTTTATGACGGCCTGCTATAGCGCTGACCAGCCGTTTTACAGCTTCCGAGTGCGCTGCGCGAAGGCTGCAGCGGCCGGCCTGCTACGTCTACGAGCAACGCCGATGCCAGCCGACAACTCCACTGACCTGGCAAAACACTGCGACACAGCAGCGCGGGCCCAGCCCGTGGGCCCGACGGACCAACCGCCAGTTCCCCTAGCGTATTGGCGCGCAGCAGAAGCCGCCCGGCCGGATGCTTGCCGGCTAGGCCGGGACGGTCTCCTGCGCGCGAAGTCCCCACCCACGAACAGGAGGGTCTCCATGTACGAGTCTACGAACAAGCCCACCAACCAGCCGCTGCCCGTGCCGTCCCGAGCCTCCAGCCGCCTGCGCCGTCTCACCCAACAGCTGGCGGCACAGGCGCTCAAGGGCGCGGCCACCGCGGCCGGAAGCTCCTGCATCGCGCTCATCATGTGGTGGATCGAGCGACGCTAGTGTCCTGCGCCAGAGATTCGTCGGCAGAATCGGGCGAGGGAGTCGAGGATCTCCTCTGCGGTTTTGGTCCAGGTGAACGGTGTGGGGTTGTCGTTCCAGTTCTTGATCCAGGTGCGGATGTC
>NZ_JAHSQD010000051.1 GCF_020103755.1 Streptomyces sp. LS1784
CGGCCGTCGGTCAGCCGCAGCAGCCGCCGCCGCAGCAACCGCCCCCGCCCCCGGCGGCGGGGGCCTGCTGGGCGGCGGCCGCACCGGTGACGGCAACGGTGGACAGCAGCTTCACGGTGTCCTCGTGGCCCTGCGGGCAGACGGCGGGGTCGTTGGCCTGGGCCATCGGGCGGCGGAGCTCGAAGGTGGCTCCGCAGGAGCGGCAGCGGAAGTCGTAGCGAGGCATACCGGCAGGGTACCCAGCGGGGGTGTCCACCGGTTGCCTGGTCCGCGGATCGGCCGGCTGCCGATCGCCGGGCTGCCGATCGTCTGGCTGGCGTTCGCCGGGCTGCCGACCGTCTGGCTGGCGCTCGTCTGGCGGGCGCCCGCCCGGTCTGCCGCTCGACCGGTCCGCTGCTACCGGTGGCCGCCGAGGTCGCCGCGGATCAGCCCGATCACCCGTGCCGCCGTGTCCCGTACTGCCGCGAGCTCGGTCAGGAAGTGCCAGTAGTCGGGGTGCCGGCCGGCCGCCTCCAGCGAGGCCACCGCGCGGTCCAGCCGGGCCACCGCCTCGTCCAGCGGGGCGGCGTGCCGCGGGTCCGGCGCGGTGCGGCCGGCCATCGCCAGCCGCTGCGCGTCCCGGATCGCGAAGCGGGCACGCTCGATCTCCCGGTTGGGGTCGTGCTGCACCTCGTTCAGCTGCCGCAGCCGGTCGTTCACCGCGAGCACCGAGCCGTCGGCGGTCTCCAGCAGTGCGCGGACCGTCCCGATCGCGGCGGTGGCGTCCGCCCAGCGCTGCTCGTCCCGGGCCCGGGCGGCCTCGGCGAGCTTGCGCTCGGCGGCGCGCCCCGTCTCCGCGACCTGGTCCGACACCCGCTGGAGGTCCTGCCAGCAGGCGGTGCTGAAGCGGCGGCGCAGTTCGCTCAGGGCGGGCTCGACCGTCGCGGCCTTGGTCTCCAGCGCCTGGATGCGGGTCCGCAGGCTCGCCACCCGCCGGTCGATCTCCCGCGCCCGCTCCGGCAACTGCCCGGCGTCGGCGGCGATCGCCTCGGCGCGCTGCTTCACGTCGTCCGCGCGCCGCAGGGTGTCCGCGACCCCGTGCCGGGCCGGGCCCTCGTTCAGCCGGCCGAGCTCGGGCGCCAGTTCGGCCAGCCGGGCCGCCAGGTCGTCCGCCCGCAGGCCGGCGCCGCGCGCCTCGTCCAACGCGGTGGTGGCCGCGAGCAGCGCCCGCTTGGCCTGCTCCACCGCCGGGGTGACCCGCATCAGCTGCTGCTCGGCGTGCTGGACGGTCGGCTGCAGGCGCCGCAGGAAGTCGTTCAGCTCCGCCCGGGCCGAGCCGAGCTGGCCCTTCACGTCCTCCAGCCGGCGCTTGGCCTGCGCGGCGGTGCCCGCGTCCAGCGTCTCGCTGTCCAGGTTGTGAGCGTCGAGCGCGGCCAGGTAGTTCACGGTGACCTGCTCGACCCGGCCGGAGATCGCCGCCAGGTCGGCCAGCGCGCGCTGCGCCGTCTGGCCCTCCTCGGCCGCGCGGACGGTCTCCACCGCGAGCTGCACCTCGCGCTGGGTCTCCTCCAGCTCGTAGAAGGCCTCCTGGGCCGCCGCCCGGGCCTCCCGCGCCTGCGCCCGTCCGCCCTCACCGCCGCGCCGGCCCCACCAGCCGCCGCTCCCGGCCGACGCCAGCGCGACCGTCCCCAGCGCACCCGCCAGCACCACCGGCAACACCAACGCGTCGGTCAGCGCACTCCCCGCCCGACGCCGCCCCCGCCCGCTCCCGCCGGCCACCGTCACTGCGCGCTCCCTGCTCCGACCCGCTGATCCGGCCTCCATTCTCTCCGATCCCCCCACCGGCCCGTCACCCCCTCCCACCCCACGGCCCGCCCCCTTCCCACCCACCCGCCGCGCCGCCCGCCCGGGCGACTCCACCGCCTCGCCCGACGCCCCATCGGACACCCGGCCCACACCACCCCTCGGGACCAGGTACCCTAGGCACTTGTCGTGCGCCCACCGGGCCACGGCGGGGGGCGCGTAGCTCAGTGGTAGAGCGCTGCTCTTACAAAGCAGATGTCGGCGGTTCGAAACCGTCCGCGCCCACCCTCCGAACAGCAGGAACCGAGGCTGCGGCCCAGGTCGGGACAGGTGTCCCGACCTGGGCCGCAGTCGTTCCGGCGATCTCGCCACACTCTCGGACCGCAACGTCGATGCGGTCGCCACCGACCGCATCGCCGCGATACCCGATGTCCGTCAACAGCTCAGGGCCGATGCCGAACGGCGGTGGCGAAGCTCGCCGCGCACCGGGACCGGCAGCGAACGAGCCCGGTGTCCCCGACCGCGGTGGTCGGGGACACCGGGCTCACGCGGTGCCGGGCGGTCAGACCTCGATCACCCGCAGCGCGGGGTGGTCGACCGTGTTGAGGTAGAGCTTCTCCTTGGTGCCCTCCTGCTCCAGCTCGATGACCAGCCGGTACCGGTACAGGCCGGGCTTGGCGGTGCTGAGCACGGTGCCGGCCCAGTAGTAGTAGACCGGGGTCAGCGGGGAGCGCATGCGGTCGGGCATGCCGTAGATCTTGAGCTCGGTGAAGAGCTTCCGCTCGGCCACGTCCTCCTCGTCACCCAGCTCGGTGTCGAGGATCACGATGTTGTTGATCTTGGGCATCGGCGGCCAGGTGCCGTCCAGCCGCCGCTCCATGTCGATCGGGCGGATGATCCAGTTCAGCACCTGGCCCTGCTTGCAGACCGTCTCCAGCTGCCGGGTGCCCTGGCCGGACCCGCCGACGCTGTTGTCCATCATGTACATCGCGTCGCCCAGCGAGCGGTTGGCCGTGGCCCGCTCCATGTTCACGAGCGTGACGATGTTGAGCTGTACCGAGTTCAGCTGCCCGGGGTTCTGCTTGTCCGCCGAGGCGCTGCTTGTACTGGTAGTCAAGGTTCCTCCTTCGAGCGCGCGCTCCGGGCGGTCCAGCGTCCGGAGCCGTCCGCTGCTCAGAGCTGTCAGGTGGCCTGGCCGACCAGGACGGGCGACGCAGTGGTGGTGATCGGCTCGACCTGTGTCCCCAGCCGGAACCTGATCCGGTACGGCACCGGGGACGTGGCGTCCTTCTTCACCGTCCCGGTCCAGTAGGCGACGTCGGTGCCCGGGTACACCTTCCGGACCGGCTCGCACACCTCGGGGTCGATCACGATCCCGTCGATGGCCACGAAGGCCTCGCACTCGAGCGCCAGCACGTTCCAGAGCAGCTGGTCGCCGGCCCTGACCTTGGTCCGCAGCTCCTCGGTGCCGAGGTCGGCGGACCCGCCGGCCTTGTTGGTGTCGTACAGGTACAGGTGGCCGTGGGTGCTCTGGGACGCCAGCATGCCCACGCAGTCCACCACCGCGGTGATCGAGATCGGGCGCTTCGGCGTGGTCTTCAGCCGTGGCTTGGTGGTCATCTACTCCTCCTCGTCCTTACCGGGACTTCCTGGGTCAGGGGCTCAGCCGAAGGCGGCCGGGGCGATCGGCAGGTATCCCATGCCGGCCCCGGTGAAGCCGTTCCGCTTGGGCTCCGCGGTGATCCGGAGCTTCGACTCGCAGGTGAGGTTGACCGGCTCCCAGGTCCAGTCGCCCGCCCGCTGGATCAGCTCGTGGAGCTGGATCCGCATCGTGTAGCTGTAGGTCCCGGGCCGGGAGGTGTCGATCGTCGCCGACCAGTACCAGCCGTCGGTCACCAGGTCCGGGGAGCCGTACTCGGCCGGGTAGATGACCTTCTCGTCCACCGCCTCGCCGAAGATGTCGGTGATCACCGGCGCCGGGTAGTTGTGGGTGTCCTGGCCGTGGTCGGAGACCACCCGGCCCGTGATGTCCAGGACCCGCTGCCCGGAGAGGGCCCGGGTGCGCGAGGTGCCGTTGACCCTGGTGCCGACGGTCTTCCGGATCCGGGTGAGCGCGGCCTCGGTGTCGCCGTTCGCCACCCCGGGCTTCTCGGTGAGCGTCGCGAGCTCCGCCAGCGCCTCCTTCTCGGCCTCCCGCGCCCGGGTGGTGTGGTAGCCGCGGGGCACCGTCGGGGGGATCGAACCGAGGCTGTACGGAAGCCAGTTGAGCACCTGCTCGCTGGCCTGCGAGCCGTCGCTCCAGTAGGCGCCGTTGATCGCGGTGACCAACTCGCCGGTGCCCTGGTTCAGGGAACCCTGGAGCTTCATGTTGTCGAACAGATAGGTGTTACCGGTCAGCGTCCGGGACTCCAGCGCGTTGCCGACGTCCACGAGCACGATGATCGCCAGTTGTTGGGCCATGCGCCCACCCTCCTTGTCGGTGTTCCGCCTACAGGCACATCAGTGCGGGCGAGTCGACGTGCAGCACGCTGTGCTCGCCCTCGTACATCTGGAGCTCCAGCCGGTACCGGTACGGCACCCCGGGCACCAGGTACGGCGGCACCACGCCGGACCAGACGTTGAGGTCCAGCTGCCCGCCCGCCACCCGGTGGCCGGCCGACGGTGCGCCGTCCGCACCGTCCGCACCGTCCGCGCCGCCCGCCACCGCGGCCGCGGCCTCGTCCGGGCCGATGTGGCCGACGTCGTGCGCGGTCGCGCCCGCACCCTCGTCCGCCGGCGCGAAGCTGATGCTCCGGATCTCGACGGGCGTCTGCAGGTCCACCGCCAGGGCGGACCACTGGACCACCTGGCCCGGCACCACCACGGTGCACAGGTCGGGCGTTCCCTGGTTCTTGCTGTCGAACGATCCGTCGTCGATCAGGCAGAGGTTGCCGTTGAGCAGCGTCTTGTCCGACAGTGCGCCGATCACGTCCACCACGACGGCGATGTTCACTTGCGGTTTCATACTCACTCCATTCCTCAAACCAACGTTCCGGAGCGGCAGTTGTGCCGTCCCGCCGGTTCTGTCAGCCCCGGTCGCGCACCAGCGGCACCTTGCCGACCGACGTCCGCTCGATCTCCGCGGACGCCCTGGGCACGAACTTGACCAGGAACCGGTAACCGGTCTTCTCGATCGAGGCGGGGTTCGCCTCGCCCTGGTTGAACAGCGAGAGCGAGCGGGGCAGCGCGTTGACGAAGACGTGCTGGACGCCGTACGGGCCGAGCGCGGCGTCCATCCGGTACGTCAGACCGGGGACGTCGTCGACGGACGCCAGCAGCGTGATCGTCTTGCCCTCGCGGTGGTTCACGAACTGGATCTCGTGGGCCACCACGTCCAGGTCCATCGCCGTGGCCTTGAGCAGGTCCTCGCGCAGCGCCTCGTACGCGCGCGGGGCCGAGTACTGGCTGTCGTTCAGGTGCAGGATGTCCCCGGTGCGGCCGGCGAACTCGAACCGGCCGGTCTTCAGCCCCGGCCCGTCCAGCCTCGGGCGGCGGATCATCCGGTCGCCCAGCTTCAGCCGCAGCAGCGGTGCCTCGTGCCCGTGCAACCGGGTGACGACCAGCTCGCCCTCCTCGCCCTCGGCGACCCAGCGGCCCTGCTCGTCGACGATCTCCACCAGGTGCAGCCCGGGCACGGCCGCCAGGCAGGGGGACTCCTCCGTCAGCTGCAGCCCGATGGTCTCGGCCTGGGTGGCGGCGAAGTAGCTGAGGATCGTCAGGTTCGGGTACATCGCCTTCAGCTCCGCCCGCTTGCGCTGCGGCAGCACCCCGCTCCCGTACAGCGCCACCCGGAAGCTCTCCTTGGCCTCCTGGCTCATACCCGCGCCGAGCTCGCTGAGGATCGCGATGCCCGCGGTGATCCCCATCAGCGCCTTCGGGCCGGGGTACGAGAACATGTGCTCCAGCACCGGGGCGGTGACCGGCCCCGCGCCGATGTAGTTGACCCCCGGCACCTGGGCCAGCACCCCGCCCACCATGGTGCCGCTGCTCCACATCTGGTAGTCCGCCAGCGTGGTGTACAGCCACTTGGGGTCGTTGCCGGGCAGGTACCCGCCGAGCTGGTAGGCGCCCATGAAGCGGCCGGCCACCTCGTAGGTGTCCCGCAGCTCCCGCAGCGAGTACACCGACTCCAGCGGCTTCCCGCCGCTGGTGCCCCCGCTGGCCACGATCTCGAAGCCGCCGCGCGCCAGCGGCACCACCATGCCCGGACGCGAATCCATGAAGAACTCGCGTTGGGTCTCCTTGTCCGACAGCGGGATCCGCTGCCACTCCTCGTACGTCTGCGGGGCACCGCTGATGCCGGCGCCCGAGAGGCGGCTGCGCCAGAGCGGGTTGAGCCGTACCGTGTTGACCATCTGCTGGAGGCGGCGCAGCACCAGGGCGTCCTGGATCTCGTGCGAGACCTCGCTGTACGGCGCCTGGCAGACCCGTTCGCACTCGCGGAGCTTGCTCGCGAACGAGGGGAGCTTCTCCACGGCCTCGACCGAGTCCGGCTTCAGTTCCCACTCGGGGATCAGCCAGTTCGCCAGTTCACCGGCGCCGCCGGGGGCCGCCGGTCGGGTGGGCGCGGTGCTCACTGCACTCATCGTCAATTCCTCGTCCTCGTGTTGTTCACTTGTTCATGTGCCGCAGTTCGTTCGGCCACGGTTCTTCGGCGGCCTTCAGCCGGCTTCGGCCAGGACGTCGGCGCCGACCCGCCTGATCTCGCCCAGCAGCATCCGGAAGTGCTCGACGGTGATCTGGTGGTTCATCATGACCACGCGCAGCGCGGCGACCCCGTCGATGTTCACCTTGGAGATGAAGAAATTCCCCTGGATTTTGATCCGGTTCCTGACCGCCACCTGGAAGCGGTGCACGTGTTCGTCCGGGAGTTCGGCGGGACGGTAGCGGAAGCACAGGATGTTGGCTTCCGGTCGGTGCACCGTTTCGAATTCCGGTTCGTCCTGGAGGAGCCGGTGGATCTCCTCGGTCAGTTCACAGAGGTGCTCGATCTTCTCCGCGAACAGGGCCCGGCCGTAGACGGACCAGAGGGCCCACAGCGGCATGATCATGGGCCGCTTGGTGCACTCGAAGTTCCTGGCACCGCTGTCGAGTTCGGTGTAGCGGTCCGGCTCCTCGTCGAAGACGTAGCTGGCGCGCTGCTGGAAGGCCCCGAGGCTGTCCTCCTTGTTCCGGTAGAACAGCAGCGTGCAGGGTGCCGGAACGAACATCATCTTGTGTGCGTCCCACGCCAGGGAGTCGGCCTTCTCGATTCCCCGCAGCTTGTGCCGGAGCCGGTCGGAGACCAGCAGGCTGGCGCCGTGCGCGCCGTCGACGTGCAGCCAGATGCCCGCGGCCCGGGCGATGTCGGCGAGCCCGTCGAGCGGGTCGAAGGCGCCGACCGAGGTGGTGCCGGCCGAGGCGACCAGGGCGAACACCTTCAGTCCCCGCTGCTCGGCGGCCTCCAGGGCCGGCCGCACCTGCTCCAGGCAGATCTGCTGCTGCCGGTTGATCGGCAGGCGCACGATCTGCGACTCGCCGATCCCCAGGATCCCGGCCGCCCGCGAGACGCTGTAGTGCACGTCCGCGCCGACCGCGATGGCGGGGCGGGGCAGGCCGTTCGCCGTCGGGCTGCCGCCCGACCAGAAGTCGGGGAACATCTTGTTCCTGGCCGCCAACAGCGCGGTCAGGTTGGCCAGTGACCCGCCCGAGGTGGTCACCATGGCGAAGGAGTCCGGCTCCCAGCCGATGAATCGATTCAGCTCCTCGGCCATGATGCGCTCCGCCACGCTGGGCAGCTGGCCCGCCTCGTAGAACGAGGACGGCTGGTTGACCACCGAGCTGACGAAGTCGACGACCCCGGCCAGCGGCACCACGCCCGAGAACTGCCGCCCCATGTAACCGGGTGAGTGGACCTGGATCCCCGTCCTGACGTACAGGTCGGTGATCCCGTCCAGCCGCTTCTCGTCGAAGGCCGCGATCTTCTCGCGCTCGGAGGTCATCAGGGCCCTGGCGGCCTGGGTCAGCGTTTCGGGGTCGATCAGTTCGAGCCCTCTGATCGATGAATCGGCCAGATGGCTTTCCAGTCGGCTCAGTACCGTCTCGGAATTCTCGCGGAACAGCTCGGGGTCGAACGTGTCGGCCAGCATTTCGCCGGCGTGCGGTTTTCCGACCCTGAGAGATGCGGAGGGACTCGGCTTCCGAGCGCCGAGCAACGGTCCCACTCCGCCTTTTTGCTCGATCATCTTCTGATTCGAGCGAGATTCCACCATAGGAGCCCCCCAATGGCCCTTGTTGAGGACATCGAGACTTTCCCTTTCCGGCGGTGTTCATGTCCAGCCGGGTCACTCCAACGAGTGAATATTCGTTTTTTGTAGGCGTTCGATTGCGTATCGTCGCGACTCGACTCCGGTGTGCGACTGGCGGCAATGTGGCTGGCCAGGCCGGTGAAGTGGTCCATCACATTTCGAACGTCAAAATCGAACGGGGCGGCGACTATTCAAACGCCAGCCGGGAATGTGCTGTTTTGGCCTGGCGGTTCGCCCGGCGGGCCGATTTCGGTCTTTCTGGCTGGTAACAGGAGGCAGGCCTGCGGCCCGGCCCTCGCACCGCGCACCCGGCTTCGGGGTCCGGTGATCTTGCGTGGTGCGGAGGCGGGATGGCCGGCGATGGCGGTGACGTACAGCGGCGGTGCGCTGCCGGAGCAGGTCACCGGGCGAACGCGGCCGCCGTGCGGCCGGACGGCGGCGAGGCCCGGGCACGCCACGTGACGGCCCGGCCGGCTCGACGGGCGAGGCGCCACGGCCTGTGTTTGTGTGGCTGCAAACCGCTTGGGAGAGGTGAATCGCCGTGACCATGCCCCCGTTCGGATCGAACGATCCGTTCTCCGACCTGCTCAGCCGGTTCTTCGGGATGAGCCCGATGGCCTCCCCGCCCGCCGTGCAGCGAGTACCGATCGGGCGGCTGCTCAGCGAGTCCTCGCAGGAACTCCTCGCGCTGGCCGCGCAGCGCGCGGCCGAGGACGGCTCCAGTGACCTCGACACCGCGCACCTGGCCTGGGCGGCCACCCGGGTGGGCCCCTCGCGCCGGATGCTGGAACGGGCCGGCGTCGATCCGGACCGGCTCTCCGGCGACCTGGAGCACGCCCTGCCGTCCGGCAGCCGCGACGCGGCGGACGTTCGGCCGACGCTCACCCCCGCGGCCAAGCGCGCACTGCTCGCCGCGCATGCCCGCTCGCAGGCGGTCGGCGCCTCGTACATCGGCCCGGAGCACATCCTCGGCGCGCTGCTCGACCAGGAGCGCTCGGGCGCCGGCGTGGCGCTGCGCAACGCGGCGCCCTCGCAGGAGGCACTGAAGTCGGTGCTGGAGGAGCGCGGCACCGGCGGTGAGCGCAGCAGCACGGGCGCCCGCCCGAGCGAGACACCGACGCTGGACGAGTACGGGCGCGACCTCACCGAGGAGGCGCGCTCGGGCCGGCTGGATCCGGTGGTGGGGCGGGCCGAGGAGATCGAGCAGACCGTCGAGATCCTCTCCCGGCGGACCAAGAACAACCCGGTGCTGATCGGCGAGCCGGGCGTCGGCAAGACCGCGATCGTCGAGGGCCTGGCCCAGCGGATCGTCTCCGGGGACGTGCCGCAGAGCCTCAAGGAGAAGCGGGTGGTCACCCTCGACCTGACCGCGCTGGTGGCCGGCTCCAAGTACCGGGGTGAGTTCGAGGAGCGGCTGAAGAACGTGATCGACGAGGTCACCGCGGCAGAGAAGAGCGTGATCCTGTTCCTGGACGAGCTGCACACCGTGGTCGGCGCGGGCAGCGGCGGCGAGGGCTCGATGGACGCCGGCAACATCCTCAAACCGGCGCTCGCGCGCGGTGAGTTGAGCGTGGTCGGCGCGACCACGCTGGACGAGTACCGCAAGCACCTGGAGAAGGACGCCGCGCTGGAGCGCCGTTTCCAGCCGGTGCTGGTGCCCGAGCCGAGCGTCGACGAGACGGTCGAGATCCTCCAGGGGCTGCGCGACGCGTACGAGGCGCATCACCAGGTGCGGTTCACTGACGAGGCGCTGGACGCGGCGGCGACGCTCTCCGACCGGTACGTCAGTGACCGCTTCCTGCCCGACAAGGCGATCGACCTGCTGGACCAGGCCGGTGCCCGGGTCAGGCTGCGCAGCCTGAGCGGGTCCACCGAGGCGACCGGGGTGCAGGACCGGATCACCAAGCTGAA
The DNA here is from genome assembly GCF_020103755.1 of Streptomyces sp. LS1784. GTDB lineage: Bacteria > Actinomycetota > Actinomycetes > Streptomycetales > Streptomycetaceae > Kitasatospora. The sequence continues at coordinate 10,020 of NZ_JAHSQD010000051.1, forward strand.
GCGGGAGCTGGACGAGGCCGTCGCGGACGAGGAGTTCGTCCGGGCCGCCAACCTGAAGACCGAGCTGCGGCAGACCGAGGACGAGCTGGCGGCGATGGCAGAGTCCCGCGAAGAGGTCGTCGACGTGACGGCCGACGACATCGCGCAGGTGCTCTCCTCCCGGACCGGCATCCCGGTCGCGGAGCTGAACGCGACCGAGAAGGAGCGGCTGCTCAAGCTGGAGGAGCACCTGCACGAGAAGGTGATCGGCCAGGACGAGGCGGTCACCGCCGTCGCCCAGGCGGTGCGCCGCGGCCGGGCCGGGATGGGCGACCCGGAGCGGCCGACCGGCTCCTTCCTCTTCCTCGGGCCGACCGGTGTCGGCAAGACCGAGCTGGCGAAGGCGCTGGCGGCGCTGCTGTTCGGCGACCCGGACCGGATGATCCGCTTCGACATGAGCGAGTTCCAGGAGAAGCACACCGTCTCCCGGCTGATCGGCTCCCCGCCCGGGTACGTCGGCTACGAGGAAGCCGGGCAGCTGACCGAGGCGGTGCGCCGCAAGCCGTACAGCGTGCTGCTCTTCGACGAGGTGGAGAAGGCCCACCCGGACGTCTTCAACCTGCTGCTCCAGGTGTTGGACGACGGGCGGCTGACCGACTCCCAGGGGCGTACGGTCGACTTCCGCAACACCGTGGTGATCATGACCAGCAACATCGGCTCGCAGCGGATCCTGGACCATGCGGGGAACGTCGACGAGATCAAGGACGACCTGATGCGGGACCTGCGCCGGCAGTTCCGGCCGGAGTTCCTGAACCGGATCGACGAGGTGATCGTCTTCCACGCGCTCACCAGGAAGGACCTGCTGTCGGTGGTGGACCTGCTGCTGGACCGCAGCCGGCGCCGGCTGCGGGCCCAGGACGTCGAGCTGGACGTCACCGAGGCGGCCAAGGAGTACCTGGTCAACCGGGGCTACCAGCCGGAGTTCGGGGCCCGGCCGCTGCGCCGGACGATCCAGTCGGAGCTGGACAACCGGATCTCCAACCTGCTGCTGGACGGTTCGGTGCGGGAGGGGGACACACTGATCGCGGACGTGAGCGACGGGGAGCTGGTGGTCACGCTGGCGCGGCCGGAGGCGTCGGCGACCTTCGAGGAGGCGCAGGCGAAGGCCCGGGCATCCGCGGACGCTGCGGAGGGCTGAGGGCGAACCGTGTCCGGGCGTACTCCAGCGGGAGTACGCCCGAACGCCACTGGTGGAGGACGCGCGGGGACGGGGCGCGGGTCTAGCTTGTGGGCATGATGCCGCCCACGTCCCCGCCGACCGAGCCGCCCCCGGCGGAGCAGCCGCCGGAGGAGCCGCCCGAGCCGTGGCGCCCGCCGTGGGTGCGCGCGGCCAAGGCGGGCTACCCGCTCGGGGTGGCGGCGGCGGTCGCGGTGCTCCAGGTGGTCGGCTCGACCTTCGCCGCGCACAACCAGCACGGGCGGGTCCCGCTGGACGCCCTCGGCTACCTGCTGCTGCTGCTCGGGCCGGCCCTGCTGGTGCTGCGCGACCGCCGACCGGTCGCGGTGGTGGCCGGCACGTCGGTGGTCACCGCCGGGTACCTGGCCGGCGGGTACCCGTACGGGCCGGCCTTCGTGAGCTGGCTGATCGCCTGCTGCGTGGCGATCGGCTCCGGGCACCGCCGGGCGGCCTGGGCCGGCGTGGGCGGGGTCTACCTGGTCCACCTCCTGGTCACCTTCCTCCTGCCGGAGAGCTGGCAGCGCGCGGCCCCGCCGTCCGGCAGCATCTGGCCGCAGGAGCTCGGGCTGTCGGCCTGGCTGCTGCTGGTGATGGCGGGGGGCGAGCTGGTCCGGTTCCGGCGCGAGCGGATCGCCGCCCACCGGGCCTACCGGCAGCAGCTGGAGGAGCGCCGGGCCAACGAGGAACGGCTCAGGATGGCCCGGGAGTTGCACGACATCCTGGCGCACAGCCTGTCGCTGATCAACATCCAGGCCGGCGTCGCGCTCGCGCTGCTCGACCGGCGGCCGGAGGAGGCCCGCGGCGCACTGGTCACCATCAAGTCGACCAGCAAGGAGGCGCTCGGCGAGGTCCGCCAGGTGCTCGCGACGCTGCGCGGGCCCGGGGCGGCGCCGCGCGGGCCGGCCCCCGGGCTGGACCGGCTGGACGAACTCACCGAGCAGGCGGACCGGGTGGGCCTGGAGGCGGAGGTGCAGGAGCGCGGCGAGCGGCGCGAGCTGTCCGCCACCGTCGACCTCGCCGCCTTCCGGATCGTCCAGGAGGCGCTCACCAACGTGGTGCGCCACTCGGCGGCCCGGCAGGCGGTCGTGGTGCTGGACTGGAGTGACCCGGCCGTGCTGGTGGTCCGGGTGGAGGACCCGGGGCCCGCGGTCCTCGGCGACGCGGGCGGGTCGGGCAGCGGGCTGGTCGGGATGCGGGAACGCGTGGCGGCGTTCGGTGGCACCATCACCGCGGGGCCGCTGCCGGACGGCGGCTTCCGGGTCCGGGCGGAGCTGCCGACACCGAAGGCGGAGAGCGATTGATTCGGGTACTGCTGGCGGATGACCAACTACTGGTCAGGGCGGGCTTCCGGGCCCTGCTGGACCTCCAGGACGACCTCACGGTGGTCGGCGAGGCGGGCGACGGCGAGGCGGCGTTGCGGCTCACCCGCGACATCGTGCCGGACGTCGTGCTGATGGACATCCGGATGCCGCGGATGGACGGGCTGGAGGCGACCAGGAGGATCGCCGAGGACCCGGCGCTGTCCTCCGTCCGGGTGGTCGTGCTGACCACCTTCGAGCTGGACGAGTACGTCTTCGAGGCGCTGCGCTCGGGGGCGGCGGGCTTCCTGGTCAAGGACACCGAGCCGGCCGACCTGCTGCGGGCGATCCGGGTCGCGGTCGCGGGGGACGCGCTGCTCTCGCCGGGGGTGACCAGGCGGCTGATCGGCGAGTTCGCCGCCCGGTCGAAGGCTCCCGAGGCCGTGCCGGAGGGTCTCTCGGACATCTCGATGCTGACCGAGCGGGAGCGCGAGGTACTGGCGCTGGTCGGGATGGGCCTGTCCAACGAGGAGATCGCCCGGCGGCTGGTGGTCAGCCCGCTGACGGCGAAGACGCACGTCAGCCGGGCGATGGCGAAGCTCGGCGCGCGGGACCGGGCGCAACTGGTGGTGCTGGCCTACGAGTCGGGGCTGGTGCGGCCCGGCTGGCTGGGCTGAGCGGCCCCTACTCTTCCGGGAGTATCCCAACTGCCGCTGCTGGTAGGACGCGTGATGAGACCCCTCGGCGGGACGCTCTAGGCACCTCGGGAACCCCCCGAGGTCCTGGAGGCCCACCACCGAGGAGTTGAACCATCATGTACACGCAGCTGGCCGACTGGCACGGCCCCGGCCCGTGGATCCTGCTGATCCCGCTGGTCTGGATCGCCGTGGTGGTCCTGGTGATCGCGGTGCTGCGCCGCACGGTCCGGCGGCCGCACGGCTGCGGGTTCGGGGGCGGGGCCGGAGCCGTGGCGGAGCATCCGCTGGCCGTCCTGGGCCGCCGCTACGCCGAGGGCGACATCGACGCCGAGGAGTACCGCGCCAAGCGGGCCGTGCTCAGCGAGCCGCCGCGGGACGACGCCAGGGGAGGTGGCACCAGGTGACCACCCTGGACGTCGTGCGCGGCGCCGCCGCCCGGGTCGCCGATGCCGTGAAGATCTACGGCGTCGGCGGCACCGAGGTCCGGGCGCTGGACCACGTGACGGTGGAGTTCCCGGCCGGGCGGTTCACCGCGATCATGGGCCCGTCCGGCTCGGGCAAGTCCACCCTGATGCACTGCGCGGCCGGGCTGGACACGCTCACCGCCGGCACCGCCTGGATCGGCGACACCGAGCTCGGCACACTCAACGACCGGCGGCTCACCCTGCTGCGCCGGGAGCGGATCGGTTTCGTGTTCCAGGCCTTCAACCTGGTGCCCACGCTCACCGTCCTGGAGAACATCACCCTCCCGCTCGATCTGGCCGGGGCCGCCCCCGACCAGGCCTGGCTGGAGACACTGGTCGACGTGATCGGCCTGGGCGACCGGCTGCAGCACCGTCCGAGCGAGCTCTCCGGCGGCCAGCAGCAGCGGGTCGCGGTGGCCCGGGCGCTGGCCGGGCGGCCCCGGGTGGTCTTCGCCGACGAGCCGACCGGCAACCTCGACTCCCGCAGCGGCGGCGAGGTACTCGGCCTGCTGCGCCGGGCGGTGGACGAGATGGGCCAGGCCGTGGTCATGGTCACCCACGATCCGACGGCCGCCGGCTGGGCCGACGAGGCGCTCTTCCTCGCCGACGGACGGCTGGTGGACCGGATGCGGCAGCCCACCTCCGCCCTGGTGCTGGACCGGATGAAGGCCTTCGAACGGGGTCGGTCGTGAGCGAGCGGATCCGAGCGAATCGAGGCGGGCACACGAACACCGTTCCCCTCCGGCTCAGCCTGCGCTCGCTGCGCGCCCACCGCAGGCGGCTGGCCGGCACCCTCCTGTCCATCCTGCTCGGAGTGAGCTTCCTGACCGGCACGATGGTGCTCGGCGACACCCTGCGGGCCAACTTCGACACCCTCTTCGCCGACGCCAACGCCGGCACCGACGTCGTGGTCCGCAGCGCCGACGTGCTGGACTCGCCGGGCACGGTGGGCGGGGTACGGGCGCCGGTGGCGGCGGCGCTCGCCGACCGGCTGCGCACCGTACCCGGGGTGGCGGCCGCCGAGCCGTCGGTCCAGGGGGCGGGCCAGCTCATCGGAAGCAACGGCAGACCGATCGGCGGCCAGGGCCCGCCCACCCTGGCGGGCAACTGGCTGACCGACGGCCGGCTCAACCCCTACCGGCTGGCCGAGGGCCGGGCGCCGGCCGCCCCGGGCGAGGTCGTGGTGAACCGTGGCGCGGCGAAGGCGGGCGGGCTGCACCTCGGCTCGACCACCGTGCTGCGCACCCCTGATCCGATACCGGTCACCGTCGTCGGCATCGCCACCTTCGGGGCGGGCGCGGACGGCATGGGGCCGAGCACCTTCACCGCGATGACCTTCGCGGACGCCGAGCGGTACCTCACGCCCAAGGGCGAGGGGCAGGCCGCCTCGATCCAGGTCCGCGCGTCGGGCGGGGTCTCCCAGCGGGAGCTGGCCGACCGGATCACCCCGCAACTGCCCGCCGGCGTCCAGGCGATCACCGGCGCGGCGGCCACCCAGGAGTCCACCCAGGTGCTGTCCGGGCGGTTCCTGACCATGTTCACCACGCTGCTGCTGGTCTTCGCCGGGATCGCGTTGCTGGTGGCGACGTTCACCATCCACAACACCTTCGCCATCGTGGTCGCCCAGCGGACCAGGGAGCACGCGCTGCTGCGGGCGCTCGGCGCGGTGCGCGGCCAGGTGCTCGGGGCGACGCTGGCGGAGGCGCTGGTGGTCGGCCTGCTGGCCTCGCTCGGCGGGCTGCTGGGCGGGATCGGGGTGGCCGCCGGGCTCAAGGCGCTGTTCTCGGCGCTCGGCTTCGCCCTGCCGACCGGCGGCATGGTGATCAGCGCGGCCGCCGTCCTGCTGCCGCTGCTGGTCGGCACGCTGGTCGCGGTGGGCTCCGCGCTGCTGCCGGCCGTCCGGGCCGGGCGGACGGCTCCGCTCGCGGCCCTGCGGGACACGGGCGTCGACCGGGCGGCGCAGGGGCGCTCGGGCACCGTCCGGGTGGTGCTCGGCAGCCTGCTGCTGACCGGGGGAGTGCCGGTCGCCGTCCTCGGCGCGACCGATGGCCCGTCCGTGCTGCTGACGGCGCTCGGGGCACTGGCGGTGCTGGCCGGCATGGTGGTGCTCGGCCCGGTCGCCGCGGCCGGCGCGGTGCGGATGTTGGGTGCGCCGCTGCCCAGGCTGCGCGGGGTCTCCGGGGTGCTCGCCCGGCGCAACGCGGCCCGCAACCCGCGCCGGACGGCGGCCACCGCGAGCGCGCTGATGATCGGAGTCGCGGTGGTCACGCTGTTCACCGTGTTCGGCGCCTCGATCAAGGCCACCCTGGACGACACGGTGAGCAAGTCCTTCGCGGGCGATCTCGCCGTCACCACCGCCTCGTTCGGGGCCGGCGGCAGTGGGATCAGCCCCAAGGCGGCGGACGCCCTGGCCGCCCTGCCCGAGGTGCGGCAGACCGCCGGGCTCGGCCGGGGCGTGGCCCGGATCGACGGGCACGGCCGGACGCTGGACGTGACCGATCCGGCCCGGCTGTCCGGGGTCGTCGACCTCGGCCGGGTCGACGGCTCACTGGCCGCGCTCGGCACGGACGGGCTGGCGGTCTCCCGCAGCGAGGCGCAGCAGCACGGCTGGCGGCTCGGACAGTCCGTCACCGTGGGCTTCACCGACGGCGCGAGCGGCCCGTTCACCATCCGCGCCCTGTACGAGGGCGGCAGTCTGGCCGGCGACTACCTGATGACCCGGCAGGCCTGGGCCCCGCACCGGGGGCAGGACGCGGACACCATGGTCGCGATCGGGCTGCGTGACGGCGTCTCGGCTGCCGCGGGCAAGGCGGCGGTGGAACGGGCGCTGGTCCCGTACGGCAGTCCGCAGGTGCAGGACCGCGCCGAGTACGCGAAGAGTGCGGCCTCCGGCGTCGACATGATGCTCTCGGTGGTCTACGCGCTGCTGGCGCTGGCGGTGCTGATCGCGCTGCTGGGCATCGCCAACACCCTGACGCTGGCGGTGCACGAGCGGACCAGGGAGCTGGGGCTGCTGCGGGCGGTCGGCCAGACCAGTGGTCAGCTGCGGGGCATGGTGCGCTGGGAGTCGGTGCTGGTGGCGGCCTTCGGGACGGTCGGCGGGCTGGGCCTCGGAGCCTTCCTCGGCTGGGCCCTGGTGCGCGCCTCGGACAGTGCGGGGACGGGATCGTTCGCGATACCGCCCGTGCAGCTGGCCGTGATTCTGGCGGCCGGGCTGCTGGCGGGCGCGGTGGCCGGACTCCGCCCGGCGGGGCGGGCGGCGCGGCTGGACGTCCTGAGGGCGATCGCGGCGGAGTAGGAGGCGACGGAAGAGGAGGCGGCGGGGCAGGAGGAGCCGGTGAACCGGAGGGTCAGCCCGCGGACTGCGGGAAGACCTCCCGCAGCAGCGGGTCCGGCAGTCCGCGCTTGCGCCACTCGCGCGGGTAGCCGAGCGAGACCTCGGTGAACGGCACGCCGTCGTAGGTGGTGCGGCGGGGGATGTGGAGGTGACCGTAGATCATCGCCGCGGTGTTGAACCGGGTGTGCCAGTCGGCGGTCAGCTCGGTTCCGCACCACTGGGCGAACTCGGGGTACCAGAGGATCTCGGTGGGCTGGCGGACCAGCGGGTAGTGGTTGACCAGGACGAGGGGGACGTCCGGGTCGCAGGCCGCCAGCCGCTTCTCGGTCAGCCGGACGCGCTCGCGGCACCAGGAGTCGCGGTCCGGGAACGGGTCCGGGTAGAGCATCCGCTCGTCGGCGCAGACGATGCCGCTCTCGTAGGCGGCCGCCAGGGAGGCCTCCTTGGTGGTCGTGCCCGGCGCACGGAAGGTGTAGTCGTAGAGGAGGAAGAGCGGGGCGATGCGGACCGGTCCGCCGGGGCCCTCCCAGAGCGGGTACGGGTCCTCGGGGGTTACCACGCCGAGCCGGCGGCAGCGTTCCACCAGATGCTCGTAGCGGGCCACTCCGCGCAGCTGGACCGGGTCCTCGGGGTGGGTCCACAGCTCGTGGTTGCCGGGCACCCACACCACGCGGGCGAAGCGCTCGGCGAGCAGGCCGAGGGCCCACTCGATGCTGGTGGTGAGTTCGGCGACGTCACCGGCGACGAGCAGCCAGTCGCCGGGGTGGGAGGGCTGGAGCTTCTCCACCAGATCGCGGTTCTCCTGGTAGGAGATGTGCAGATCGCTCACGGCGAGCAGCCGTCCGCCTGACGGGGTGGGCCGTGCCGGCTGTGCGTCGCTGCGGTTCTCCGTAGTCACTCCTGCCCCCTGAGGTCGCCCGGCCGATGGGGCCCACCCTACGTGGCGGGCCGGGGGAGCGGGGCGGGTTGACGGGATCAGTCGTTCGAACTGCCGTTCAGGGGGCCGAGGTCAGTCCGGTGAATCAAGGACGGAACGGTGCTCAGGGACGGAACGGTGATCCATCGGCGGAACGGTGGCTCACGGGCGGATCGGAGGGCGATACAGGAGCAGGAGCCAGAAGTGGAAGGCCGATTGGGCCGGTTCAGGAGCCGATGTCGATGAGCACTCCGTGGGAGGTGGCGATGGTGACGGAGAGGATCACCAGCGAGGCGATGCCGAGAGTCAGGCCGAGGAGGGCGCGGCCACGCCGCCTGGTGCCGCGGACCAGGGCCAGCGTGGCCAGGGTGATGGCGATCGGCCCGAGGACGATGTTGAACAGCAGCAGGCCGGGGAGGCCGAGGAGGAAGGAGGCGACGGCGAGGCCGTCCGCCTCGGAGGTGCCCTGACGGTCGCTCTCCTGGGCGAGGGACTCCGGGCGGCCGGTGCTCCGGCGTCCGACGCCTTGGCTGCTGACGCTCTGACGGCCGATGGTCGGACGTTCGGTGACGGTGCTCATGGTGGTGCGGGTCCTCTCTGTGGAGTGGCCGCGGGTGCGGTCCGCGGAGCGGCCGGGTCAGCGGTGCCGGAGGCGGGCGATGCCCTCGCGGGCGCCGAAGGCCAGCAGCCAGGCGGTGATGCCGGCGGAGGCGGCGAGGAAGACCGGGAGCGAGGTGTGGGCGGCGGTGCCGATCAGGACGCCCATGGCGACCAGGGCGGAGAACAGGATCACGACTGGCTCCTTCGGCTGCGGCTGGGACTGCGCCGATTTCGGTTGACAAGTGTTCACTGACTTCGCTCCCACTGTACGCCCGGCTGGCCAAGTTCAGCAAACGAATGTTTACTGAATGGCGTGAGTCACACCGTTGGGGCCAGGCAGGCCCAGAAGCAGCAGAGTCGGCGGGCATTGCTGGACGCCGGGCTACACCTGTTGGCTGATCAGAACCTGGCGAGCCTGGGCGTTCGTGAGGTCACCCGCGAGGCGGGGCTCTCCCCGGCCGCCTTCTACCGGCACTTCCCGGACCTCGCCGCCCTCGGGGTGGCGCTGGTCGAGGAGTCGCTGGCCAGCCTGCATGTCATGATCCGCTCGGTGCTCGCCGGGGCCGGCGGTGCCGAGGAACTGATCGACCGCGCGGTGGACGTGATCGAGCGGCACGTCCGCGAGCACCGGGCGCACGTCCGCTTCCTGGCGCGCGAGCGGCACGGCGGAGTCCGGCAGGTGCGCGAGGCGATCGACGCCGAACTCGGCCGCTTCGCCGCCGAGGTGGGAGACGCCCTGGCGCTGCAGCCGGTGTCGCAGGGGTGGAGCGAGCGGGATCTGCGGATGCTCGCCGAGCTGTACGTCGACCACATGGTGTCCACGGCCGCCGCCTTCCTGGAGGCGCTGGAGACGGACCCGGACCGGGGGCAGCGGATCGCTGCGACCGCACGCCTCCAGCTGCGCCTGATCAGCCTCGGCCGGGAGCACTGGCAGGCGGGTTGACCGTCCGTGCGCGGGAGTTGACGGCCTCGGCGGCGGCGACCGGCCGGCCCGCGATCCGGACCGCCGATCAAGGGCCGCCGATCAGGGCCGCGAGCTGAGACCGTCGAGTCGGACCGTGAGCCGGATCGTGAGCCGGACCGTGAGCCGGACGGCGAGCCCGACGGTTGATCCGGGCGGCGGCGGTAACCGGCCATTGCGTCTTGGGCGGTTCTTGGCGTTGTTTTGACTCTTGACAGTGAGTCATGTCCGGGACAGCTTTGGTGGACCCCCACCCGTGGACCCCCCACACCGAGAGGTCTCTCATGAAGAAGCCGCTCATAGGCACGGTAACCACGCTCCTGATCTCCGGGGCTACCGCCCTGGTCGGAGCCGTTCCGGCCCAGGCCGCAGCCCCCGCCGCCAAGCCCCTCTCCGCCGTCACCTTCGCCGGGACGGTCGCACTCAGCAACTGCTCCGGCTCGCTGGTGCGGATGCCCGGCTCGGCCGCGAGCGACCCGGCCCTGGTGCTCTCCAACGGCCACTGCCTGGAGACCGGCATGCCCGGCCCGGGCGAGGTGGTCCTCAACCGCTCCTCCAGCCGGACCTTCACCCTGCTCAACGCCAGCGGCGGCGGTGCCGCCACGCTGCGTGCGACCAAGATCGTCTACGGTGCGATGACCGACACCGACGTGTCGATCTACCAGCTGAACACGACCTACGCCTCGATCCAGTCCCGGTACGGGATAGCCCCGTTGACCATCGCCGCCACCCACCCGGTCCAGGGCACCTCGATCCGGGTCGTCTCCGGCTACTGGAAGAAGATCTACTCCTGCTCGGTCGACGGCTTCGCCTACCGGCTGAAGGAAGCCGACTGGACCTTCAAGGACTCGGTCCGCTACACCTCCGCCTGCAACGTGATCGGCGGCACCTCCGGCTCGCCGGTGGTCGACGCCTCGACCGGCCAGGTGGTCGCCGTCAACAACACGATCAACGAGAACGGCGAGACCTGCACCCTGGACAACCCCTGCGAGGTGGACCAGAACGGCGCGGTGACGGTCCGCCGGGGCATCGGTTACGCCCAGGAGACCTACGGGATTCCGGCCTGCTTCGCCGCCGGCAACCGCTTCGACCTCACCCTCCCCGGGTGCACCCTGCCCCGCCCGTAGGCGAGTAGCCACCGGGCTCGACGGGGAACGTTCGACCCGACGGAATCCTCAACCGGCAGCAGAGCAGGGCAACCCCACTGACCAGCACTTCTTCCCCGATGGGCCATCCGTGAACGGCGGGTGGCCCATTCGGCCGTCCATCGGCCGGCCGTCGCACCACCCACGCCGCATCACCCACGCCGCATCACCCACGCCGCACCACCCATGCCGCACGGCCGTACCGGAAGGCGGCAGTCATGTCAGTTGAACAGAGGGAGAGTTGATGACCACCACCGTGAGAAGGCTGCTGGTTTCCGCCTTGCTGATACCGCTGCTCGCGTTCGGCGGCCTGGCGAGCCCGGCGTCCGCCGCCGACGGCCAGGGCGCGCAGGGTGCACAGGGCGTACAGGGTGCCCAGGCGGGACAAGGTGACCAGGGCGACCAGGGCAACGGGTCCCGCCACGGCCGCAGCCCCGCCGACGACCCGAACGCCGACATCAAGGACCGCCTGGCGGCGATCCCCGGGGTGACCATCACCGAGGAGAAGCCGACCACCACCGGTCACCGGTACTTCATCGCCACCTACACCCAGCCGATCGACCACTTCCGGCCCTGGCTGGGCACCTTCCAGCAGCGCTTCAGCCTGCTGCACCGCGGCTACGACCGCCCGACCGTCTTCTACACCAACGGCTACACCCTGGGCACCAGCCCGTCGCGCACCGAGCCGACCCGGCTGGTGGACGGCAACCAGGTGTCCATCGAGTACCGGTTCTTCACCCCCTCCCGCCCGGACCCGGCGGACTGGTCGAAGGCCGGCATCCGCCAGGGCGCCGCGGACTCGCACCGGCTGGTGACCGCGCTCAAGCGGATCTACCAGGAGGAGTGGCTGTCCACCGGCGGCAGCAAGGGTGGCATGTCCTCCACCTACTTCCGCCGCTTCTACCCGGACGACGTGGCCGGCACGATCGCCTACGTCGCGCCGAACAACACGAACGTCAACGACTCCGAGGCGTACAGCGAGTTCTTCCGCACCGTCGGCACCCCCGAGTGCCGGGCCAGGCTGAACGCGGCCCAGCGCGAGCTGCTGGTGCGCCGCGACCGCCTGGAGGCCCGCTACGTCGCGGACAACAAGGCGGCCGGCTCCACCTTCGACACCCTCGGCACCCCGGACCGCGCGTACGAGGCCGGCGTGCTGGACGTGGTCTGGGCGTTCTGGCAGTACAGCCTGGAGTCCGACTGCGACAAGGTCCCGGTGGCCGCCACCGCGACCGACGACGAGCTGTACGCCTGGTTCGACTCGCAGTCCGGCATCACCGGCAACAGCGACCAGTCGCTGGCGAAGTACACCGCGTACTACTACCAGGCCGCCACCGAGCTGGGGGCGCCGTTCTTCGACGTCTCGCACCTCAAGGGCGTGCTGCACTACGACTACAAGGAGCTCTACTCGGTCCGCAGCTTCGTGCCGAAGGAGATCCCGACCGTCTTCAACCCGAACGCGATGCCCGACATCGACCGCTGGGTGAAGCGCGAGGGTGAGCGGATCATGTACGTCTACGGCGGCAACGACCCGTGGGGCGCCAAGCCGTTCCGCCTCGGCCGGGGCAGCGAGGACAGCTACGTCTACACCGTGCCCGGCGGCAACCACGGCTCCAGGATCGGGCAGCTGCCCGCCGCCCAGTCGGCGGAGGCCACCGCCAAGGTGCTGGAGTGGGCCGGTCTGGGCGACCCGAACGCCGCCCGTTCGCTGGCCAAGTCGCCGCAGCCGATCGCGGACTTCGGCCCGCTGGACGTCGAGGGCCAGCGGCTGGAGCAGGAGCGCCGCCCGCTGTAGCGCGGGCGCAGCAAGCCGCACCACGAAGCACGAGCAGGAGGCCGTCCCGCGTTCCGGGGCGGCCTCCTCGCGTCGTTCCGGGGCTCCTCGCGCATCCCGGAACCACCGAACCCGGCCCGACCGGAAGGTCCGAGCGGGAAAGGCCCGACCGGACCCGGCCGCCCTCTCCCCGAAGCAGTGAATCAGTGCTTCAATGCTTCCATGGCCTACCGACGCACGCCCGCCGTACAAGCCCGCCTGGACGCCCAGCGCGAAGCGGTGCTCCAGTCGGCGGTCGGCCTGCTCGCCGAGCGCGGCTACGGCGGCTGCACGATGGCCGCCGTGGCGGACCGTGCCGGGATCGCCACCGGCAGCCTCTACCAGCACTTCGCCGGCAAGGCCGAGCTGTCGGTGGAGCTGTTCCGCCGGGTGGTCACTCACGAGATCGACGCGGTCAACGCCGCCGTCGCCCTCCGGGACACCCCGCGGCAGCGGATCGCCGCCGTGGTCGAGACCTTTGCCGCCCGCGCCCTGCGCGCCCCCCGGTTGGCGTACGCGCTGTTGGTGGAGCCGGCCGACGCGGTCGTGGACGTCGAGCGCCTGGTGTTCCGGCGGGCGTTCCGGGACGTGATCGCCACCGAGATCGCCGTGGCCGTGGCGAGCGGCGAACTGCCCGAGCAGGATCCGGTGTTGACCGCCGCCGCCCTGGTCGGCGCGGTCGGCGAGGCCCTGGCGGGCCCGCTCGCCGCCGCACCGGTCGAAGCCGCCGGGCCCGAACACGGCGACGACACCCCGCGCGACGACACCCCACGCGACGACACCCCACGCGGCAACACCCCGAGCGACAACACCACGGTGGTCCCCGCCCTGGTCTCCTTCACCCTGCGTGCCCTGGGAGGACGCGATGACAGCGACGCATGAGGTCACCAACCAGGTGCCCCTGCCGTACGGACACGACACCGCCGCCGACCCCACCCTGCTCGCCGCCCTCCAGCGGGCCGACGCCGGCTGGGCCGAGCCCGAGCTGCGCGAGCTGGGCCGGCTGGCCGGTTCCGAGCAGGCCGCCGAGTGGGGCCGGCTGGCCAACGAACACCCGCCGGTGCTGCGCACCCACGACCGATTCGGCCACCGGATCGACGAGGTCGAGTTCCACCCGTCCTGGCACGAGCTGATGCGCACCGCCGTCTCGTACGGCCTGCACGCCGCGCCCTGGCGGGACGAGCGGCCCGGCGCCCACTCCGCCCGCGCCGCCGGGTTCTACGTCTGGGGCCAGGTCGAGGCCGGCCACACCTGCCCGATCTCGATGACCTACGCCGCCGTCCCGGCGCTGCGCGCCAACCCCGCCCTCGCCGCCGAGCTGGAGCCGCTGCTGGCCGCCCGGGAGTACGACTTCGGGCTGCGCGAGCCGCGGACCAAGCGCGGGCTGATCGCCGGCATGTCGATGACCGAGAAGCAGGGCGGCTCGGACGTCCGCACCAACACCACCGCCGCCGCTCCGCAGCCGGACGGCACCTACCGGCTCACCGGCCACAAGTGGTTCACCTCGGCGCCGATGTCCGACCTCTTCCTGACCCTCGCCCAGGCGCCCGGCGGTCTCAGCTGCTTCGTGCTGCCGCGGGTCCTCCCGGACGGCAGCCGCAACCGGCTGCAGCTGATGCGGCTGAAGGACAAGCTCGGCAACAAGTCCAACGCCTCCGCCGAGCTGGAGTACGACGGGGCGGTCGGCTGGCTGGTCGGCGAGGAGGGCCGGGGTGTCCCGACCATCATCGAGATGGTCAACACGACCCGCCTGGACTGCACGATCGGCGCGGCCTCCGGCATGCGCTACGGCGCCACCAGGGCGGTTCACCACGCCCTGCACCGGCGGGCGTTCGGCAAGGCGCTGGTCGACCAGCCGCTGATGCGCAACGTGCTCGCCGACCTGGTGGTGGAGTCCGAGGCGGCCACGATCGTCGCCATGCGGCTCGCCCAGGCCACCGACCGGACCCTCGCCGGGGACGGGAACGAGGCACTGGTGCGTCGGCTGGGCCTGGCGGTGGCCAAGTACTGGGTCTGCAAGCGCGGTCCGGCGCACTCCGCCGAGGCGCTGGAGTGCCTGGGCGGCAACGGCTACGTGGAGGAGTCCGGGATGCCCCGGCTCTACCGGGAGGCGCCGCTGGTGTCGATCTGGGAGGGCTCCGGCAACGTCGCCGCCCTGGACGCGCTGCGCGCCATGGCCAAGCGCCCGGAGAGCGTCGAGGCCTTCCTCGGTGAACTCGACGCCGCCGCCGGTGCGGACCGCCGACTGGACGCGGCCGTCGCCGCGCTGCGCAAGGAGCTGACCGACCTGAGCGACCTGGAGTACCGCACCCGCCGGCTGGTCGAGTCGATGGCGCTGGCCTTCCAGGGCGCGCTGCTGGTCCGGTACGGCAGCCCGGCGGTGGCCGACGCGTTCTGCGCGAGCCGGCTGGGCGGCGACCGCGGCGCTGCCTTCGGCACCCTGCCGGCCGGGGTGGACACCGGAGCGATCATCGACCGTGCCCGCCCGGTGCCCGCGTGAGCACCGGGGAGAGCGCCCACGAGACGGGCGTCCACCAGGAGGACGTCCGGGAAGCCGCTGTCGTACGGCAGTTCTGGCAGGCCCTCGGTCTGCCCGGGCTGATCGACGTGCACACCCACTTCATGCCGAAGAACGTCCTCGACAAGGTGTGGGCGTACTTCGACGCGGCCGGCCCGCTGGTGAACCGCCCCTGGCCGATCACCTACCGCGAGGCCGAGGAGCAACGGGTCCGGCGGCTGCGGGACTTCGGCGTCCGGGCGTTCACGTCCATGCTCTACCCGCACAAGCCCGGCATGGCCGGCTGGCTGAACGCCTGGGCCGCCGACTTCGCCGCCCGCACCCCGGAGTGCCTGCACACCGCGACCTTCTTCCCCGAGCCCGAGGCACCCGGCTACGTGGCCCGGGCGATCGAGGACGGCGCCCGGGTGTTCAAGGCACACCTCCAGGTCGGCGGCTACGACCCGGCGGACCCGCTGCTGGACGAGGTCTGGGGCCTGCTCGCCGAGACCGGCACCCCGGTGGTCACCCACTGCGGGTCCGGGCCGGTGCCGGGCAAGTTCACCGGCCCCGGCCCGATCGGCGCGGTGCTGGCGCGGCACCCCGGCCTGGTCCTGGTGGTCGCCCACCTCGGGATGCCCGAGTACCGCGACTTCCTCGACCTGGCCGAGCGCCACCCGGCCGTCAGGCTGGACACCACCATGGCGTTCACCGACTTCGCCGAGGGCGACGGCCCGTTCCCGCGCGAGGAACTGTCGCGCCTGCGCGGGCTCCGGGACCGCATCCTGCTCGGCAGCGACTTCCCCAACATCCCCTACCGGTACATCCACCAGCTGGAGGCGCTGGCCGGGCTGGGGCTGGGGGAGGACTGGCTGCGGGCGGTCTGCCACGACAACGCGGCCGCCCTCTTCGGGCTGTCCGCCGGGACGGCCGGCTGACCGCCCCGGCGTCCTCAGCCGACTGCCCGCAGCACCTCCAGCGCCTGCGCGTGCAGCCCGGGCGCGGCGGCGAGGAAGCCGTCGGAGCCGGCCGTCCAGGCCGACCCGGTGGTGTCCGTCACCGCCGCGCCCGCCTCGCGCGCGATCAGCGCCCCGGCCAGCAGGTTGCCCGCGTCGAGGCCGTACTCCCAGAACAGCGCCAGGTGCCCGGAGCCGACCTGGGCCACCTGGAGTGCGGTCGGGCCGAGGTTGCGCACCGCCAGGACCGCCCCCGCCATCGCGGACAGCGACTCGCCCGCCCGGCGCAGCGCCACCGGATCGGCGGCCACCCGCGGCGGCTGGCTGGTGGCGGCGACGGTGACCGCCAACTCCCGCTCCAGGGGCGCGATCGGCCGCCCGTCCAGCTCGGCCCCGCCGCCGAGCACCGCCCGGTAGGTGCGCCCGTCCTGCTCCGGGGCGTGCACCACGGCCAGCACCGCCGCACCGTCCCGCACCAGCGTGGCGGTCACCGCCCAGTGCGGCTGCCCGAGCAGGTACTGCACCGCGCCGTCGGTCGCGTCGCACAGCCACCACTCGCCCTCGGCGGGCACCGAGCCGTCCAGTTCCTCGGGCACCCAGCCGGCCTGCGGGCGCAGCGCCGTCAGCCGCTCCCGCAGTGCGGCGGCCGCGGGGCCGTCCAGCTCGGCGAAGCGGGCCGCCGCCTCCTCGGCGGTCCGTGCCGTGACCGGGTCGGTGGACCGGCGGGCCGCCAGCCCCGCACCGACCTCGCGCACCGCGGCTTCCACGCTCTCCGCCAGCGTCCACAGCTCGTTCGTCACGGTGACTCCTCCTTGCTCCGGGCCGGTCTGCTCCGGCTGGTCGGACAAGGAGTACCGTCGGGGCTGCCGAACAGGACGCAGAAGTCGTCGAGACGACGGAGATCGGACATCATGGACCTCTCCACTGCCGATCCGGACACCGTGCTGGACGCGCTCGACCGCCGCCTGGTGTGCGCGCTCCAGGTGGACGGACGGGCCGAGCCCGGCCGGATCGCCGAGGTGCTGGGCGTCTCCGCCCGGACGGTCACCCGCCGCCTGGGCCGGATGCGGCAGGCCGGGGTGCTGCGGGTGGTCCGGCTGCCGGACGTCGAGGATGCCGCCGTGGGCGCGCTGCTGCTGCGGATCCGGGTGCTGAGCGGCCGGGTGGACGCCGTCGCGCAGGCCCTCGCCGACCGCCCCGACGTCCCGTTCGTCGACGTGCTGCTCGGCGGCCACGAGGTCGGCGCCGTGATGCTCACCGACGCCGGCTCCCGCGACCGGCTGCTGTACGGGCAGCTGCCCGCGACCGGCGCCGTCACCGAGACCACCGTCCACGCCGTGCTGCACGCCTTCGCCGACGCCGGGCAGTGGCGGGCCGGGTACCTGACCGAGGAGGAGGCCGCCGCGCTCGCCCGGAGCGCCGTCCCGCGCCCCGCCGCACCGCCGCCGCTGGACGGCCTCGACCGCG
>NZ_JAHSQD010000510.1 GCF_020103755.1 Streptomyces sp. LS1784
CGTCGCCGAGGCCGCCCCGGGCCCAGCGGACCCCGGCCGCCGGGTGGGCGGGCTGCGGCTGCCGGGACACGGCGACCACCTGCTCGCCCGCCCCGGCCAGCAGCTCCACCAGCGTCCGGCCGATGGTGCCGGTCGCGCCCGTCACTGTGATCATTTCCGCCCCCATGAGTGAGTTAGTTGGCTGACTGAGAACTGGCTCGGGGAAGACCGTAGCCGCCTCCGCGGGCGGCTGTCTATAGTCAGTCGGATGACTGACTCAGTGAATCGCCGCGCGGCGGCGTCGCAGAAGCGCCGGCGGCTCACCGCGGCCGCGGCCCGGGTCCTGCACGAACAGGGCGTCGAACGCACCACCCTCGCCGACATCGCGCGCGAGGCGGACGTCCCGGTCGGGAACGTCTATTACTACTTCAAGACCAAGGGCGAGCTGGTCCGCGCCGCGCTCTCCGAGCACAGCGCACACCTGGACGAACTCACCGACCGGCTGGAGCAGTTGCCCGACCCGCTGGACCGCCTCAAGGCGCTGGTCGAGGCCTGGGTCGGCCGGCGCGACACCGCCGCGCGGCACGGCTGCCCGACCGGCACCCTGGCCGTCGAGCTCGACAAGCGCGCCGAAGGGGACCTCGACGCGGAGGCGGGCGCGGTGATCCGGCGGCTGCTCGACTGGGCCGCGGGCCAGTTCCGCGAGCTGGGCCTGCCCGACCCGGACGGCCTGGCGCTCACCCTGGTCGCGGGCTACCAGGGCATGTCCCTGCTCGCCAACGCCCTGCGCGACCCGGAGGTCATGACCCGCGAAGGGGCTCGCCTGCTGCGCTGGCTCGACTCCCTGCGGGCGGCGTAAGCCCCTCCGGGCGGGTTTGGCGGCCCGTCGCGGTTCCGCTCGGGGTCGTCGCGGTTTCGCTCAGGCCTGCCGCGGTTCCGCTCACGCCTGCCGCGGCTCGACCGTCGACGCGAGCGCGCCCGGCAGTTCGGCGCAGGCCGCCCGGAGTCGCCGCGCGAGGTCCGCGCGGGTGTGTCCGGACGGCTGTGCCACCCAGCCGTCCATCGCCTGGTGGAACGCGGCGACCAGCATGTCCACCGCCAGCCGGGCGCGGAGTCCGGCGCCGACCTGGGGCCCGTCGAGGGCGAACCGGCGGCTGACCGCCGACACCGCCTCCCGGGTCGTCCGCTCGCAGAAGGCCAGCCCGTGGGCGTCCATCGAGGGCGTCCGGGCGGCCAGCCGACGGCTCGCCAGGGCGCGCTCGGCCCAGCCGTCGCCCGGCATCCGGTCGATCGCCTCGGCGAGGGTCTCCTCCAGGACGGCCAGCAGCCTGCCGTCGCCCGGCGGGCGGCTCTCCAGTACCTCCAGGAACGCCGCCCACAGGTCCTGGGTGGGGGCCATCGCGACGTCTTCCTTGCTGGTGAACGCGCGGAAGAAGGTCCGCTTGGAGACCTCGACGGCCTCGCACAGCCGGTCCAGCGTCACCCCGTCGAAGCCGTGCTCGCCGAACAGCTCCAGGGCTGTGTCGATCAGTGCCTGGCGGGTGCGCAGCTTCTTGCGCTCGCGCAGCGGAAGCGTGGCGCCCGGGGTCTCGGGGGCCTGCCCGGCGCCCCGCTCCGGCGCCGTGGCGGTGGCCTTCTCGGGAGTCATCGCGGTCAGTCTAGTGGGGCCGATAGTGCCACCTGTAGGCTTATGCCACTCAGTGGCAGAATCTTGGGGAGGATCTTCCATGCGCGCACTCCTGGTCGACCGCTCGGCCCCCGGCGGCCTGCGCCTCGGCACGGCTCCGGACCCCGAACCGGCACCCCACCAGGCGCTGGTCCGGGTCACCGCGACCTCGCTCAACTACGGCGAGGTCGCCTTCGGCCTCGACACGGCCCCCGACGGCACCGTCCTCGGCTGGGACGCCGCCGGAATCGTGGAACGCGCCGCCGCCGACGGCTCCGGCCCCGCCGCGGGAACCCCGGTGGTCACCCTGATGACCGCCGGCGGCTGGGCCGAACTGCGGGCGGTGGACACCGGGTTGATCGGTTCCGCACCCGCCGGAGCCGACCTCGGCGCCCTCGCCACCATCTCGGTCGCCGCCGCCAGCGCCCTGCGCGCGCTGCACCGCATCGGTCCGCTGCTCGGCCGCAGCGTCCTGGTCACCGGCGCCACCGGCGGCGTCGGCCGCTACGCCGTCCAGCTCGCCCGGGCGGCTGGCGCGCACGTGGTCGCGTCCACCGGCTCGCCCGCCCGCAAGGGCGAACTGCTGCGCGGCCTCGGCGCCCACGAGGTGATCGCCTCTCCGAAGGAGGCCGCCGGACCGGTCGACGGTGTGGTCGACCTCGTCGGCGGCCCCCAACTGGTCGAGGCCTACCAGGCGTTGGCTCCGGGCGGCACCCTGGTCGCCGCCGGCCACAGCTCCGGGCAGGGGGAGGACTTCGCGTTCGGCGCCCTCTTCGGCGACGCGGCCCGGCACGACCGCTCGGTGGTCTCCTTCTACCTGCTCGCCTGCGCCGGCCTCGACCGCGACCTCGGCTGGCTCGCCCATCGGGTGGCGGCGGGCGAGCTGGACCCGGGCATCACCTGGCGCGGCGACTGGGACGACGCGGCCGAGGCGGTCGACGCCCTGCTCGGGCGGCGGCTGCACGGCAAGGCGGTGCTGACCATCGGCTCCTGAGGTTCCCGGGGTTCCTGAGGCTCCCGAGGCCTGCCCTCGGACCCCGTCCGGGCCCTTGCCGGGCCGCGCTCGCGCGCACCCGCCCACTCGGACGGGTCAGGAGCTGTCGCTGTGGAGCGGGATGTTGCCAAGCATGGGGACGTACGGGCCCCTCGGCCGCCGAACACCGACCAGGAGAGGGATCCTCGGTGCGTGAACTCCACAGTCCCCCCAGCCACGGCCGAACCGGCCACCGCCCGCTGCCCGGGCGCCCGCCGCTCGTCCGTTCCCCGGGCGGCGACCGGCCACCGGCCCGGAGCTGGACGGTGCAGCGCACGGTCGCGCTGATCGTGGCGGCATCCGGTGCCGTCGTGCTCGCGGCCTGCGGCAGCAGCCCGTCGGGCACGGTGGCCGGCTCACCGTCGGCCACCCCGCCCAACGCGAGCGCCTTCTCCGGCGAGCCGCCCTCCGCCATCGCCTCCGCCGCGGAGTCGCTGCTGGCCTCGGCGTCGGCCGCGGCGGCCTCGGCGGCGGTGGCCTCCTCCGAAGCCGCCGCCTCCATGTCCGCGGCGGCGTCCGCCTTCGAGGCGTCCGTCTCGGCCCAGCAGGCGATGACCAGGGAGAAGGCCACCTCGGTGCTCAGCGGGGTGCCGGACGGCGGCAACGCGGTGAACGACATCACCATCACCGGCCTCGCACGGCAGAACACCGGAGGCCTGCACGCCGTGGTCGTCACCATCCAGAACTCGGGGCTCACCACGGCCTCCTACGCGGTCCAGGTCGACTTCACCGACACCAGCGGCAAGGCCGTGGACAGCGCCGTCGTCGGTGCCGAGAACGTCCCGCCGAACGGCAAGGCCCAGCCCGTCGCCTTCAGCAGGCAGCCGGCCGACCAGACCCTCCTGCCCGTGGTGGTGAAGGCCGTCCGGTACTGAGGCCCGGTGGCTGAGGCCCGACGGCTGAGGCCCGACGGCCGAGGCCCGCCGACGCGCGGCCCCGGCCTACCGGAAGTCCGCCGCGTGATCCCGCACCCAGCTGCGGACATCGCGCGGCGGACGCCCGAGCACCTCCTGCACGGTGCCGGTCACCCGCTCCGGCTCGCGCGTGAACGACTCCCAGGCGCGCAGCCGGGCCTCCACGAACGCCGCGTTCCCCCAGGCCACCGTCAGCTGCTCACGGGCCGTCTCCGGCGGCAGTTCCTCCCACCGCACCGCGACGCCCAGTTCCTCGCCGATGATCCCGGCCAGCTCGGCGTGCGAGAGCGACTCCGGGCCGGTCACGACGTAGGCGGCGCCCTCGTGCCCGCCCTCGGTGAGCGCCCGCACCACGACGTCCGCGACGTCCCGCTCGTGCACCAGCGAACGTCGCGCCCGCCCGTACGGCCAGCGGACCACGCCCTCCCGCACCTGGTCGGCCCAGGCCAGCAGGTTGCCCGCGAAGTCGATCGCCCGGACGAAGGTCCAGCCCAGGCCCGACCGCCGGATCAGCCGCTCGACCTCCTGGTGGAAGATCACGGCCGGCTCGTCGTCGGCGAGGTCCGCCACGTCCGCCGAGAGGTAGACGACCCGCCGGGCGTGCCGGGCGATCAGCTCCACCACCCGGGGCTGCACGGGCAGCCCGGGCCACATCAGGTAGACCGCCTCCACCCCGCCGGCCAGCGCCGGCCCCAGGCTGTCGGGCTCCTTCAGGTCGCCCTGGACGGCCTCGACCCCCCTGGGGAGTCGCGTCTTCGACGCGTCCCGCACCAACGCCCGCACCTCGTGGCCGCCTTCGGCCAGCGAGGCCACAACGTGCCTGCCCACACTGCCGGTTGCGCCGATCACCAGAATCTTGGCCATGCCCGGCCCAACGCCGACCGGGCGGGGGCTATGCCCGGGCGGCTACCAGCCCGACTCCACCGGGCCGATGGCCGCCAGCCCCACCTGCCGGGCCAGCCACTCGGCGCGCTCGACGTCACCCGCGCGGAAGTGGATGAACAGCGTGTGGTCGCCCGCCGGGCGGTCGAAGTCGACGTTGCGGCTGTTGAGGGCGATCTGGACACCGGCGTCCTTGGCGCGGAGCTCCAGGCCCAGTTCGGGAACGGCCGGCCAGGCGAAGCCCTTCCAGGACAGTGAGGCGGGCGAGGAGCCGCGCAGGCCGAGGAACCTGTCCTCGATCGACCCGACGGGCTGCTCGTCCAGCTGGAACGAGAACGGGGCCAGCGCGTCCACCCGGGGATCGTCCGCCGCCAACAGCCGGCGGACTTCGTCGTGCCCGACGCTCCGCTCCCGGGTGCCCGGGTACACGTGGTCGGGAAAGGCCTCGAACAGCCGCCGGGCCTCCGCCGCCGTGAGCTCGTCCGCGTACGCGTGCACCTCCGTGGAGCGGCGGTGCACGGTGGTGCCCAGCAGCCGCCGGGCGGCGTCGTAGGCGGCCCACCGGTTGGTCGTGCGCAGGACCGGCAGGACGTTCGAGGTGCTCATGGCGGGGAGTCAAGCAGATCAGGCACGAACGGTCATGCGGATTTCCGGGCGATCACCAGCCCAGCTCCACCGGGCCGATCGGCGCCAGCCCCACCTGCCGGGCCAGCCACTCGGCGCGCTCGACGTCGCCCGCGCGGAAGTGGATGAACAGCGTGTGGTCGCCCGCCGGGTCGTCGTAGTCGAGGCTGCGGTTGTTGAGGAGGAGCTGGAGCCCGGCGTCCTTGTAGCGCGGCTCCAGGCCGAGTTCCGGGGCGGCGGGCCAGGCGAAGCCGTCCCAGGACAACTCGGCGGTGACGGTCCCGACGACGTCGAGGAACTGCTCCTCGACCGCCCCGGCAGGCCGCTCCTCCGCGCTGAAGACGAACGGAGCCGGCCCCACTGCCGCCTCCTCGCCGGGCTCCGGGTGGCCCAGGTCGCCTCGGATCCCCACGTTCTCGGGGAAGGCCGCCCGCAGCGGACGGGCCTGTACCGGGGTGAGTTGCGGCGCGTACGCCCTTACCTCGATCCCGCTGGGGGAGACGGCGAGGGCCAGCAGCCGCCGGGCGGCGTCGTAGGCGGCCCACCGGTTGGTCGTGCGCAGGACCGGCAGGACGTGCGAGGTGCTCATGGCGGGGGAGTCAAGCAGAACGGGCACGGACGGGGCACGCGGGTTTCCGGTCGGCACACGACGACGGCCCCGCCTTGCCGGCCGACGAGCCGTGGGCGTCCCGCGGATCCCGAGAGCAACGAGTTCGGCGTCCTGCCGCCGCGGTCCTCCCTCGTCGGACAGGCCCGGCCCCGGGTTACGTCACGCCGCCGTCGGGTTACGTGACGCGGTTCGCGCCCTCCCGCTGCCGGGTCCGGTAGGCGCGGGAGCGGCAGCGGGGCGAGCAGTATCGGGGCGGGCGGCCGCCCGGACGCTGGCCGTCGGGGGAGGAGGCGGGCGCCGTCAGCGGCTCGCCGCAGGCGGGGCAGGCTGCCGCCCGGACGG
>NZ_JAHSQD010000511.1 GCF_020103755.1 Streptomyces sp. LS1784
CCTGGCGCGGGCGCCGGGCCGGGGCCGGGCGCTGGTGGCTGCCGCTGCCGGTGGCGGCGCTGACGGCGGGGCTGATCCCACTGCTGGTGGTTCCGGCGAAGTCGGCCTTCGCCCGGCCGGGTCCGCTCGGGGAGGCGCTGACGGCGGGCCAGTGGGGCTGGTACCCGTCCGGGCACACCGCGACCGCGACGATCTCGTACGGGGTGGCGGCGCTGCTACTGGCCCGGGTGGCCGGGCCGCGCGCCGTCCGGGGGCTGGCGGCGGGTGCGGTGCTGCTGTCGCTCGGGGTGGGTGCGGGGCTGGTGTGGAGCGACTTCCACTGGCTGCTGGACGTGGTGGCGAGCTGGTGCCTGGCCGTCCTGGTGTTGTGGTCGCTCGCCCGGTGGCTGCCCCGGCCGGGTGCCGGGAGGCGTCAGGCCTCGGGGTCCTCGTTGCGGTGAACCAGGCCGGCCTCGCCGTTGTCCCGGTGCCACTCGATGACGAGTTCGTCGCGGGCGCCGAAGCGGACCAGGTGGCGGCCGACGACGTCCTCCAGACCGGGCAGGTTCTCGCGCTCGCCCTCGACGGTGAGCAGCAGCGCGTCCGGCTGGGCCTCCAGGGTGGCGGTGCCGGCGCCGAAGACCATCGTGCCGCGGCCGGTCTCCTCGGAGTAGACGGCCTCGATCTTGCGCCCCATGTGGGCGGCGAGCTGCTTGGCGTAACGGCCCGGGCGGTCGGTGGCGACGCGGGCTTCGGAGCGGGGCATGGGCCCTCCAGGGTCCGGGAGGGAACTTAGGGTCCCCTCACTCGGGGCAACGCTAACCCAGGTACTGAGCTAGGCTCAACATATTTCCGCGATCGCCCTCCGCCGCCGGCCGCGGGCCCCGGACCGACGGCTACCCTGGGGCGGACGCCAGCCGAGGAGACCGCCGATGACCACCACGCCGACCGACGAACCGGCGGCCCCCTCCCCCGGCCCCCGGCCCGGCACCCCGGGCACCGCCGCCGAACTGGCCGACGCGATGACCAGGGCGATCAAGCGGATCCGGCGTCAGACCGGCTGGCGGCTGGAGCCGTACGGCATCACCCCCGGCCAGGCCCGGGCGCTGCGCATGCTCGCCCATGTGCCCGGCTGCGAGACGCCGGACCGCGCGATGCGGCTGAGCGACCTCGCCGACAAGCTCCACATCGCCCCGCGCTCGGCGACCACCGTGGTCGACGCGCTGGAGGAGGCCGGTCTGGTCGAGCGCAGTCCCGACCCGGCCGACCGGCGGGCGGTGCGGATCCTGCTGACCGAGGCCGGGCAGGCGGCGGTGGAGCGGATCGGACAGGTCCGGGACGAGGTGGCCCAGGAGTACTTCGGCGAGGTCAGCCCCGCCGACGAGGAGGTGCTGCTGCGGGTGCTGCGCTCGGCCGAGGCCCGCTTCCTCGCAGCCGGGCCGCCGCACCGCCAAGGGCCCCCGGGCGCAGCGCGGTGATCCCGATCCCGGCGATCACCAGCAGCGCGGCCGCGGCGGCCGTCGGGCTGATCCGCTCACCGAGCAGCAGCCAGGCCGAGGACATCCCGAACACCGGCACCAGCAGCGAGTAGGGCGCGACGGCGGTCGCGTCGTAGCTGCGCAGCAGGAAGCTCCAGGCGACGAAGCCGAGCAGGGTGGAGACCAGCCCGACGTAGCCGATCGCCCCCAGTCCGGCCGGGGTGACGTCGCGCAGTGCGCGCAGGTCCGCCTCCGGTCCCTCGACCAGCAGGGACAGGACCAGCAGCGGCAGCGGCGGGACGGCGCTGACCCAGACCATCCAGCGCAGCGCGTCCGGCGGCGCGGCCTTGCGGGTCAGCACGTTGGCCAGACCCCAGGCGACGGCGGCCAGGACCACCAGGACGAAGGCCCCGAGCGGCCCGCCGACGCCCTGGTCCCAGGCGGCCAGCGCGATGCCGGCGAAGGCGATCGCCAGGCCCGCCAGCCGCAGCCCGCCGGGGCGTTCGCGCAGCAGCACGGCGGCGAACAGCGCGGTGAAGCCGGCCTGCCCCTGGAGCACCAGGGAGGAGAGCCCGGCCGGCATCCCGGCGTGCATGCCGAGGAAGAGCAGCCCGAACTTGACCACCCCGAGGACCACGCCGACGGCCACCACCCAGCGCCAGGCCACCCTGGGCGGGCCGACGAAGAAGATCGCCGGCACCGCGACGACGGCGAACCGCAGGGCGCAGAAGAGCAGCGGCGGGAAGCTGTCGAGGCCGACGTGGATCAGGACGAAGTTGAGGCCCCAGACGGCGGCCACCAGGACGGCCAGGGCGATGTGGCGCGGGCTCATGCCGCCCCGGCCGCCGTCGCCGCTCGTGCTGCTCGTGCCGGCCGTGCTGTTCTGGCCGCTCGGGGCGGCGGCGGTTGTCGCGGTCATGGGTCGAGCATGATGGCGCCGGACCGTGTAGCACCAGCGATGAATACTGAAGGAGACGCTTTAGGATCGCTGCATGATGGATCTGGGGCGCCTGCGGGCGCTGCACGCGGTGGCGGTGCACGGCTCGGTCGGCGGGGCGGCGGCCGCGCTCGGCTTCACTCCCTCCGCGGTCTCGCAGCAGATCGCCAAGCTGGAGCGGGAGACCCGGACGGTGCTGCTGGAGCGGCAGGGCCGGGGCGTGGTGCTGACCGATGCGGCGCGCGAGCTGGCCGTCACCGCGCAGACCGTGCTGGGGCTGGTGGAGCAGGCCGAGGTGCGGCTGGAGGAGCAGCGCGGTCAGGCCGTCGGGCGGTTGCTGGTGGCCGCGTTCCCGTCCGGTGCCCGTGGACTGATGCCCGGGGCTCTGGCCGACCTGCGGCGGCGCTGCCCGGAACTGGACGTCCGGCTGCTGGAGCGCGACCCGTACCCCGCGGCCGAGCTGGTGGCCCGGGGCGAGGTGGACCTGGCGCTGGTGCAGGACTGGCCGACCGTGCCGCTGCCGGTGCAGGAGGGGGTCTCCCGGATGGACCTCGGGACGGACCCGGTGGACCTGCTGCTGCCCGCCGACGACGGGCTGGCCGCGCTCGACCCCGTGCCGGTGGAGCGGCTGTGCGGGCAGCGCTGGATCAGCGTGCCGCCCGGCAACATCTGCCACGACTGGCTGGTCCGCACCCTGCGCGAGGCCGGTGAGGAGCCGGACGTGCGCTACCAGGTCGGGGAGTTCGAGACGCAGATCGCGCTGGTCGCGGCCGGTCTGGGGATGGGCCTGGTGCCGAGGCTCGGGCGGGGCCCGCTGCCGCCCGGGGTGGCGGTCCGCCGGGTGACGCCGGAACCGAGCCGCCGGGTGTTCGCGCTCTGGCGCTCGCAGGCCTCCCGGCGGCCGGCCATCACCGAGGCACTGGCCTCGATGCGGGAGTGCTGGGGGCGGCTTCCGGTCTGAGGGCCTCGCCGGCCGGTCCTGAGGGCAACCGCCTCCGCCCTCGCGGACCTCGGCGTCCGGATCGACGGCTGACGGGCCGGCCCCGGACCTGTTCGGGCCTCAGCCGGCGAAGCCGATCACCAGCCACATGAAGCCGACCCCGGCCACGGTGCAGAGCAGAGTGCTGCGCGAGGGGTGCGGGCTGTGCGCCTCGGGGAGGATGTCGGAGGTCGCCAGGTAGAGCAGGAAGCCGGAGAAGAAGCCCAGGTAGAGGCCGAGCAGGTGCCCCGGGATGGTGAACGCCAGGGTGATCGCCGCGCCGGACACCGGGGCCAGCGCGTCCGCGGCGAGCAGGGTCATCGCCCGCCGCCGGTCGTTCCCGTACAGCCGGGTGATCGTGTACGTGTTGAAACCGTCGGCGAAGTCGTGCGCGACCACCGCGATGGCCACCACCGTGCCGACCGTGGTGCCCGCCTGGAAGGCGGCGCCGATTGCGAAGCCGTCCATCACGCTGTGCCCGACCAGGGCCAGAGCGGCGGTCAGGCCGATGCCCTGACGCCCGGCGGCGTGGGCGTGGGCGTGCCCGTGGTGGCCGTGGGAGTGCGCGGCGTATTCGCCCTCGTGGCCGCGGTGGATGGCGACCGCGCGCTCGACCACGTGGATGGTGAGGAAACCGGCCGCGAACATCAGCAGCGCCTGCGGCACGCCGTGCACCTCGTCCGGCGCCTGGTGGATCGCCTCGGGCAGCAGGTCGAAGGCGACCACGCCGAGCATCAGTCCGGCGGCGAAGCCCAGCACCAGGTGGCGGCGGTCGCGGGTGCGCTGGGCGACGAATCCGCCGACCAGGGTCATCAGGAACGCCGCGGCGGCGACCAGGACCGCGGTCATCGGGCCGGCTCCGTCCCAGGTCCGGCCGGGTGGCCGGGGCCTTCGCCGGGTGGTCCGCCGAGCGCTCTGCGCATTCCTCTCCCCCTGGGATCCGCCCGTGGCCGGGCCGACCGCCGACCGTACCGGACGCCCGCTCGGCGGTGATCACCCGGGGTGCCGGGGGCCCGGCCGGGAGCCGTTCCCCCAGCCTCGGCCCGGGCGTGCAGGGGCGCCCTCCGGATGGGCCGTTCGGAGTGAGGCTGCCCACCGGGGCGGACGGCCGGCGCGGTCCGCCGGGTCGAGGGCGGTCAGCCGGGTGGAGGGCGGTCAGCCGCCGGTGGCCAGTGGCAGGCCCAGATGGGTGTGGGCGAGTTCGCGGACGCCGTCGCCGTCGATCAGGTGGATGTGCCGATGGCTCTCCTCCGCGGTGAGGTCCAGCACCTCCTCGGTGAACCGGCCGGTGGTCAGCCGCAGGCCGCGCTCGGCGGACTCCTCCCCGACCGCCTCGGCCAGGGTCTCGATCTGTTCGGCGCCGACCGGCCCGGTGTCCCGGGAGGCCCAGACCACCCAGCGGCCGGGCAGCGCGGTACCGGGTGCGCCCTCACCGGTGGCGACCAGCCCGGCCGGGCCGCGCAGCCGGACGCTCCACTGCGCGATCCCGCCCCGGGTCAGCAGATCCCGCACCAGCTGGGCGAACTCGTTGGCGGAGAGGTCGGAGGCGGCCGGCACGGTGGCCCCGGCCTGGGCGGCCGGCTGGACACCGACCCGGTCGTACGGGTCCGGGGTCACGGCGGCACCGAGCTGGCGCAGCCGCACGAGGGCCTCGTCCTGCTCGGCGTCGGCGTAGACGCCCTCGTCGTCGCGCTCCTCGTACGGGGTGCCCGGCGGCAGCAACCGGGTGCGGGCCAGGGCGTCGCGGTCGGCGTCCACGCTGACCAGGCAGAGCGGCTCGGCCGTGGCGGGATCGCGCAGCCAGCCGTTGAGGACGACGCCGGCGAGTATCTCGTCGGTGTCGACGGCGTCGGCGGCCTGAAGGGCGCGCAGGGCGAGCCGGGCGACCAGCCGCAGGTAGTCGGTGGCCCGGTCCGCGGGCGGGCGCGGCACCGGGAGGATGTCGCCGTCCGGGGCGAGCCGGTAGCCGGTGAGCGAGGGCACCAGCTCAAGCGGCGGCAGGTCGAGGTCCAGCACGGCGGTGCGGGTGAGCGGGCGGAAGACCGCCCGGCAGGGGGCGGGCAGGTCCTGGGTGGCGGTCTCGGCGGCGGCCAGCGCCCGTTCCAGCAGCGACTCCACGGCGGCCGGCTCGGCCAGCCGGTAGGCCCGTCGGCACTCTTCCAGGCTCTCATTGTACTCGCGCACGGCGCGGGCCCGGGCCTCCTCCGCCGCCTCGTGGGCGCGCCGGGACTCGTCGACGGCCGGGCTGCCCGCCTCGGCCCGGCGGGTACGCCACTCGCGCAGGGCACGCTGGTGGGTGAGCCGGGCCTGGGCCAGCTCGCGCTGGTAGCCGGAGTCGAGCAGCCGACGGGACGGGCCGCTCTCCGGATCGGCCGCGGGTGGCTCGGCGGGCGCGAAGTCCTCCCAGCGGGGCTCGGGCTCGTCGGCGGCGCCGGGGCCGTCGGCCGGGTAGGGGCGGGGCTGGTAGTGCCGCAGCTGGCTCTCGAAGTCCATGGCCGAGACGGGCAGCGCGGCCCGTCGCAGCAGGTCGGCCAGCCGGTCGTGCTCGGACTGCACGGCGAGCGTGCGGTGGTGGGTCAGGGCGGCGGCCCGGGCGTGCACCGCCACGGCCTCGTCCGGATCGGCCCCGCCGGGGCCGGGGTGACCGGCTCCCCGGTC
>NZ_JAHSQD010000512.1 GCF_020103755.1 Streptomyces sp. LS1784
GAGCGCCCGGCCCCGCTCCGCCCCGACGCGCAGCGCCAGCGCCACGAGCGCCTCCGGCGCACCGGGCCGCCCGCGGACCCCGGGAAAGGCGTTGACGTCCACGATGACCGGCTCGGCGGGCCCGTCGAGCAGGTCGACCCCGTACACGTCCAGCCCGAACACCTCGCCGACGCGCAGCGCGAGCGCGGCCCGCCCCGCGGACGGCTCCCAGTCCTCCGCCCGCCCCGACTTCCCCGTGCCGGTGGCCAGTTCGGACTGCCGCCGGGCCGCGAACACCTGCCCGTCGACCACCCACAGCTTCTGGTCCCAACCGCTCCCCGGGACGAACGGCTGCGTGACGACCGGCTCCTCGGGCCAGCACTCGGCGAGTTCGCGCAGCCGGGCCGGGCCGTCCACCCGGGCGACCAGGTCGTGCCGCCTGCTGTGCCGGCTCTTGACCACGAACGGGTAGGCCGGATCGACGAGTTCGCCCAGCCGTCCGACCGCGTCCGTGGGCGCGAAGGGCAGCCCGGCGGCGCGGGCGAGGTCGGCCATCCGCACCCGGTCCTGGCACAGCTCGGTGGCCGCCGCCGAGTTGACCACCGGCGCGCCCCTCCGCTCCAACTCCCCCGCCAGCGCCAGCGCCTGCGGCGTACGCGCCTTGAGCAGGTAGACGTCCGCGAGCCCGCCCACGGGCCCCGCGGGCGGGACGGCCGCCACCTCGTGCCCCTGCCTCACCAGCAGTTCGGCGGACGCCGCCAGCACCGGATGCCCCGGGTCGCCGGTGATCAGCCCGACCTTCACAGCAGCTCCCCTTCGCCGAAGCCCAGGTGCCCGTACGGATCGCCGCCCGCGGGCACCAGTTCGGCGGGCCCGCCGGGCACCGACACGGCCGTCCCGCTGCGTGCCAGCCGCAGCACCGCCCGGGCGACCCGGGCCACCGCGTCCGGCACCTGCCGGAAGCTCGGGAAGTCGTTGACATCCACCACGACCGGCCCGTCCGGCCCCAGCAGCACGTCGACCCCGTACAGGTCCAGCCCGAACACCTCGCCGACCTGCGCGACGATCCGCGCGACGCTCCCCGGCAGCGGCACCTGCCGCTCGCGCACACCCTGCCCGGGGCGCAGCGGGGAGGAACGTTCCGTCGCGAACAGCTCGCCGTCGACGCAGTACACCTTGAGGTCGGTCCCGGAGTTGGGCACGTACGGCTGCGCGATCAGCAGCCCCTCCCCCGCCAGCTCCGGCCCGACCTCCAGCAGTTGGCCGGGGTCGCGCACCAGCCGCACGGCGCGCCCGGAGCTGCCGTCGGCGGGCTTGACCACCAGCGGGTACTCGGCGGCAGGGATCTCCGCCAGCCGCTCCCAGCGCGCGGCCGCGTACGTCACCGGGACGGGCAGGCCGCGGGTGCGGCCGATCACCGCGGCGAGCGCCTTGTCCCGGACCCCCCGGATCGAGCGCACGTCGTTCACCGTGGTGAGGCCGACGGCGGCGGCCGACTCCAGCAGGGTCAGCCCGGGCCCGCCGGACACGGTCTTGAGCACCCAGGCGTCGTGGCTGCCGGCCCGGACCTCCTCGGAGATCGCCAGCAGCGAGTCCCCGGGGCGCAGCACGTCCACCCGGTGCCCCCACGCGGTGAGTTGGCGCGCCACGTCGAGTGGCATGCCGTCGTGCCGGTAGTGTTCCTCCACCAGAAAGCAGAGCCTCATGGGCCTGTCTTCCCCCTTGCCTCGCCTCGTGCAGACGTCCGCCGTCCCCCTCGGCAGAGCTGTAAAGGCTTCAGCATGCACGCCGTGTCCGCACAAGATCGCTGCGAGCGGGTAAGCGTTCGGCAACAATCGGCCCCCGAGGCGTGACCGGAGGACCGGACCGCACGCGAAAACGGGTGGCACCTCGCCCCCGCCCCTGCTTGGATGCGGGCCGTGACTCCTGCCGATCATGCTCCCGACCGCCTCCTGCTCGACGAGATCGAGACCTACTACGACGCCGTGCCGCGCAGCGCCGCCCGTACCGAGGACTTCGGGCCGCTGACCCTGTTCGTCCGCGACGGGGCCGGCTGGCCGTACTACGCCCGCCCGGCCCTCGGCCACAACGGCCCGGCCGCCACCGCCGGGGACGTCCGCCGGGTGCTGGATCGGCAGCGGGAGCTGGGCGTGCCGGAGGCCTTCGAGTGGCTGGCCGAGCAGAACCCGGAGCTGCGCGCGGCGGTCGAGGCGGCGGGCCTGACGGTGCACGAGCACCCGCTGCTGGTGCTGGGCCCGCAGGACGAAGCGGCCCCGGCGCCCGAGCTGCCGGAACGGGTGGAGGTCCGGGTGCTGGCGCCGGATGCGCCGGAACTGGCGGCCGCCATCGCCGTCCCGCACCTGGCCTTCGCCGAGCCGGGCACCGCCGTCGGCCCGGCCGGCACGGCCGAACTCGCCGAGAGCGCGGCGACGCTGACGGTCGACGGCACGGTGGAGCGGATCTCCCATCGGATCACCGCCGGCATCACCGTGCTCGCCGCGGCCCTGGAGGACGGCACGGCGCTGTGCGCGGGCCAGCACAACCCGGTGGGCCCGGTCACCGAAGTGGCCGGGGTGGGCACGCTCCCGTCCGCGCGCCGTCGCGGGCTGGGCCTGGCGGTCACCGCGGCCCTGGTCGCGCACGCCCGGGCTAACGGGGTGCGGACGGTGTTCCTGTCCGCCGCCGACGAGGACGTCGCCCGGATCTACCGCCGGGCCGGCTTCCGCGCCTTCGCGACGGCCCTGATCGCGGAGCCGCCCGCCCAGCAGGAGACCGGTGACCAGCAGAAGGCCGCCGCCCCGCAGGAGGCCGCCGTCCAGTAGAACCCCCTCCGCCCGGCAGGAGCCCGGCGCGCAACGGCCCGGGGAGCCCCGACGGGGCGGCGACGGTCAGTCGTCGTCCTCGTCCTCCTCGTCCGCCCCGGTGACGCCTTCCCCCTCCGCCTCGTCCACCACCCAGGCCGCCAGCCTCTCGGCGACGCCCGAGACCCCGAGCCGCCCCTCGCGGATGGCCCGGGAGAGGCTGCGCACCTCGCGGGCGGTGGTGGCGACGGTGCAGCCGCTGGCGACGAGGTAGGCGTAGGCGACGGCGGTGGCGAAAAGTTCGTTGGTCTTCTCCAGCGCGGGCACCCGGATCAGCTGGTGCATCAGCGCGGCGGCACGGTCCTGTGGTTCGGGGTAGACCGCGATGTCGAATATCTCGGCCTGATGGCGGGTGACCGCCGCGAGCAGCGAGCCGTAGTCGGTGACCTGCGGGTCACCGGGCGTGTACTGCTCGGCGGTCATGAGCAGCCACGAGAGGTCGACCTCCAGCTTCAACGGCGCACGTCCTGGAGGTCGCCCGGCTCCCCGAACTCGGCGAGGAAGGCCGTCTCGTACTCCTTCATGAACTGCGCAGCCGCGTCCACGAAGGCCCGTCCGGACTCGCCCATGTCCTGTTGGACCAGGCGCTCGATGTACTGGTTCATGCTGATCCCCTGCTGCTCCGCCCGTTCCCGGGCCATCTCGGCGGTCGTGGCGTCGACCCGCACGTTCAGCTGCTTCTTACCCATGCCGCTCAAGCTAGCGCTCAAGTGCTAGCACAACAAGGGCGTGCGCACACCGCCCGCACACCTGCCGCACGCCGCCGCGCAACCCTGCCGTCACCAGGACGCCGAACGGGCCGGGCCCGTGGCTGCTGCCACGGGCCCGGCCCACCCCGGAAGGGGTCGGATCGGACGGATCAGAACTGGGTGCTGACGGTGACCCCGCTGAAGTCGGTCTTCGCGTAGAGGCTCACGTAGCGGTAGCCGGCCGTCGGGTTGGTGACGGTGATGCTCTGGGTGGTGCCCGCGTTGGTGGACGAGGCGGTGTAGGCGCTCGGCGAGGCCCAGGTGCTGTCGTTGTAGTACAGGTAGGCGGTGCCGGTGCCCCCGGTGGTGGTGATCTTCAGGGTGCTGGTGCCGGCCGGGAGGTAGACGTACAGGTAGTCCAGGTTCCCGGCGGTGGCCGACAGGTTGGCCCGCGAGCAGTTCTGGCCCAGGGCGTCGGTACGCGGGTCGGTGCAGGTCGGCGGGGTGGTGCCGCCACCGCTGCCGCTGCCCGAGGTGACGGTGACCGAGGCCGGGGTGCTGGCGGTCTTTCCGGTGCTGTCGGTGACGGTCAGCGCGACGGTGTAGGTGCCCGCGGCCGCGTAGGTGTGGGTCGGGCTCTGCTGGTCGGACGAGCTGCCGTCGCCGAAGGTCCAGTGCCAGGCGGTGATCTGGCCGGGGCCGGTCTGCACGGACTTGTCGGTCAGGGTGACGGTCGGGCCGTTCACGGTCTGGCCGAACAGCGCGGTCGGGCCGGCCGCGTAGCAGGCGCCGCCGGCGCAGGCGTCGAGCCAGGCGTCGAAGTCGGCGTCGTAGCCGGTGCCGATGCCGTTGTAGACCGCGTAGCCGCCCTGGTAGTCACCGGTGCGGAAGTGCGCGAGCATGGCGTCGATGTCGGCCGGGTGCTTCTCGAACATGTACCGGACGGCCAGGTAGCCCCACGGGTAGGTGCGCACCGTGTCCGAGTTGCCGTACGTGTTCTGGAAGACGGTGCTCAGCTTGTACGTGTGCTTGGCGGCCTCGGCCATCGCCTGGGTGTCGGTGGTGCCGCGGTAGGCGTAGGACTCGTACTCGGCGACGCCCTCGATCCACCAGATGTCCGGGACGGAGATCTCGGTGGAGAAGTTGCCCTTGAGGTCGTAGATGTTGTCCAGGTAGTGCGTGTACTCGTGGTTGAGGTTCCACACGTTGCCGGTGAAGCCGTCGTTCCAGGACTTCTGGTACATCACGCACACGGCCCGGTTGTTCGGGTCGGTCGGGTCCATGACGGTCTGTCCACCGTTGTCGGTGGAGTTGTTGAAGATCGCCCAGGAGTACGTCAGGTAGTCCGCCTGGTTGGCGAAGACCGCGAGGGTCAGCTCCTTGTCGTACTGGCCGGGGATCGGGCCGTTGTCCTTCACCAGCTTGTGGAAGAAGGTGTCCTCGCCGCGCAGGCTGGCGCAGACGGCGGCCAGGTCGGCGGGCGACAGGGCCTCGGTCTGGATGGTGCGGTTGTCGCAGACCAACTGGTTCGGCAGCACCGCGGCGGTCAGCTTCGCCGGCAGGTCGCAGATGCCGTAGTACGAGCACTGGCCGGGGTCGAAGCTGTTGGCCTGGAACGCGGTGTGGACGTACAGCGGGCCGGTGGCGCCGGTGATCTGCACGCCGTCGAGGACGGCCTTGACCTTGTCCTTGAGCGCCGCCTCGACCGCCGGGCTGTCGCCGGCCATCCGGCCGAGGTCGTTGCCCGCGTTGACGTCCAGGTAGGCGTTGGGCGTACCGAGCAGGTCCTTGTGGTTCAGCGCGAAG
Source organism: Streptomyces sp. LS1784 (assembly GCF_020103755.1). GTDB lineage: Bacteria > Actinomycetota > Actinomycetes > Streptomycetales > Streptomycetaceae > Kitasatospora. The sequence goes on from NZ_JAHSQD010000512.1 coordinate 5,336, forward strand.
TCGCCCAGGGCGACTCCGATGCTCGGGTCGGCGGCGACCGCGTTGACGAAGTCGGGGTTCCAGTTGCCCCGCCACAGCGGCGCGGACAGCACCGCGTTGACCGCCTTGAGCATCTTCGGGTAGGCGTTGTACGAGCTGTTGTAGCCGTTCAGCACCTGCTTGTAGACGCCCAGGTAGCTGCCCTGGAGGTTGGCGCTGTCGGTGAGCACCAGCACCTCGTTGAGCACGACGCCGTTGTTGTCGTTGACGTCGGTGCGGTGCGGGCTCGCGAAGAACGCGTCGAGGGCGGCCTTGGAGGCACTGCTCAGGGCCGCGTCGTACGGGCCGACCGCGCCCGAGTTGTACGACTGCACGTACCAGCCGGCCCGCTGGAAGAGCACGAGCTGCAGGATCGCGGTCGAGTTGTCGCCGGTGTAGCTGCCCGCCATGGCCTGGAAGGCGTTGGCGACGGTCAGCATCTTCGATTCCTTGAAGATGTTGCCCGCGTCGGTGCCGGTGACGTTGAACAGCGTGTTGACGCAGTCCGTGGTCGAGCTCTCGACGAAGGAGACCAGGTCGGCCCCGCTGCGGCTGCCGAAGTCGGCCGGGGTGCAGCTCTGCGCGGTGGCGGTGGCGGCCGCACCGGCGGCACCACGGGCGGCGAGGGCCGGCTTGGCCGGGGTCGTCTTCGGCGCCTCCGGGCGCGGCGCGGTCT
>NZ_JAHSQD010000513.1 GCF_020103755.1 Streptomyces sp. LS1784
GGCCGGCCGGCTCCAGCGCGGCCTCCCAGAGGCCCTTGCGCAGCGGCAGCGCGACGCCGTCCGATCCGGTCCGGGTGGCGGGCACCCGGGCCCGGAAGCGGCCGTCCGGGGCGGTGTCGACCGGGGTGCGGACCTCGCTCGCGGTGCCGCAGTGCCGCAGCACCAGCTCCAGTCGGTCCGAGGCCGGGTCCGGGCAGTGGCCGGACAGCTCGAAGCCGTCGTGCCGTACGGCGATCCGGTCGACCAGGCCGGCCGCGGGCTGGACGCAGAGCTGGAGCCGGCCGTCGGCGAGGTGCTTGAGGTAGAGCACCCGGTCCGGGGCGCCGGGCAGCGGGTGCTGGCCGGCCACCGGGCCGCCGCGCTCGTCGAGGCAGAGCTGCTCGGTTCCGCCGTCGGGGCGCAGCAGTTCGGCGTCCCAGTGCTCCAGCCTGCCGCTGCCCCGTCCGTCGGCGGTGAACGGCCGGTACGGCACCCGGACGGTGAAGGTGTTGCCTGCGCGGGCGAGCGGCTGCTCGACCACCGCCTCGCTCTCCCGGTGGCGCAGCCGCAGCACGGTGCCGGAGGGGCAGGCGTCGGCGAACCCGCCCAGCTCCAGGCCGTCGGGGGCGGGGGCGGCGCGGGTGATCCGGACGGTGGGGCGCTCCAGCCGCAGTCGCAGCCGGCCGTCGGCGAAGAACGGCTGGAGCCGGACGTCGTGGTCCACCCACTGGGCCGGCGGGTACTCGCCGGAACCGCACCAGTGCGGGGCGAGGGAGCCGTACCGGCGGCGCACCCGGGTGGGGCGCGGGCGGATGAAGAGCGTGGTCTCGATCTGCCAGTCGCCGAGCAGCCAGTGGCCCCCGCGTCGGAGCCGGCGGGGGGCCATCAGCGCGGTGAAGCCGGACCAGTCGTGGTTGTGCCCGGGCTGGGCGCTGTCGTCGGTGACCTCGGGCAGCCGGAGGGGCCGGGAGCGCAGGTGCAGCGGCGGCTGGGAGCGGCTCCGGTGGCGCAGGGTCAGCCAGGTCCAGGCGGAGCCGGGCCGGCCGGTGTCCTGGCCGTTCGGGCGGGCGAAGCCGGTGAGCTCCAGGCCGCGTTCGTGCCAGCGGGCGCGCAGCAGTCCGAAGGCGACGTCCTCGTCGTCGGCGGGGCGGGCGGCGGCCCCCCGGGGAGCGGCGTGCGGCAGGACCAGCCGCGTGAGCACAGGCATGGCAGTGGGAGCCCTTCGGAAGGGAAATCCACATCCCATCCGGAAATGGCGCCGGGGTCAATTGCACGCCTTTTCGAATTCCCCTGGGGAATTCATTTCCGGGAACGCCGTTTCGAGAGCGGATCCGGTGTTCCGGTCATTCCGTTGCCGCGGGTTTCCGGACGGTTTCCGCTCGGCCGCCGGGCGGTTCCCGGACATGCGCAGGCGCCCGGCACCAGTGGTGCCGGGCGCCTGCCGGATCGTGCGCGGGGGGCTATTCCTTGCGGAGCATCGCGTCGACCACTCGGGCGGCGGCCTTGCCGTCGTCCAGGTCGCAGTACGCCTCGCGGAACGCGGCGGCCCGGTCCTCGTACTCGGCCGCGATCCCGTCCACCCGGCCGAGCACGGAGACGAGCTCCTCGGAGGTGGCCGGCATCGGGCCGGGCGCCTCGGCCTCGAAGTTCAGGCTGAAGCCGCGCAGGTTGTCCCGGTAGTGCTCCAGGTCGTAGGTGAAGAACACGATCGGCTTGCCGGTCGAGGCGAAGTCGAACACGCTGGCCGAGTAGTCGGTCACCAGGACGTCGGCGATCAGCAGCAGCTCCGCCATGTCGGGGTAGGTGCCGACGTCCCAGATGTAGCCGTTGCCGGCGCCCGGGATCTGGCCGCACATCAGGTGGTGCCGGCGCACCAGCAGCACCTGGTCGTCGCCGAGCGCGGCCTTGGCGGCCGCCAGGTCGATCCGCAGGTCGATCTGGTAGCCGTTCTGGGGCCGGCGCCGGTCCTCGCGCCAGGTCGGCGCGTAGAGCACGACCTTCTTGCCCTCGGGCAGGCCGAGCCGCTCCCGGACCTGCTCGGCGGTCTTCTCCCGGTCGGCCGCGAACAGCAGGTCGTTCCGGGGCGAACCGCTCTCCAGGATCTCGCCCTTGAAGTCGAAGGCACGCCGCAGCACCGGGGCGGACCAGCTGTTGCCGGCCACCAGCAGGCTCCAGTTCGGGACCTCCCGGGCCAGGCTCTTGAGGTACTTGGAGTCGGTGAACCAGACCTTCTCGAAGTCGAAGCCGATCTGCTTCAGCGGGGTGCCGTGCCAGGTCTGGACGACCACCTGGTCGGGGCGGCGGACGAAGAAGTCGGGCAGGTGGGTACTGGCCACGACGTACTTGGCGGTCGCCAGCGCCTCGTACCACTCCGGGCTGCGGTACCGGAGCGCGGTCGCGCTCCGCGGCAGCTCGGCCTGCATGTCGTCGTTGCCCCACAGGTGCTCCAGCGGCAGGCCGCGGCGGACCAGCTCCTCGTGGACCGCCCGCGGCGAGCCGGAGTACGTGCCGTACTTGCCGGTGTGGTACAGCACCGTGTCGCGCACCGGCAGCCGACGGGCGGCCGGGTAGTCCACGCTCTGCAACCGGCGCTGGCGGTAGCCGGCGCGCTCCTCGGGCAGCAGTACCGAGTGCGACTCCAGCGACAGGCCGTCGTGGTCGCGGCGCTCCAGCACTATCCGCTTGCCGCGGGACTCCACCTCGACCGGCAGGACGTCGAAGCAGTCCGGAGTGACCAGCGCGGCGGCGTCCGGCAGTTCGGGCATCAGCACGCCGACCGGGCGGAAGACGACGTTCCAGGTGCCCCTGGAGAGCGGCACCCGGCCGGCGAAGGAGGCCGTCGGCACGGCGGGCAGCGCGGTGCGGAACCGGCCGTCCGAGATCTCCACCGGGTAGGCGTGCTCCTCCTCGCGCCACTCGTGACGGACCACCAGTTCCCAGCGGTGCGCGCCGGGCAGCGGGAACGAGCCGCTCAGCAGGAAGCCGTCGGCGCCGCGCCCGGACACCTCGTCCACCAGCGGCTGGAGCACCTGGTCGGTGAACTGGAGGTGCCCGTCGGGGGAGGGCTTGGAGTAGAGCGCCCGGCGCTCGGCGACCGGTGCCTGCGGGTTCAGCGCCAGGTGCAGCCGCTCGGGCGCGTTGCGGTCGTCCCAGGCCAGCGGGACGGTGCTGCCGTCGGCCAGCAGCAGGGTGCCGTTCCAGTGGTCGCGGCTGCGCTCGGCGGCCACCGGGTCCAGCTCGGCCCAGGCCTCGCGGACGGCGGTCAGCTCGGCGACCGGGACGGCCGCGGTGAACGGCTGGAGCGAGCCGACCGGAGTGCCCAGCTCCAGCGGGAAGGTCACGTGGCGGTCGGACTCGGCGTGGGTGAGCCGCAGCCGTGCCCCGGCGAAGCTCGGGCCGGAGCGGGCCGCGCCCGAGACCTCCAGCCGGTCGCCGTGGGCGGCCAGGCCGGTCACCCGGGCCTTGACCGTCTCCACCCGGAGGTAGACGAAGTTGTCCCGGACCCACGGCACGATCCGCACGTCCGGCTCGACCCAGTGCGAGGGGAGGAACTGCCCGCTGTCGCTCCACCCGGCCGAGATCCGGCCCTTGTAGACCCCGCCCTTGCCCGCGCCGGCCACCAGGACGCGCCAGTTGCCGTCCTTCCACTGGCCGCGGTGCCTGAGCTTCTTCGGGTCGACGGCGACGGTGAAGCCGGACCAGTCGCAGCTGTACAGGTCGTGCTGGCAGCTCGCGGTGGCCTCGGGGCTGTACGTGGTCTTCATCGGCACCGCGATGACCCGGCGGCCCTTGGCCTCGCGCAGCACCAGGGTGCGGACCATGTCGTGCTTGCCGGCCGCGCCCAGCTGCTCCGGGTACGCGTGCCCGGTCAGCCGGAGCTTCCCGTCCTCCCAGGAGCCCCGGTACAGCCGACTGCGGATGACCAGCGAGTTGTCCAGCTTGAGCACCCCGGCCGGCACGCTCTTGCGCCCGCCGCGCAGGAACGGGTAGTCGGCGTACGGGCGCAGCAGACCGCGGGCCTGGACACCGCCGCCGCTCTCGCGCTCGTACGCGATCTGCTCGACCAGCTCGTCCATCCGGTCCGACAGGGTCAGGTGGTACTTCAGCCGCAGCGGCGCACGCAGCCTGCCGACCTGCTCGGAGCCGATCGCCCGGAGCAGCCGGCCGACGTGCTGGAGGTAGGCGTCCCGGTACTCCTTGTCCCCCTCCACGAGGGACAGGAAGAACATCGGGATCTCCTCGACGAGGGTGTTCTCGTCGTAGGAGCGCAGGTACTCGGCGAAGCGCGGCTCGGTCTGCTTCATCAGCCAGCCGCGGACCAGCTCGACCGAGGCGACCCGGTCGATCAGGCCCTTGGGGTTGGTGCGCATCTGCGTGATCGACATCTCGCCGACCTCGCGCTCGCGCCAGTGGTAGATCGGCTCGGAGAGCACGTCCACGCTCTTGGCCAGGTAGTGGTGCGGCACGCTGACCGGCGCGTCCTCGTACAGGATGCCCTCGGGGTAGAGCAGGCCGGCCGCGTCGAAGAACGAGCGGCGGTACACCTTGTTCCACGCGGTGCGGTCGGTGACCAGCGCCGGGATCTCGGTGATGTGGGTCTTGAGCCTGGTCTCCCTGAACGGCTTCAGGTGGCCGCCGGACTGGTAGTAGCCGACGGCGCGGAAGCGCAGCACGTTGCCGGTGCAGAAGTCCGAGCCGGTCTCGTCCAGCGTGTTGATCATCAGCTCGTACGCACTCGGCGGCATCGAGTCGTCGCTGTCCACGAAGCACAGGAACTCGGAGTCCGGGTCGATGTGCCGGATGCCGGTGTTGCGGGCCGCGCCGAGGCCCTTGTTCACCTGCCGGACCAGCCGGAACCGGGAGTCCTCGGCCGCGTACGCCTCGGCGAGCGCCGCGCTGCCGTCCTTCGAACCGTCGTCGACCATGACGCACTCGAAGTCCGTGAAGGTCTGGGCGGCGATCGAGTCGAGGCATTCGACGAGGTAGCGCTCGACGTTGTAGATCGGGACGACGATGGAGAGGCGGGGAGCCATCGGCTACGCAGGCCTTTCTCTGGAGGAGCGTGGCAGCCCGTACGGGGCCTGACCGCACGTGGATCGGTGCGTACGTGCGCCCCCGATCCTACCTCCGGGGACCTCTCCCACCCTGGGACCACTACGCTGGGTCCGTGTCCCGTTTCAGCGTGATCGTCCCCGTGTACCAGGTCCAGGACTACCTCACCGAGTGCCTCGATTCGGTGCTCGGCCAGGACGGCCCGGACTTCGAACTGATCGCGGTGGACGACCGCTCCCCGGACCGCTGCGGCGCGATGCTGGACGAGGCCGCCGCCGCCGACCCCCGGGTCCGGGTGCTGCACCTGCCGGAGAACGTCGGCCTCGGCCGGGCCCGCAACGCCGGCCTGGAGGTCGCCACCGGGGACTACGTGATCTTCCTCGACAGCGACGACACACTGACCCCCGGACTGCTGAAGAGCATCGACGAACGGCTCACCGCCACGAGTGAACCGGACGTCCTGGTTTACGACTACGCCCGCACCTACGCCGACGGCCGGATCACCCGGGCCGCCTCCGCACACGTCTTCGGCGCCGCCTCCCCGGACGTCTTCGACCTCGACGCCCGCCCCGACCTGCTCGACCTGCTCCAGGTCGTCTGGAACAAGGCCTACCGCCGCGGTTTCATCACCGAGCAGCGGCTGGTCTTCCCGGCCGGCTACTACGAGGACACCCCCTGGACGTACCCGGCGCTGCTCGCCGCCGCCCGGATCACCCTGCTCGACCAGGTCGGCGTGCACTACCGCCAGCGCCAGGAGGGCGGCAACATCCTGGCCACCGCCAGCCGCAAGCACTTCGACGTGTTCGCCCAGTACGACCTGGTCTTCGCCTTCCTCGACCGCCGCCCCGACCTGGACCGCTGGCGCCCGGTCGTCTACGGCCGGATGCTGCACCACCTCAACACCGTGGTCTCCAAGCCCGGCCGGGTCCCGCCCGGCGACCGCCGCGAGTACTTCCGCCGGGCCGCCGCGCACTGCGCCCGGCTGCGGCCGGCCG
>NZ_JAHSQD010000514.1 GCF_020103755.1 Streptomyces sp. LS1784
GCCGCGCCGGCGCCCGTCCAGGCCTCGCCCGTGCAGTCCGCGTCCGTGCAACCCGCGCCGGTGCAGGCCCCGCAGCCCGTGGCGGCGCCGGCCCGTCCGGCGCAGTCGGTGGCCCCGGAGGACGACATTCCGGAGGCGGACGACCCGGACCTCAAGGAGGACGTGTTCTCCGGCCAGGAGCTGATCATCCGCGAGCTGGGTGCGACGGTGCTGGAGGAGATCCACCACCAGGGTTCCTGACCCGCGCCCCCCGGGGGCTGTCGGGCCCCTGAGTCGACCCTGAACCGGGCCCCGATCGGGGCCCGGAGCAGCGGGCAGCACGTAGGCTCGGCGGTGACGAACGAAGCACCGCAAGACAGCCGTGACAGCAAGGAGAGAGCCGTGTTCCCCGGTGGTGGCCAGCCCAACATGCAGCAGCTGCTGAAGCAGGCGCAGAAGATGCAGCAGGATTTCGCGAAGGCCCAGCAGGAGCTGGCCGAGACGAAGGTGAACGGTACGGCGGGCGGCGGTCTGGTCGAGGCGACGGTGACCGGTGCCGGTGAGCTGGTGGCGCTGACCATCGCCCCGGCGGCCGTGGACCCGGAGGACACCGAGACCCTGGCCGACCTGATCCTGGCGGCCGTCCGGGACGCCAACCAGACCGCGCAGAAGATGCAGGCCGAGCGCATGGGCCCGCTGACCCAGGGCTTGGGCGGCGGCATCCCCGGCCTGCCCTTCTGACGGCGGGTTCTCAAGTTCAGAAGGTCTGACGTTCAGACGACGGACCCATGTGATTTATGTGGGAGTCGGGCGTCGGGCGCTGTGTCCGACGCCCGATTCGTTGGATGATGGCACCGGAGCACCACCGGCACCCGGCACCACCGGCCATCCGGCACCACCGGCCATCCGGTACCACCGACCATCCGAGGGAAGGCGCGACGTTGTACGAGGGCGTGGTTCAGGACCTGATCGACGAACTGGGCAGGCTGCCCGGCGTCGGGCCCAAGAGCGCCCAGCGGATCGCCTTCCACGTGTTGCAGGCCGACCCGACCGATGTGCGCCGGCTGGCGCACGCGCTGCTGGAGGTCAAGGACAAGGTCCGCTTCTGCGTGGTCTGCGGCAACGTCGCGGAGGCCGAGCAGTGCCGGGTCTGCCTGGACCCGCGCCGCGACCTCGGCGTCATCTGCGTGGTCGAGGAGTCCAAGGACGTCGTCGCCATCGAGCGCACCCGTGAGTTCCGCGGCCGCTACCACGTGCTGGGCGGCGCGATCAGCCCCATCGAGGGCGTCGGCCCGGACGACCTGCGCATCCGCGAGCTGCTGTCGCGCCTCGCGGACGGCACGGTCACCGAGCTGATCCTGGCCACCGACCCCAACCTGGAGGGGGAGGCGACCGCCACCTATCTGGCCCGGCTCTGCAAGCCGATGGGCCTGAAGGTGACCCGTCTGGCGAGCGGCCTGCCCGTCGGCGGGGATCTGGAGTACGCGGACGAGGTCACCCTCGGCCGCGCCTTCGAAGGGAGACGACTGCTCGATGTCTGACCGGACGATCAACAAGCAGCCCCACACCCCCCACCAGCAGTCCCACGGGGAACCGGGGGCGCACGCCCCGCACACCCACGGCCACGGCTCGGAACCGGACGACTTCGCCGTGCAGATCGCCGACTCGGTGGAGAGCTTCGTGCTCGCCGTCACCGAGGTCGCCAAGGGCGACGAGCCCGGCAGCGCGGTCTCGCTGCTGCTCCTGGAGGTCTCGCAGCTGCTGCTGGCCGGCGGCCGACTGGGTGCGATCGAGGACGTCGTCCCGGAGGACCGCTTCGAGCCCGATGCCGGTCCCGAGCCGGACGGCGAGCAGCTGCGCGAGCGCCTCGCCGAGCTGCTCGCGCCGATCGACGTGTACCACGAGGTCTTCGACCCGTACGGCCCGCCGGAGAAGCCCAACGCCTTCCGGATCTCGGACGACCTGGCCGGCGTGGTCAGCGAACTCCAGCACGGCCTGACCCACTACCGCGAGGGCCGGGTCAGCGAGGCGCTCTGGTGGTGGCAGTTCTCGTACCTCTCCAACTGGGGCACGACCTGCACGGCGGTGCTGCGGGCCCTGCAGTCGCTGATCGCCCACGTCCGGCTGGACAGTCCGATCGGCGCGGTGCCGGACGGCGCGGACACCGACGACGACGGGCTCACCGACGAGCAGCTGGAGCAGCAGGCGGGCGACCTGATGGTGGCCGAGCTCGGTCTCGGGCGATAGGCGCCTGGTACCAGGTACCAGGTACCAGACACGTGGTCGGTGGGCGGTGGACGGTATTCCGCGATAGCGCCTCCGGATTGTGACGAATGCCTCAGCGGCCCGGCCGGAAAAGAAATCCGGCCGGATGGCCGTCGCCCGATCCGGCGATTCTTCGGAGCCGTGCCGAATCGCCCGCAGACCTGACGGCGGAGCCACTCGCACTGCCGCTCACGTGCTGAAACTACCGTCTCACCATATGGAAAGAGCCGGTCGGGGCACCCCTGCTCGGTAGACTGACGACGACCGCACCCCCCTCTCCCCCGGGGGGTACGGGGGCCCGTAGCCCCCGGAAAAGACTTCGAGTCGAGGAGCGCACGTGGGCCTTGTCGTGCAGAAGTACGGCGGCTCATCCGTTGCGGATGCCGAAGGCATCAAGCGCGTGGCCCGCCGAATCGTTGATGCCAAGAAGGCCGGCCATGAGGTCGTCGTCGTGGTGTCCGCGATGGGCGACACGACGGACGAGCTCATCGAACTCGCGGAGCAGGTGTCACCGCTGCCTGCCGGCCGTGAGTTCGACATGCTGCTGACCGCTGGAGAGCGCATCTCCATGGCCCTGCTGGCCATGGCGATCAAGTCCCTGGGCCACGAGGCGCAGTCCTTCACGGGCAGCCAGGCCGGTGTCATCACCGACTCCGTCCACAACAAGGCGCGCATCATCGACGTGACGCCCGGCCGCATCCGCACCGCCCTGGACCAGGGCAACATCGCGATCGTGGCCGGCTTCCAGGGCGTCTCCCAGACCAGCAAGGACATCACCACGCTGGGCCGGGGCGGCTCGGACACCACCGCCGTGGCGCTCGCCGCCGCGCTCAAGGCCGAGGTCTGCGAGATCTACACCGACGTGGACGGCGTGTTCACCGCCGACCCGCGCGTGGTGAAGAAGGCCCGCAAGATCGACTGGATCGCCTACGAGGACATGCTGGAGCTGGCCTCGTCGGGTTCCAAGGTGTTGCTCGATCGGTGTGTTGAGTACGCCCGTCGCTACAACATCCCGATTCACGTACGCTCGTCCTTCTCGGGTCTTCCCGGGACGATCGTCAGCAACGACAACCCGAACCAGCCCGAAGGGGGCGAGATGGAGCAGGCCATCATCTCCGGAGTCGCCCACGACACCTCCGAGGCCAAGGTCACCGTCGTCGGCGTGCCCGACAAGCCGGGCGAGGCGGCGCGCATCTTCCGCGCCATCGCCGACGCCGAGGTCAACATCGACATGGTGGTGCAGAACGTCTCCGCCGCGTCGACCGGCCTGACCGACATCTCCTTCACCCTGCCCAAGACCGAGGGCCAGAAGGCCATCGACGCGCTGGGGCGGGTCAAGGAGGGCATCGGCTACGAGTCGCTGCGCTACGACGACGCGATCGGCAAGATCTCGCTGGTCGGCGCCGGCATGCGCTCCAACCCCGGCGTCACCGCGACCTTCTTCGAGGCGCTGTCCGCCGCGGGCGTCAACATCGAGCTGATCTCCACCTCGGAGATCCGCATCTCCGTGGTCACCCGCGCCGAGGACGTGCCGGAGGCCGTCCGCGCCGTGCACAGCGCCTTCGGCCTGGACAGCGAGAGCGACGAGGCCGTCGTCTACGGCGGCACCGGGCGATGACCCGGGCCGCGGGCCGGGACGCCGGGCGATGACCCGGCGTCCGAACCTCGCCGTCGTCGGCGCCACCGGTGCGGTCGGCGAGGTGCTGCTCGGGCTGCTCTCCCTCCGCCGGGACGTCTGGGGCGAGATCCGGCTCGTCGCCTCCCCACGCTCGGCCGGCCGCAAGGCGGTGGTGCGCGGGGAGACCGTCGAGGTCGTCCCGCTGGCCGAGGAGGCCTTCGCCGGGATCGACGTGGCGGTGTTCGCCGTCCCCGACCCGGTCTCCGCCCAGTGGGCGCCGATCGCGGCGGTCAAGGGCGTCGTGGTGATCGACGACTCGGCCGCCTTCCGCACCGCCGGGGACGTGCCGCTGGTCGTCCCGGAGGTCAACGCGGCCGCGCTGCGGATCCGCCCGCGCGGCATCGTCGCCAGTCCGGCCGGCACCACCCTCGCGATGATCGCCGCGGTCGGGGCGCTGCACGCCGAGTACGGGCTGGCGCAGCTCGTGGTCGCCTCCTACCAGGCCGCCGACGGCGAGGGCCGCGACGGCGAGGCGGCGCTGCGCGCGCAGACCGGGCTGGTGGCGGGCACCACGGTCGGCCGGCAGACCGGTGACCTGCGCGCACTGATCGTCGATCAGGGGCCGTTCGCCGCCCCGCTCGCGCTCAACGCGGTGCCCTGGACCGGCGGGCTGCGCGAGGGCGGCTGGTCCGCCGAGGAGATGGGCATCCGTGACGAGTCCCGCAGGGTCCTCGGCCTGCCCGGTCTGAAGGTCTCGGCGACCTGCGTCCACATCCCGGTGGTCCGCACCCACGCGCTGGCCGTGCACGCGCGGTTCGAACGCGAGGTCACCCAGGAGCACGCGCAGGAGATCCTGCGGGACGCGCCCGGCGTGGTCCTCTACGACGACCCGGCGGCGGGCGAGTTCCCCACGCCGAACGACGTGGTCGGGACGGACCCGGTCTGGGTCGGGCGGGTCCGGCGGGCGCTGGACGAGCCGGACGCGCTGGACCTCTTCCTGTGCGGGGACAACCTGCGCAAGGGGGCGGCGCTCAACCTGGTGCAGCTCGCCGAGCTGGTGGCCGCGGAGCTGACGGCGGGCGAGCCGGCGGAGTAGGGCCGCCGGGTGCCACCGGGCCCTCGCGCGTGCCGATGTGCCCGCTTGTGTCCACAGCTGTGTCCATACCTGTGTCCGCTCCTCGACACAATCTGTCCGGAATCCCGTGGGAATCCTCTGGAGGCCTCTTCCGCCGATGCGGAAGAATGGGCCCCGGGCCGGGCAACCATGACAGGGGATCGAGTGTCCAACGGGCGTGGCGAACGTGATGGTGGGGGCAAGGGCGGGCATCCCGGCGAGAGCCGCGGTGTCCTTCCCGTCACGCGCCCCGTGGCCTGCGAGTAGGCCGGAAGAAGACCAGATGACGGCGGCCGCACCGGGTGCGGCGGACTCCGGCGCCGGTACCGACGCGGGTACCAGCGAGGACCTGCTCACCGAGACCTACCAGGCGCACTACCGCTCGCTGCTGCGGCTCGCAGCGCTGCTCCTCGACGACCTCTCGACCTGCGAGGACGTCGTCCAGGAGGCGTTCATCCGGGTGCACGCCGCCCGGCGCCGGGTGCGTGAGCCCGAGAAGACCCTGGCCTACCTGCGACAGACGGTCGTCAACCTGTCCCGTTCCACCCTGCGCCGCCGCATCCTCGGGCTGCGACTGCTGCCGAAGCCGATGCCTGACATGGCCAGTGCAGAAGAAGGTGCCTACGATGCCCTGGAGCGCGACCAGTTGAAGGCCGCGCTGCGTTCTCTGCAACGCCGTCAGCGGGAGGTTCTGGTGCTGCGTTACTTCGTGGACATGACGGAGGCGCAGGTCGCCGAGACCCTGGGCATCTCGCTCGGCTCGGTGAAGGCCTACGGCTCGCGCGGACTCGCCGCCCTCCGCGTCCAGATGGAGGCCGGACATGGCTGAGACGGACGGCAGTCGACGGCGACCCGTGCACGGGGCTTCCGGAACGAACCCGCCCGGGGAGCCCGGTACGGACGGGCCCGACGGTGGGGCCCCGGAGCTCCTGGACCTGTCCGCCGAGGAACGGGCGGTGCGCGAGCTGCTGCACGGCGCCGTCTCCGGCATCCAGCCCGCAGCCGGCGGGCTGCCGCGGATCCGGCGGGCCGTGCCCCGCCGCCGGGCC
>NZ_JAHSQD010000515.1 GCF_020103755.1 Streptomyces sp. LS1784
GTTACTCACCCGTTCGCCACTGATCCACCCCGAAGGGCTTCACCGTTCGACTTGCATGTGTTAAGCACGCCGCCAGCGTTCGTCCTGAGCCAGGATCAAACTCTCCGTGAATGTTTACTTGGCCCCGACATGAAGCAGGGCCGGTTCACACCCGCGTTGAGCGGCACGGCAACCACCGGAATAAGGCGGCCCCGCGCACTGCGTCCTCGCTAGTGTTATTTCAAAAGGAATCTCCAACCCCAGGAAACCTGAGGCCGGGGATGTCAACATATCTGGCGTTGACTTTTGGCACGCTGTTGAGTTCTCAAGGAACGGACGCTTCCTTCGGACCGCCTTCCAGCGGGCCCTCCGGGCTTCGTTCTTTCGTGTTTCCAGCCTATCAGACGCTTTCCGCTCCGTTTACCGGGGCTTTCCGCTTCCGACTTGCTGGTGTCGCCCAGAACCTGGCGCCCTGTTCGACGTTTCAAACCCTAGCCGACCTCCGCTCCGAAAAGCGAATCCGGCCGCAATCCGATTAAATGAACACGCCACATTCAGACCGGGTCGCACCTGCCCATGACAGATCCGCCCCAGCCCGAGCCGGGAAGTGTTGGTTCAAAGGATTGGCCACCCCGGGACCGTCCACGCCGACGCGTGTCCGGTGCTCCCAGTCGAGCGACTGGGAGACAGTACTCCTCCTCGGCGCCCGAGACAAACGCCCTGCACGAAGGGCGCCGGCACCGTAGAAGGAACGCCGCCCCTGTGGGATTGTTCGTGCGTCCGATGACGAGTCCTGAAGATGAGTGAAGAAGGCCGGGGCGGCATGGGTCGGGGAGACCGGGATCGCTGGACGAGGTCGGGCGTCAGGTTGCGTCGCGTCTCCCGGTATTGCCACGCTGCCGTGGCCTGGGCTGACGCCCACTTCGACGGCGTCTACCGGGCGCGGTGGACGCCGGATCGAGAACCCGGAAGCGCTACGGGCGGCGTTCGCCGATCTGATCGTCCTGCTGGAGGGCGGCACCCGGTAGCCCGCCCAGTTCACCACCTCACGGGCGGGCGCCGTCGCCGACGGCGTCCCCCCAGTGGTCCCCGTGGACCGGGCCGCGGACGCCGGCCGGCCGGCCGGGCACATTCGCAGAGGGCACCGGCCGCCGGCGCCGAACTGCGCCTACAGGTCCACGACTTCAGGATCACGCCCTGCGCTCGTCGGTCGACGGCCCCGGGGCGTTCCCAGGGGCCGGGCCTCCGGGTGAGCAGGCGGTCGCCTACTTGAACAGGCGGTCACCACTGGTGGCCATGCGATGGGTCCCGCTGTGGCGGTTCACCCAGTCCCGGACCAGGTTGACGGCGTTGGCGCACTGCCAACTGTTGTCGTACTCCCGCACGCCGGTGAAGGCGCCGTAGCCGGCGATGATGCCGTCCACCTGCGCGTCGCCCAGCAGCTTGTCGACGTACCAGGGGTCGTTGTAGGTGGTCGTCCAGGACAGGGTGGCCGCGAGCCGGCCGGCGGCCCGGTCGGCGGCTCCCTTCTTCAGTTCCGCGCAGGTGTTGTAGGTGGCCTCCGTGCAGTTGCCGAAGCCCTTGGTGATGTCGCTGTCGCCGTAGTCCATCGCCCGGCGGCCGGTCGGGAATCCGGTGCCGGACTTGGCAAAGGCACTCTGCACCTGGTCGCGGGTTCCGGTCGTGGTGATGCCCTCCAGCGGGCCGAGCTTGCCCTCCAGGCTCTTCCAGCCGCGGCCGCCGACGTCCGGGGTGCTGCCGCCGTGGTACTCGTAGAAGCCGTAGAGCACCTGGATGCCGGCGGCCGTCAGCCGCTGGGCCTTGTCGCGCAACCCGGCAACGCTGCAGGTGCGGTTGGGCTCCTCGCCGCAGTAGTTGGGGTCCTTGATGTCCAGCCAGACCAGCGACAGCCGGCGGCCCGCGTTGGCGTTGGAGATGATGCGGTCGAGCATGCTGTCGAAGCTCGGGCCGAGCCGGTTCTCGCCGGCCGAGGAACAGTCGTGGTAGGCGCGCCACTCGTTCGGGTTCCACCAGGCACAGACGTCGATCTCGATGGCGTTGGCGCCGTGGTTGATCGCGGCGTCCACGCCGTCCAGGGTGTCGACCCGGTGCGCGATGGCGTAGATCGGGTGACGCTGGTCGGCGGCCGCCGCCGGGGTGGTGCCGAGCGCGGTGGCACCGACGATCCCGCACAGCGCCGCCGCCAGCGCCGAGAACGTTCGCGCGCGGGCGCCGTGCCTGAGGTGAGCGGTCAAGGGAGGCACTCCTTCTTGTTGGTGCACTGACAGGACGATCCCACCAACTGCGCCTTGACGTGCGGTAAACGGGCCATAAACGACATCCGGGGGAAAGCGGTGAGGACACCGGACCGGTCGGCCGTCAGCCGAGCGGCGACAACACCCCGCGGACGTCGGAGGAGTACGCGGCGAGGCCGGGGGCGCTTGAGCAGGCCCGCCACGTCGTCGAACCCCACGGGGCGTGATCGTGTTAGCGTCCCTCGGATGTCGAGGATTCTGGTCACCGATCTGGACGGCACCTTACTCGGCGGCACCCGGGACGACCGGCGCCGATTGCGCGACGCCCTGGCCCACCACCCCGAGGTGACCCTGGTCTTCGTCACCGGGCGCGGGCTGGCCTCCGTCCGTGAGGTCCTTCGCGATCCGCTCGTCCCGCGGCCCCGGTGGATCATCGCCGACGTCGGTGCCACCGCCGCCGACGGTACGGACTTCACCCCGGTCGACCCGGTGCAGGAACACCTGCGGACCGGCTGGCCGGGCCCGGACCGGGTTCGCGCCGCGCTGCGCCGCTTCCCCCAGCTCGGCTATCAGCACGGCGTCGTCCAGGACGGCCGCTGCTCCTACCACCTCGCCCCCGAGCGGCTCACCGACGAACTCACCGCAGCCGTCGAGGCCCTCGGCTGCACCTGGGTGTACTCAGCGGACCGATTCTTCGACGTCCTGCCGCCGGGAGCGTCCAAGGGCAACGCCCTTCGGGCCCTGGCCGGGACGCTGGGCTGGAAGCCCGACGAGATCCTCGTCGCCGGCGACTCCCTCAACGACCTCTCGCTGTTCCGGGCCGGCACGCACGCGGTGGTCGTCGCCGGAGCCGAACCGGCCCTGCTCACCGCCCTCACCACCCACGCCGACAACCCGCTCCTGCATCGCCCCGGCCGGGCCGGGGCGGCCGGCATCCACGCGGTGCTCCAGGAACTCGGCTGGCTCGCCCCCGGGCCCGAGCCCACGTGCTCCGGCCCCGAACGCGCCACGGGTCGGCACTCCCTCGTGGTGGCCTACCACCGCCCACCGCTGCACTGGAACGGCGAGAGCTGGCAGCCGCCCAGCAGCCCCAACGGCATCCTGCCCACCCTGACCAGTGCCTTCACCGACGGCCTGCCGGGCGTCTGGGTCACGGCTCTGGTCGGCGGCGACCTGTGCGGCGACCGCCCGCACCCCACCGGGCTGCCGCTCTCCCCCGTACCGCTCGACGAGGACACCTGGACCGGCTACTTCCACCGCGCCTGCAAGGAGACGCTGTGGCCGGTCCTGATGTCCGAACCGGGCCGGTCGGTCTTCGACGAACGGGCCTGGGCCGACTACCGGACGGTCAACGCCCGCTTCGCCCGCCACATCAGCGCACAGGCCGCGCCCGGCGCCACCGTCTGGCTCCACGACTACAACCTCTGGCTGGTCCCCGGCGTGCTGCACCGCATCCGGCCCGACCTCAGGACCGGGATCTTCCACCACACCCCCTTCCCGGCCCCGGACGTCTTCGCCACCCTCCCGGTCGCCGCCGAACTTCGCAGCTCACTGGCGCGCCTCGACTGGGCGGGCTTCCACACCGAGGACTTCGCCGGACACTTCCGCCGCACCCTGGCCGGCCTGCCCGATCCGCCGCGCACCGGCGTCCACCCGCTCGGGGTCGACCGGCCCGCCGTCGAGAGGCTCGCCCGCCTCCGTGTGCCCCACCGCGATCCGGCCGTCGGCCGAGTGGTGCTCTCGGTCGAACGCCTCGACTACGCCAAGGCCCCGATCCAGAAGGTGGAGGCCGTCGACCACCTGCTCTCCCGTCGGCCCGGGCTGTGCGACCGGCTCACCTTCCGGCTGGTCTGCCCGCCGCCCGAGCCCGGCATCACCGCCTACGACACCACCCGCCATCGACTCGAACAGCGCGTCTCCGAGGTCAACTCGCGCTGGCAGCAGGGTACTTGGCAGCCGATCGACTACCGCCCCCGCAGTCTGTCCACCGTCGAGGTCGTCGACGAATACCTGTCGGCGGACGTGCTCTGGGTGACCTCGCTCCAGGACGGGATGAACCTGACCGCCAAGGAGTTCATCGCCGCCCGGGCCGCCCTGCTGCACCGTGACGCGGAGCCGGGAGTCCTGGTCCTCTCCCGCCACGCCGGCGCCGCGGCCGAACTCGGCGGGGCCGCCCTGCTCACCGATCCGCACTCGCCCGAGGACCTCGCCACCGTCCTGGCCCGCGCCCTCGACCTCGCCCCCGCCGAACGCCGGGCCCGCATGGCGCGGCTCGCCGAACTCCTCGGTCGAGAGCGGCCCGCGGACTGGGCCGCCCGGATCGTCCACGCGATCCGCAGCACCTCCGCCACGCCGCCGAGGGCCAGGCCATCCGCCCACCCGCGCCCGGAAACCGCGGGGTGGCCCTGAGCCGAAGCCACCCCCGGCGGCGGCCCCGGTCAGTCGAACCGGCCCTCGTCGTGTCCGGACGCGGCTGTCCGATGGAGGGGCTCCGGACGGCACGGTCAGGAGGCGGGGGCCGGACGGACTCGGCGGCCGACAGACGTGCCCGTCAGCGCCTCGGACCGGCCACGGCGTACAGCGCGCTGCCGGTCACCAGCAACGCCACCGCGGCCCAGGTGGACGCCTCCGTGCCGGGGGGAAACGTCATCCAACCGACCGCCTTCCCCACGGTGTTGGGCGGCAACGGCGGGGCGAGGACGGAGAACGCGAGCCAGCCGGTCGGTAGCGTCCAGGCGAGGTGCGCCCCGCAGAGCACCGCCCCGAGCGCGGCCAGGCCGACCAGACCCGCACTGTCCCGGACGACGACCTCGGTGGGGACGAACGTCGGGCCCACCGCCTGGACCGCCAGCAGCGCCGCACCGGCGACCGCGCCGATCAGCACCGTGTGCGCCGCCCGGCGGGGCACCCACCGGATCGCGGCCGTCCGGTCCAGTGCGAGGTCCTGCCCGCCGAACCCGACGGAGCCGGCCGCCACACTCGCGGCGAGCACGAAGAACGCGGTCGGGTCCATCGCATCCGTCGCACCCGTACCGTCGCCCCGGGTGAAGGCCCACACCGCCAACGCGACGAGCACGACCGCGGCGGCCGACGTGGGCACCTGCCGTGAACGCGCGTACAGCATCAGCCACCTCATCGCGACGCGCCTCCCGCCGGCACCTCGCGCAGCCTCGCCGTGCAGGAGAGGGCGGCGGTGCGCAGCTCGGCGATCCGCGAGCGCTGCTCAGCGGGCGCCAGCCCCTTCAGCTCCCGCCAGGCGGCGTCGGCATCCGCCCAGGTCCTGCGCGAGTACTCGTCGGTGGCCCGCTCCTCCATCGGCCGGAGGGTGGGGTCACCGAGGGCCCAGCTCACGGCGATGCTCCGGAGGGCGGCGTCGTCCTGTCCCCCGCCCTCCCGGGAGGTGCGGGCGTGGCAGCTCGGTGCCAGTCCCTGGGCGACCAGCGCGCGGGTCAGGTCCTCGCCGGACGCGTCGACGAACAGCTGCTCGTCGAAGTCGACCAGCACCGCGTCACCGGGGAGTGAGCGGGGATCGCCGAGCGCGCGCAGCGCGGTGTCCTCCCGCACCGAGGTCGGTGCCTTGTCGCCCAGGACGTCGTGCAGCACGCGCAGCGCCTCCCGGCCGCGCGGCGCGAGTTCGGCCAGGTGCGACCGGCTCGCCTGCGTCACGCACACGGGCCCGTCGCACACCAGGGCCGCGGCGGCCTTGTCGACGACGTAGCTGTCGCGGGCGGCGGCCGGCAGGACCAGCAGGGCCACGGCCGCGCCGGCCAGGGCGGG
>NZ_JAHSQD010000516.1 GCF_020103755.1 Streptomyces sp. LS1784
GGAGCCCGCGCCGGCCGCCGGCCCCGGCCCGGACGGGATCGACTGGGAGGCCGAGGCCGCCGCTCTGGAGGCCGGCGCCGACCCGGTGGGCGCCGCCCGCGAGGGCGGGAAGGACGAGTGGGACGGCCAGGAGGACGGCCGCCACGAGGACGACGGGTACCTCGACGAGCACGCCGAGACCGGGGAGGCCGGCTTCCTCGGGGAGCAGGACGACTCCCGCGAGGCCCAGAAGAAGCGCAAGGAGAAGGGCAAGAAGTCGGGCCGCCGCAACGGCGGCGCCTGCCTGCTGGTCGCACTGGTGCTGCTCGGCGCCGTGGGCGGGGCCGGCTGGTGGGGATACGGCTTCTGGCAGGACCACTTCGGCCCCGCGCCGGACTTCACCGGCGAGGGCACCACCCCCGTCCAGGTCGAGGTCAAGAAGGGCGCGGTCGGCGGGCAGATCGGCCTGGCGCTGAAGACCGCCGGCGTGGTCAAGAGCGTCGACGCGTTCTCCGCGGCCTGCAAGGCCGAGCCCAAGTGCGGCACCATCCAGTACGGCTTCTACGAGATGAAGAAGGAGATGTCGGCGGCCGCCGCGCTCAAGGAGCTGCTCGACCAGGCGGGCGGCGCGGCGATCGTGATCCCGGAGGGCAAGAACTCCTCCGAGATCTACGCCAAGATCGACGACAAGCTGAAGCTCCAGAAGGGCACCACGGCGGGCGTCGCCAAGGCCCAGGTCAACGACCTCGGCCTGCCGGCGTACGCGCAGGGCAACATCGAGGGCTTCCTCTGGCCGACGCGCTACAACATCGCCGAGGGCATGAAGCCCGAGGACCTGCTCAAGCAGATGGTGAAGAACGCCACCGAGAAGTACGCCGGCCTGGACTCCCAGGCCGCCTCGGTGGGGCTGAAGACCGGCTACGAGGTGCTCATCGAGGCGAGCATCCTCCAGCGCGAGGGCAACAACCCCGAGGACTTCGCCAAGATGGCCAAGACCATCCAGAACCGGCTGGCCGCCGGCGGCGAGATCAACCACCGGCTCGGCATGGACACCACGCTCCAGTACTCGTTGGGCCGCAAGGAGCTCGACAAGAAGGACATGGACGACGCATCCAACAAGTACAACACCTACATCAACCAGGGCCTGCCGCCCGGTCCGATCTCCAACCCCGGCGACGACGCGATCAACGCGGTGCTGCACCCGGCGGACGGCAAGTGGCTGTACTTCATCGCGATGTCCCCGACCAACACCCGGTTCGCCGAGACGAGCAAGGAGCACTACGCCAACGTCAAGGAGTTCTGCCTGGCGGCCGGCAACGGCTTCGACGAGGCACGTGGCCACTGCACCACCAAGAAGTAGCCACGGTCGGAAGACAGTTCACGGAGGGGCAGCGTTGACCAGCAAGCACCGGGCGGCCGTACTCGGCTCGCCGATCGCCCACTCGCTCTCGCCCGACCTGCACCGCGCCGCCTTCGCGGCGCTCGGGCTGGACGGCTGGCGCTACGACCGCTTCGAGGTCGACGAGGCCGGGCTGCCCGGGTTCGTCGCCGCCCTGGACGAGGCCGAGTGGGCCGGGTTGTCGCTCACCATGCCGCTCAAGCGGGCGGTCATCCCGCTGCTCGACGAGGTCAGCGCGACGGCCCGCTCGGTGGACGCGGTGAACACCGTGGTGTTCACCGCCGACGGCCGGCGCACCGGGGACAACACCGACGTTCCCGGGCTGGTCAACGCGCTGCGCGAGCGGGGGATCACCGAGGTGCCCGAGGCGGCCGTGCTGGGCGCCGGGGCCACCGCCTCCTCGGCGCTGGCCGCGCTCGCCCAGATCTGCACCGGCGAGGTGACGGTCTACGTGCGCAGCGTCGAGCGGGCCCGGGAGATGGCCGAGCTGGGCGAGCGGCTCGGCGTGGCCGTCCGCACCGCCGACTGGGAGCGCGGCGCGCAGGCGCTGGCCCGGCCGCTGACCGTCTCCACCACGCCGGTCGGCGCGACCGACGTCTTCGCCGACGCGCTGCCCGCCGAGCCGGGCGCGCTGTTCGACGTGCTGTACCACCCGTGGCCGACGGCGCTGGCCGCCGCCTGTGCCGGGCGCGGGGCGACCGTCCTGGGCGGGCTGGACCTCCTGGTGCACCAGGCGGTGCTGCAGAGCGAGGCCTTCACCGGGCGGACGCCCGGGCCGCTGGCGGCGATGCGCGAGGCGGGGGAGAAGGCGCTCGCCGGGCACTGAGCCCCGGCCGCGGACTCCGGCGTCGGGCCGGGCACCCGGTCCTACGGCCGGGCGCCCGGCCCGCCCTCCGGCGGGTTCCGGGGCCGTTCCCGGCCGGATCGTGGCCGGTTGCCGTCCGTCACGCGGACTGTGCCCCCAGGTGCTGCTGGGGCATGAAAGGATTCAGGCACAAGGCACGCCCGGGCGGGCCCCGGCGGTGCCGAGGTCCGGTCCGCTGATGAAGGAGCTCCGTTGGGTACGTTGCGCTGGCTGACGGCGGGGGAGTCGCACGGTCCCGCACTCGTCGCGACGCTGGAAGGCCTGCCCGCCGGTGTACCGGTCACCACCGACGTGGTGGCCGACGCGCTGGCGCGCCGCCGGCTCGGTTACGGCCGCGGGGCGCGGATGAAGTTCGAACAGGACGAGGTGACCTTCCTCGGCGGCGTCCGGCACGGTCTGACCATGGGCAGCCCGGTCGCGATCATGGTCGGCAACACCGAGTGGCCGAAGTGGGAACAGGTCATGTCGGCCGACCCGGTCGACCCCGAGGTGCTGGCGGGCCTGGCCCGCAACGAGGCGCTCACCCGCCCCCGGCCCGGTCACGCCGACCTGGCCGGCATGCAGAAGTACTCGATCGAGGAGGCGCGGCCGATCCTGGAGCGCGCCAGCGCCCGCGAGACGGCCGCCCGGGTCGCGCTGGGCGCCGTCGCCCGCGCGTACCTCCGCGAGGTGGCCGGGATCGAGATCGTCAGCCACGTGGTCGAGCTGGCCGCCGCCAAGGCGCCGGCCGGCGTGCTGCCGCTGCCCTCGGACGAGGCCCGGCTGGACGCCGACCCGGTGCGCTGCCTGGACGCCGAGGCCTCGAAGGCGATGGTCGCCGAGATCGACCAGGCCCACAAGGACGGCGACACCCTGGGCGGCGTGGTCGAGGTGCTGGCGTACGGCGTGCCGGTGGGCCTCGGCTCGCACGTGCACTGGGACCGCCGGCTGGACGCGCGGCTGGCCGCCGCGCTGATGGGCATCCAGGCGATCAAGGGCGTCGAGGTCGGCGACGGCTTCGACCTGGCCCGGGTGCCGGGCTCCGAGGCGCACGACGAGATCGTCCCCACCCCCGAGGGCGTCAAGCGCACCTCCGGCCGCTCCGGCGGCACCGAGGGCGGCCTGTCCACCGGCGAGGTGCTGCGGGTGCGCGCCGCGATGAAGCCGATCGCCACCGTGCCGCGGGCGCTCCAGACCCTGGACGTGCGCACCGGTGAGCCGGCCAAGGCGCACCACCAGCGCTCGGACGTCTGCGCGGTGCCGGCCGCGGGCATCGTCGCCGAGGCGATGGTCGCGCTGGTGCTGGCGGACGCCGTGAACGAGAAGTTCGGCGGCGACAACGTCTCCGAGACCCGGCGCAACGTCCAGGGCTACCTCGACAACCTGATCGTCCGATAATGAGCGAGCGGCCAGAAGAAGGGGCCTCCTGGCGAAGCCACCGGCCGAGCGAAGCGGGGGCCGGGGGTAATTCGCCCGTTGTCGTGCTGGTCGGCCCGCCCGGCAGTGGCAAGTCCACCGTCGGGCGGGTCCTGGCCGAGCGCCTGGGTGTCGGCTTCCGGGACACCGACGCCGACATCGAGGCGACGGCCGGAAAGCCCATCCCGGAGATCTTCGTCGACGAGGGCGAGCCGCACTTCCGCGCGCTGGAGGCGGCCGCCGTGCGCACGGCGGCCGAGGGGCACGACGGGATCCTGGCGCTCGGCGGCGGCGCGGTGCTGGCCGAGGCCACCCGCACGCTGCTGCGCGAGCTGCCGGTGGTCTTCCTGGAGGTCCCGCTGGCCGACGCGGTCAAGCGGGTCGGCCTGGACGCCCCGCGCCCGCTGCTGGCCATCAACCCGCGGGCCCGCTGGCGCGAGCTGATGGAGGCCCGCCGCCCCCTCTACCTGGAGGTGGCCACCGCCGTGGTCGACACCGCCGGGCGCAGCCCGGAGCAGGTCGCGGACGCCGTACTGGAAGCACTGGAGCTGAAGACCCCCCATGACTGACACCACCGTCAGGATCCACGTCGGCGGCAGCGCCGGCCACGACCCGTACGACGTGCTGATCGGGCACCAGCTGCTCGGCGAGCTGGCGCCGCTGATCGGCGCCCGGGCGAAGCGGGTCGCGATCATCCACCCGGAGGCGCTGGCCGCCACCGCCGACGCGATCCGCGAGGACCTGCTCGGCGAGGGCTACGAGGCCATCGCGCTGCAGGTGCCCAACGCCGAGGACGCCAAGAGCGCCGAGGTCGCCGCGTACTGCTGGTCGGTGCTCGGGCAGACCGGCTTCACCCGCAGCGACGTCATCGTCGGCCTCGGTGGCGGCGCCACCACCGACCTGGCCGGCTTCGTCGCCGCCACCTGGCTGCGCGGGGTG
This sequence comes from Streptomyces sp. LS1784, assembly GCF_020103755.1. Classification (GTDB taxonomy): domain Bacteria; phylum Actinomycetota; class Actinomycetes; order Streptomycetales; family Streptomycetaceae; genus Kitasatospora. Next base: position 4,578 of record NZ_JAHSQD010000516.1, read on the forward strand.
CGCTGGATCTCCATGCCCACCACGCTGCTCGGCATGGTCGACGCGGCGGTCGGCGGCAAGACCGGCATCAACATCGCCGAGGGCAAGAACATGGTCGGCGCGTTCCACCCGCCGGTGGGCGTGCTGGCGGACCTCGGCACCCTGGAGACCGTGCCCAGGCACGACTACGTCTCCGGCCTGGCCGAGGTCATCAAGTGCGGCTTCATCGCCGACCCGGCCATCCTCGACCTGATCGAGGCCGACCCGGAGGGCGCCAAGTCGCCGGCGGGGCCGCACACCGTCGAGCTGATCCGCCGGGCCATCCAGGTCAAGGCCGACGTGGTCTCCGGGGACCTCAAGGAATCCGGGCGGCGCGAGATCCTCAACTACGGGCACACCCTCGGCCACGCCATCGAGCGCAACGAGCGGTACAAGTGGCGGCACGGCGCGGCGATCTCCATCGGCATGGTCTTCGCCGCCGAACTCGGCCGTCTGGCCGGGCGGTTGGACGACGAGACGGCCGACCGGCACCGTACCGTGCTGGCCTCGGTCGGTCTGCCGCTGAGCTACCGGGCGGACGCCTGGCCGAAGCTGCTGGACGCGATGAAGATCGACAAGAAGTCGCGCGGCGACCTGATCCGCTTCATCGTGCTGGACGGCCTGGGCAAGACCTCCGTGCTGGAGGGCCCCGACCCGTCGCTGCTGGTCGCCGCGTACGCGGAGGTCTCCGCGTGACCAGGGTGATGGTCCTCAACGGCCCCAACCTGGGCCGGCTGGGCAGCCGCGAGCCGGACGTCTACGGCGCCACCTCGTACGCCGGACTGGTCGAGCGCTGCACCGCGCTGGGCAAGGAGTTCGGCTTCGAGGTCGAGGTGCACGAGACCAACTCCGAGCAGCAGATGGTGGAGTGGCTGCACGAGGCGGCGGACGGCCGGGTGCCGGTGGTGATCAACCCCGGTGCGTTCACGCACTACTCGTACGCGATGCGGGACGCCGCGGCGCAGCGCACCGCGCCGCTGATCGAGGTGCACATCTCCAACCCGTACGCCCGGGAGACCTTCCGGCACACCTCGGTGATCGCCGCGGTGGCCTCCGGCACCATCGCCGGATTCGGGCTGGGCTCCTACGAGCTGGCACTGCGCGCGCTGGCCGAGCAGCTCACCACCCGCTGAGGGTACGGGCGGTGGCCCGGCAGCGGACTGTGCCCGCTGCCGGGCCGCCGTGTAGTGTCCCCGCTGAAAGGTGTCGGGAGGTGCCGTGACGCAGTACGCCGGAGGTGGGCAGGTCCCGCCGCGTCCTGTCGCTCCGCCGGTGCCGCCGGGGGGCGGTACACGGGGGACGTCCTCGGGGGCGCCGGTCTCCCCTCCGTCTCCGCCGCCGGTCCGCCCGGCGCCCGCTGCCCCCACCGCTCCCGGGCCCACCGCTCCCGGGCCCACCGCT
>NZ_JAHSQD010000517.1 GCF_020103755.1 Streptomyces sp. LS1784
AGCAGGTAGGGCACGGCGAGGGCGGTGGCGACGCCGGCCACCGCCCGGGCCGCCAGGTCGCGCGCACCGGGCGCCGGGTACGGGCGGGCCGCCGCCTCCACACTGCCGTCCACCAGCACCAGCCCGGCGGTCCGCTCGGGGTGCAGCCGGGCGAAGGCCTCGACGTGGAAGCCCGCGAGCGAGTGGCCGACCACGGTGCAGGGCTCGCGCAGCCCGAGGCCGTCGAGCACCGCCCGTATGCGCCCGGCCTCGCCGGCCGCCGTCGGTGAGGGCCGCCCGGCGGCGGGCTCGGCGGCGCTCAGTCCGTAACCGGGTCGGTCGAAGCGGACCACGGTGCGGTAGGGCGTGAGGAAGGGGACGACCAGGTCCCAGTCGAACCAGCTGCTGCCGAGGCCGCCGGAGAGCAGGCAGACCGGGCCGCTGCCCTCGGTGCGGACGTGCAGCGGGACGCCGTCGATGCGCAGGAAGCGCGCCCGGCCGCCGGTCTCCGCCCCGGGGGTGCTCATGCCGGCCTCCGTTCCGGGAGCGGCCCGGCCGGCCAGGCGGAGCGGGCGACGCCCAGGGCCAGCAGGCCAAGCCAGAGCGCGACCAGCAGCACCTGCAGCCGCTGGCCGGCCCCGAGCGCCCAGGTGCCGTGTCCGGCCTGGAAGGCGGCGATCGAGGCGAGGCTCCAGCCGGTGGCGAGCAGCTCGGCGCCCAGCAGCCAGGGCCCGAACCGGCGCACCGGCGACCACCAGCGGTAGCGCCGGGCGGCCACGGTGAGCGAGACCAGCGCGGTGAGCGCACCGGCCATGGCGAGGCTGCTGGTGACGGCGTGCGCGGTGTGGGTGGCGGGGACCAGCCCGGCGGTCTCCCGGGCGGCGCACATCTCGTCGCTGGTGGGTGCGCAGCTGAGCGGCAGCCGGGAGTCGGCGGCGGTCGCGGCGCCGAACACGGCCAGCGCGGACCAGCCGACCGACGCCCAGCGGTTGCGGCGGAAGGACCCGGCCGGCCCGGCGGCGAGGGCGGTGCCGGCGGCGGCGAGCAGGCAGAGCCCGGCGGCCAGGTCGGTGGCCCGGAACAGGCCGCCCAGCGGCTGGTCCTCGGCGGCGAGTTCGCTGATGTACGCCTGCACCGGGTCGAGCCCGGTGCTCAACACGACCTCCAGCACCCAGGCGGTGTACGCCACGGCGCTGAGCAGCAGCAGGGTGGCGACCGCCGTCCGCGCGGTGCGGTGTCCCGAGCTGCCGCTTCCCGGTCTGCCGGGTCGTGCTCGGGGGTGTCCTGGCTGGAGGCTGGGCACCGCTCCACCCTAACCAGCGGCGAACTCCAGCCCAACCGGAAGGAAAGGGACGGATCGGGCGGCCGCGTCCGGGGTGGTTCGAGGCATCCCTCGGAACCGTGTATTGTTTTCCAGGTCAGCAGGCGCCGCTAGCTCAGTTGGTTAGAGCAGCTGACTCTTAATCAGCGGGTCCGGGGTTCGAGTCCCTGGCGGCGCACAGACAGTTGGGGAGCCTCTCGCAGCAGCGAGGGGCTCCCCGATTTTTTGGCCTCCGACGTCCGTTTTGCGTGTGATGTCGGTCTCGATTGGCGATCCGCCGGAGCCATCCGGCCCGTTCTGCTCGTCCAGGGCAGTAGAACCGGAATCGGGACAAAGGTCCCCAACCGCCGATGTCCCCGTCCGTGCAGGCTGCTTCGACGCCCGCAGGAAAGGCCGCGCTTTGTCCAGAAACGTCCAGAGCGGCCGTCGCACGCCGTCGATCAGCCTCCGCCCGGTCAAGCGGTTCAAGCGCTCCGCCGGCCCGGTCGGCGGGCCCGGCGGCTCCGGCGGCAGGAAGCCGCGCCGTCCCGGGCGCACCGGCTGGCGCCGGCTGATACCCACCTGGCGGATGACCCTGCTCGGCTTCGGCTCGGCACTGCTGCTCGGCATCGGCCTGTTCGCGCTGGGGATCGCCCTGGTGAAGGTGCCGGACGCGCACGCCGCCGCGACCGCCCAGAGCAACACCTGGCTCTACTCGGACGGTTCGGTGCTCACCCGCACCGGCCAGACCAACCGGCAGAACGTCTCCCTGGACAAGGTCTCCCCCGCCGCCCAGCACGCCGCGCTGGCCGCCGAGGACCGGAACTTCTACAACGAGGGCGCGGTCAACGTCCAGGGCCTGGTCCGGGCCGCGGTCAACACCGCCAAGGGCGAGGGCACCCAGGGCGGCTCCACCATCACCCAGCAGTACGTGAAGAACACGTACCTGAGCCAGAAGCAGTCGATCACCCGCAAGGTGAAGGAACTGTTCATCGCCATCAAGGTGGACGCCACCGAGAGCAAGGACGAGATCCTCTCCGGCTACCTGAACACGTCCTACTACGGCCGCGGCGCCTACGGCATCCAGGCCGCCTCCCAGGCGTACTTCGGCATCGACGCGTCCGCCCTGAACCCCGCCCAGGGCGCCTACCTGGCCACTCTGCTGAACGCGCCGAGCGCCTACGACGTCGCCACCGCGACCGCGACGGGCAAGCAGAACGCCGTCAACCGCTGGAACTACGTGCTCGACGGCATGGTCAAGGAGGGCTGGCTCTCCGCGGACGAGCGGGCCGGGACCACCTTCCCGGACGTCCGGGACCCCCAGCCCAACCCGGGCCTGTCCGGCCAGGCGGGCTACCTGGTCGACGCGGCCACCCAGTACCTCACCTCCAGCGGGGTGATCAGCGAGACCGAGCTGGCCAAGGGCGGCTACACGATCAAGCTGAGCATCGACCCGGCCCGCCAGCAGGCCCTCCAGGACTCCGTCCAGGCCCAGCTGCGCGACACCCTGAACCCGGACAAGCGGAAGGCGGACGCGGCCGCCCAGGCCGGCGCCGCCTCCGTGGACCCGAAGACCGGCGCGGTCGTCGCGCTGTACGGCGGCGTCGACTACGTGAAGCACTACGTCGACAACGCCACCCGGCGCGACTACCAGGCCGGCTCGACCTTCAAGGCGATCGCGCTGGCCGCCGCCTTCGAGAACGACGCCAAGACCCAGGACGGCCGCACCGTCACCCCGCGCACGGTCTACGACGGCACCAGCGGCCGGAAGGTCCGCGGCGGCAAGGGCACCCCGTACGCGCCGCCGAACGAGGGCGACAAGAGCTACGGCCAGATCACCCTGCAGCAGGCCACCGACTGGTCGGTCAACTCCGCGTTCGCGCAGCTCGCGCAGGACACCGGGCTGCAGAAGGTCAAGGACACCGGCATCGCGCTGGGCCTGCCCGGCAACACCCCGGGGCTCGACGCGGTACCCTCCATCCCGCTGGGCGCGGCCACCCCGAGCGTGCTCGACATGGCCGGTGTGTACGCCACGCTGGACAACGGCGGCAAGCAGATCACCCCGTGGCTGGTGCAGTCGGTGGACCGCGAGGGCGAGGCCGTGGCGCTGCCCGCGCACAAGACCACCCAGGCGATCAGCGCGGACACCGCCAACCAGGTCACCTCGATGCTCCAGGGCGTGGTGAACGACCCGGGCGGCACCGGCTGGCGGGCGAAGTCGCTCGGCCGCCCGGCGGCGGGCAAGACCGGCACCACCGACGACCAGAAGTCCGTCTGGTTCGTGGGCTACACCCCCGAGCTGGTCACCTCGGTCGCCCTGTTCGGCCAGGACCCGGGCAACGGCTCCCAGGTCAGCCTGAGCGGCGTCGGCGGCATCGACGGCGCGGCGGGCGGCCAGTACCCGGCCCAGATCTGGACCAGCTACATGAAGGCCGCGCTCAAGGGCCAGCCGGTCGGTGACTTCCCGACCCCGGCCGACGGCGACTTCTCGGGTGCGGCCGACCTGCCGACCGCCCCGAGCGCGCCGAGCAGCACCCCGTCGACGGGCGCCCCCACCGGCGCGCCGAGCACCGGCCCCACCACGGCGCCGGGAGACGGCTCCGGTTCGATCCCGTCGGGCGGCACCGACGGCGGCGCGACCACCGCTCCGACGGCTCCTCCGACCACCCAGCCCAGCACCCAGCCCACCCGGCCGCCCCGGCCCACCTCGCGGCCGACGCCGACCACGCAGCCGACCACGGCCCCGACCACGCAGCCGACCGCCCCGCCCGTGGGCGGGCCGGACACGCTGACGGGGGCAGGCGCCTCGTCCGGCTCCAGGGGCTGACGGTCCGGGGCCGGCGGGGGGGGTACCCGGGACGCCGTCCGGGATCGGGTGAGTGCGCCACTCCGCACCGGTGAGTGCGCCACTCCGCACAGTTGAGAGCAGGACCAAACGACGGAATGGCGCCTTACCCGGTCATCGGCACGGCTGTCACAATGCGGCGGTGTACAGATCAACGGCCTCGCCCACCCTCCCTTCGGGCAGAACCCTCGGCCTCGGCCTCGCGCTGGTCTCCGCATTCGCCTTCGGCGGCTCCGGCACCGCGGCCAAGCCACTGATAGAGGCCGGGCTCTCCCCTCTGCACGTGGTGTGGCTCCGGGTCACCGGGGCGGCGGTGGCACTCCTCCCGATCGCCTACCGGCACCGGGACGCCGTACTGCGCCGCCCCGGCCTGCTGCTCGGTTTCGGCCTGATCGCCGTGGCGGGCGTCCAGGCCTGCTACTTCGCGGCGATCTCCCGCATCCCGGTCGGCGTCGCCCTGCTCATCGAGTACCTCGGGCCGCCGCTGCTGCTCGGCTACGTCAGGTTCGTCCAGCGCAAGCCGATCACCCGCGGCGCCGCCATCGGCGCCGGCGTCGCGGTGGCCGGACTGGCCTGCGTGGTCGAGTTCTGGAACGGTCTGAGCTTCGACGTGCTGGGCGTGCTGTTCGCCCTCGGCGCGGCCTGCTGCCAGGTCGGCTACTTCGTGCTCGCCGACGCCGGCCGGCGCGGCGACCGCCCGGTCGACCCGCTCGCCGTCAGCGCGTTCGGACTGCTCGTCGGCGCCGTGCTGCTCACCGCCCTCACCCGCCCGTGGCAGGCCGACTGGAGCCGGCTCGGCGGGTCGGTGGTGATGAACGGGCACACCCTGCCCGCCTTCCTCCCGGCCGCGTGGATGGTCCTGATCGCCACCGTGCTCGCCTATCTGACCGGCGTGATCGCGGTCGGCCACCTCTCGCCGCCGATCGCCGGGGTGGTCGCCAACCTGGAGGCGGTGGTCGCCGCCGTGGCGGCCTGGGTGCTGCTCGGCGAGCACCTCGGGCTGCCGCAGATCGCGGGCGGCCTGCTGGTGCTGACCGGCGCCTTCGCGGCGCAGGCGAGCAAGCCCGCGCAGGCGGGTGCGGGTTCGCCGGCCGACGGCCGTGGAACTGCCGAACCTGGAACCGTCGAGCCGGGAGCTGCCGAAGCCGGGGCTCCCGGCCCGGTGACCGCCGAGCGTGGGGTCAGCGGCCGGTCCAGCCGAACCAGTCGAAGTGATTGAGCGGCCACACGACGGCCGACACCGGGCCGACCACGTTGTCCACCGGCACGGCACCGCCACCCTGGCCGTGCTGGTGGTAGCGGGAGTCCGACGAGTCGCTGCGGTGGTCGCCCTCGACCCAGACGTAGCCCGAGGGCACCTTCACCGGCCCGAAGTCCAGCCCGGCGCAGGAGTCGTCCCCGGGGTGCAGGTACGGCTCGTCGACCTTCCGCCCGTCGACGGTCAGCGTGGTGCCCTCGCACTGCACGGTCTGGCCACCGGTCGCGATGACCCGCTTGACCAGGTAGTTGTCGTCCTTCGGCGGCACCAGACCGACGAAGCTGAGCGCCGAGCTCACGGCGTTGGTGAACGGGTTCGGGTCGGCGGGCTGCGGCGGCAGCCAGCCCCCCGGGTCCTTGAACACCACCGGCTGCCCCGGCTCCGGCTCCCAGCCGGTCAGCGGCGCCAGCTTGTTCACCCCGACCCGGTCGCCGATCCGCAGGGTGTTCTCCATCGAGCCGGACGGGATGGTGAACACCTGGAACAGACAGGTCTTGATCAGCAGCGCGACCACCAGGCCGACCGCCGCCATCACCGGCAGCTCGATCCACCACGGCCTGGGCTGCCGGCCCGGGCGGCCCGCCTTGCGGCCGCGCGAACCGCGCGCCCGG
>NZ_JAHSQD010000518.1 GCF_020103755.1 Streptomyces sp. LS1784
GGCCGTCCGGCCCCGGCCGTCGCGGGCCGGGTGCCCGAGCAGGGCGGAGCCCCGGCCACCGAGGTGATCGTCGGCGACCCCGGGCGCACCCTGCTCGGCCCGCTGTTCGGCCCGGCCCGGCACGGCTTCGGCGTCGACCGGCTGTACCACGCGCTGTTCGTCCGCCCGGTGGGCGCCGCCGCCGAGCTGGTCCGCTTCCTCGACCGCGAGGTCGTCGAGACCTACGTGCGCGGCAGCGGAGCGGGTGCCAACCTGCTGGGCCGGGCCGTCCGGCTCGCGCAGACCGGAAACGCGCAGACGTACCTCAGCGCCCTGCTGGCCGCGGTCGTCCTGCTGGCCGTCCTGGTGGCGGTGTAGCCGGTGCCGCTCTCCTCCACCTCCGTCTCCTCGACCGCTCCCGGGAGCCCCCGATGAACGCAGTCCTCATCGCCCTCCTGGTGCTGCCGCTGCTCGGCGCCGCGCTCACCCTGGCGCCGGTGTTCGGGCCGGACCGGGCCGTCGCCGACCGGCGGGCACTGCGGCTGAACACCGTCGTCACCGGCGCGGTGTTCCTGCTCACCGTCGCCCTCGCGGCCGGCTTCGACCACGACGAGCCCGCCCGGATGCAGGCCACCACCGACGTGTCCTGGATCCCGGCCCTGCACGTGCGCCTCCACCTCGGGGTGGACGGCATCTCGCTGCCGCTGATCGTGCTGACCGCGCTGCTCACCTTCCTCTGCGCGCTGTACTCGGAGAAACGGCTGCCGGAGGGGGACGCCCGGGGCGGAACCCCCGATGAGCCCCGTCCGTCCGCGCAGGCCTTCGTCGGGCTGTTCCTCCTCCTCGAAGTCGGCATGCTCGCCACCTTCGCGGTGCTGGACCTCCTGCTCTTCTTCCTGGCCTTCGAGATCGTGCTGATCCCGATGTACTTCCTGATCGCCCGCTGGGGGAGCGGCGCGAAGGTCCCGGCCGCCAACCGGTTCATCCTCTACACGCTGCTCGGCTCGGCCGTGATGCTGCTCGGCTTCCTGCTGATCGGCAGCAAGGCCGGCACCTTCGACATGCAGGCCCTGGCCGCCGCGCACGGCGGCGGCCTGAGCCACACCACCCAGGTGATCGCCGCGCTGGCGATCCTGGTCGGGCTCGCGGTCAAGGCCCCCGCCTGGCCACTGCACAGCTGGCTCCCCGACGCGCACACCGCCGCCCCGACGGTGGGCTCGGTGCTGCTCGCCGGCGTGCTGCTGAAGATGGGCACCTACGGTCTCGTCCGCGTCCTCCTCCCCGCCGTGCCGGACGGCGCCGCCACCCTGGCCCCCTACCTGGGCGCCTTCGCGGCCGTCGGCATCGTCTACGGCTCACTGGCCTGCCTGGCGCTGGCCCGCCCCGGATCCAAGGGCGACCTCAAGCGCCTGATCGCGTACTCCTCCGTCGGCCACATGGGCTTCGTGCTGCTCGGCATCGCCTCCCTCACCCCGGTGGGCGTCAACGGCGCGCTGTTCGCCAACATCGCCCACGGTCTGATCACCGGTCTGCTGTTCTTCGTCGTCGGTGCGCTCAAGGACCGCTACGGCACGGCCGACCTCGACACCCTCTCCGGCGCCACCGGCGCCGCCCTGTACGGCCGGGCCCCGCGGCTCGGCGCGCTGCTCGCCTTCGCCGCCGTCGCCAGCCTCGGCCTGCCCGGCCTGGCCGGCTTCTGGGGCGAGCTGCTCGCCATGTTCGGCGCGTTCGACCCGGCCGGCGGCCTGTCGCGCCCCGCGTTCGTCACCTACATGGTCCTGGCCGGCCTCGGCACCCTCCTCACCGCCGCGTACCTCCTGATCGTGGTCAAGCGCGTCTGCATGGGGGACCCCGGGCAGCCCGCACCGGTGGCCGAGCTCGCCGACCTGCGCCCGTACGAGGCCGTCAGCTGGACGCCGCTGGCCGCGCTCACCCTGCTCGCCGGCCTGTGGCCCGCGCTGCTGCTCGGCCTCTCCGACCCCGCCGTCAAGCACCTTCTCGGGGGTGGCTGACCGTGCTCGCAGCCCAGACCGCCGCACTCGGACCTCACTCCACGGGGCAGCACACTGTGACCTCCCTCGCCGTAGCCAACCCGGGCAGCCTGATCCAGTCCGTGGACTGGGTGGCGATCGCGCCCCCGCTGATCGCCGCCGTGGCCGCCCTCGCCGTGCTGCTCACGGACCTGTTCCTGCCCGAGCGGCACAAGAAGTGGCTCGGCCGCCTCACCGCGGCCGGACTCGCCCTCGCCCTCATCGCGCTCCTTCCCCTCACCGGACCGTCACCCCGGGCGACCTTCTGCGTGCAGAACGTAGCAGGGGGGTCTGACAACGGCGGCTGCTCGTACGTCGCCGACCACTTCGCCCTGGTGTTCCAGCTGCTCGCCCTCGGCGGCGCGCTGATCGCGGCGCTGCTGTCGGTGCACACCGTGGAGAGCGAGAGGCTGCCGCGCGGCGAGTACTGGTTCCTGCTGCTCTCCAGCGCCACCGGCGCCGCCCTGCTGCCCGCCTCCCGCGACCTCGCCACCATGGTGATCGCCCTGGAGGTCGCCTCGCTGCCCGCCTTCGCCCTGGTCGCGCTGCGCCGGGACGGCCGGGGCGCGGAGGCCGCGCTCAAGTTCTTCGTCTCCTCGGTGACCGCGACCGCCGTGATGCTGCTCGGCGTCGGCTTCGTCTACGCGGCCGGCGGCAGCCTGCACCTCGACGCCGTCGCCCGGGGCCTGGAGCACGCCCCCGGGCAGCTCAAGCCGCTGGCCGAGACGGGGGCCGTGCTGACCCTGGTCGGCTTCGCCTTCAAGGTCGCCGCCGTCCCGTTCCACTTCTGGGTTCCCGACACCTACACCGGCGCCCCGCTGCCGGTGGCCGGCTACCTCTCGGTGGTCGGCAAGGCGGCCGGCCTGTCCGGGCTCGCGCTCGCCACCACCATCGCCTTCCGCCCGTACGCCCACACCTGGGGCCTGGTGCTCGCCGTGCTGGCGGCCGTCACCATGACCGTCGGCAACGTCGGCGCGCTGCGGCAGCGCTTCGACACCCGGTACAGCGCGGTGCGGCTGCTCGCCTGGTCCTCGGTCGGCCAGGCCGGGTACCTGCTGGTGCCGCTCGCCGCGGCCGGCTACGCGCCCACCGGCGTCGACCCCCTCGGCGCCACCGCGGCGTACGCGCTCATCTACGGCGTGGTGAACCTCGGCGCCTTCGGGGTGGTCGCCGCCGTCGGACGCCGGGCCGGGACCAGCGTGGACGACTTCCGCGGCCTGTTCGCCCGCAGCCGCTGGACGGCGCTGGCGCTCGCCTTCTTCCTGCTCTGCCTGGCCGGGCTGCCGCCGGGCGTGGTCGGCCTGTTCGGCAAGGTCGTGGTGTTCCGCGCGGCGGTCGACGCCGGACTGGGCTGGCTCGCCGTGGTGATGGCCGTCAACGTGGTCGTCGCCCTGTACTACTACCTGCTGTGGACGGCCCGGCTGTTCGCCCCGGCGGGCGACGCGCCCCTCGGAGAGGCCACTGCCGGGCACCGCCTGCCGACGAGCCTCACCGCGACGCTGGGGCTCACCGCCTCGGTCGCCGTGGTCCTCTCGGTGGCGCCGCAGCTGGTCCTCCAGGTGGCGGGCGGGTCGCTGTTCTGAGCCCGCGCCGCGCCGAGCCGGGGGTGCGGCCCGGCGGCCCCGCGGCGGTGTCGCGTCGGTCACAAGGGAACAAGGTCCCCGGCCCCACCCGTTGACCGGGCAAGAGGGACGAGGCAGAAAGGGCTTCCCCACCGCGCCATTGGAGGGCCTGACGTGCACAGCCGGCACAACGGACTGAGGACCGCGGTCCTGCTCGGAGGCCTGTCGGCGCTGATCCTGGTGATCGGCAGCCTCTTCGGCCGCACCGGCTTCGTGATCGCCCTGCTGGTCGCCCTCGGGACCAACGCCTACGCCTACTGGAACAGCGACAAGATCGCGCTGCGGGCCATGCGGGCCCGGCCGGTCAGCGAGTTCGAGGCACCCGGGCTGTACCGGATCGTCCGCGAGCTCTCCACCTCGGCCCGCCAGCCGATGCCCCGCCTCTACATCTCCCCGACCCCGGCCCCGAACGCCTTCGCCACCGGCCGCAACCCGCGCAACGCGGCGGTCTGCTGCACCGAGGGCATCCTGCAGATCCTGGACGAACGCGAGCTGCGGGGCGTGCTCGGGCACGAGCTGAGCCACGTCTACAACCGGGACATCCTGATCTCCTCCGTGGCCGGGGCGCTCGCCTCGGTGGTGATGTTCCTGGTGAACTTCGCCTGGCTGATCCCGTTCGGGCGCGACGAGGACGACGACGGCCCGGGGCTGTTCGGAATGCTCGCCATCATGATCCTCGGCCCGCTCGCGGCCGGGCTGATCCAGATGGCGGTCAGCCGCTCCCGCGAGTACCAGGCCGACGCCGACGGGGCCCGGATCACCGGCGACCCGCTCGCCCTCGCGAGCGCCCTGCGGAAGCTCGACGACGGCACCCGTCGGCTGCCGCTCCCGCCCGAGCCGCAGCTCCAGACGGCGAGCCACATGATGATCGCCAGTCCCTTCCGCCCCGGCGAGACCGGCGCCCGGCTCTTCTCCACCCACCCGCCGATGGCCGAGCGCATCGCCCGCCTGGAGCGGATGGCGGGGTACGGACGGTAGCGCGGCCACCGGCCTCCGCGCCTCCCGCACCGCCGCCGCCGCGTGATCCCGCCGAGGCGGGCCCCTCGGGCGGCGGGGGCGGCGCCGTACGCCCCCGAACCCCTTGCTCCGACCGGTTCGGCGCGGCCCCGTGCTCGTTAGGATGAACCCGCGCCCGTCGGTCCGGGCGCGGCATCCGGAGGGAGTGGGCCGTCATGGCAGACGAGAGGAACGTCCCGGCGGCCGGGGACGCGCCGGCCCGACGACGCGGCCAGGGCGAGCTGGAGGCTCAGGTGCTCGGGGTGCTCCAGCAGGCGCCCGGCCCGGCCGCCGCGGGATGGGTCCAGGAACGCCTGGAGGGCGACCTGGCGTACACCACGGTGATGACCATCCTGTCCCGGCTGCACGCCAAGAACGCCGTGACCCGGACCCGCTCCGGCCGTTCCTACCTCTGGCAGGCCTCCTCGGACGCCGCCGGTCTGGCCGCGCTGCGGATGCGCCGGATGCTCGACGGGGAAGCGGACCGGGACGCCGTCCTGGCCAGTTTCGTCAGCGCGCTGCTGCCGCACGACGAGGAACTGCTCCGGGCGCTGCTGGACGCCGCGTCCGCCGATCCGGCAGCGCCCGACCGTGAGAGCTGACCCGTGGGCCTCTTCGTCTTCCTCCCGCTCGTCCTGCCGCTCACCGCGGTCCCGATCGCGCGCCTGACCGAGCAGCACCTGCATCCGCGCGGCGCCACCCGGCTGATGACCGTGATCAGCGCGGTGATGGCGGTGTGCAGTGCGCTCTGCCTCGGGCTGATCGGGGTGGTGGGCACCGCGCAGATCCCCGGCAACCCGCTGCCGGACAGCTGGTCAGACCCGGAGGTGCGGGCCGCGCTGCCGTACCACGAGACGGTCGGCACGGCTGCGATGTGGCTGCTGGCCCTGGTGGGCCTCGCCTGCGCCCGGACGACCGTCCGGCACCTTCGGGTGCGGGGCCGGGCCCGCCGGGCACTGAGCGGGCTGCCCGCCGGGCCGGGGGAGAGCGGCGACCTCGCGGTGCTGCCGGACCGCAGCCCGTACGCCTACGCGCTGCCCGGATCGCCCGGCCGGGTGGTGGTCTCGACCGGGATGCTGGCCGGCCTGGCTGCCGACGAGCGTGAGGCGCTGCTCGCGCACGAGCGGGCGCACCTGCGCCACCGGCACCACCGGTACCTGCTGACCACCCAGCTCGCCGCCTGCGTCAACCCGTTCCTGCGGCCGTTGCAGAAGGCGGTGGCGTACAGCGCGGAGCGCTGGGCGGACGAGGAATCGGCGCAGGCCGTGGGGGACCGCCGGATCACCGCGCGGGCGGTGGCCCGGGCGGCCCTGGTCTCGCACGCCGCCCCGGCGCCCGGCTTCGCGGCCTTCGCCGCCCCGGCCG